>DIHI01000021.1:8460-14330 GCA_002420085.1 Lysobacterales bacterium UBA5700 | reverse complement strand
GAAGCCTTCGAGAAGGCCAAGAAGATGGGCGCGACCGCCTGACGGCCGCCTTCGGGATTCGAGAGTGGTGATTCGGGGAAGCAGTGTTCGACGCTTCCACATGCCCGCCCTCACGAATCCCGATTACCGATTCCCAATTCCCGTCGAACGCGCGAAGCGAGAGAGAAATGAGCACCATCCGCTGCGAAATCGTCAGTGCCGAGGACGAAATCTTCCATGGCAATGTCGCCATGGTGGTCGCCACCGGCGAGTTGGGTGAGTTGGGCATCGCGCCCCGTCACGCGCCCCTGATCACCCGGCTCAAGCCGGGCTATGTTCGCGTTACCAGCGAGCAGGGCGAAGAGCAGGAGTTCTACGTCTCCGGCGGTATTCTGGAGGTGCAACCGCAGTTGGTGACGGTGCTGGCCGACACCGCCGTGCGTGCGCACGACCTCGACGAGGTCGCCGCCAAGCAGGCCAAGGACGAGGCCGAGCGTGCCCTGGCCAATCGGACCGATGCGATCGAAGTGGCCGAAGCCCAGGCTCGGCTCGCCCAGGCGGTCGCCCAGTTGCAAGCGCTGGAGCGTCTGCGCAAGAACCTCAAGCACTGATTCGAGCGGTGTACACCGCTCGCTTGCGAGGGCTGCGATCGCGCCATGCCGCGCCTGGGTGAAGGCCGGCGATCGCCTGGGCCGTTGCGGTCGGACAACAGCATCGGCTGATCCCGTCCCGACCGGGCCCGCAGGGACACGGCAGCCGGTGTCCAGCCAGCACGCACGCCGTCTACGCGGTCATCGCCGGCAGCGCATCGTCCCGGCAATCCTTTCCGCGCGTCGAGCAGCGCTGGCCGGCTCGGCCGACCGGTCACGGCATCGGCAACACGCCGCTGCGCCGTCCGCGCACCAGTCCGAGCAGCAACTCCGGCGGACGCGGCTCCAGGGCCGCCCGCAGGCTGTCGAGTTGACCGACTCGACGACGCCCGACGGCTGTCACCAGATCACCCGGACGCAGGCCGGAACGTGCAGCGCGACTGCCCGGCTCGACCCGGCCGACGACAACGCCGGAATAGCCCTGCTGGCGCATGCGTTCGCTGATGTCCACGAAGGTCGCACCCGCCAACCGTGGGTCGAGTTGTTCGCCGGCCAGTTCGGTCGGACGCGCGGTCAGGGTGGCGCGCAGCGACAGGGATCGACCGTCGCGGATGGCTTCGATCGGGATCGGTTTCTCGACCGGCAGCAACCCCTCCAGATTATGCAGGGACTGCCGATCGATCACCGCTTGGCCGTCGATGGTGGTGACCACATCGCCGATTCGCAGCCCTGCGCGTTCGGCCGGCGAACCGCTGTAGACCCGAGCGACCAGGGCTCCGCGTGAATTGCGCAGGGCCAGCGCTTCGGCCAGTTCCGGGGTGATGTCCTGGGTTTCCACCCCGAGTGAGCCCCGGCGAACCTCGCCATAGGCGAGCAGTTGCCGCATCACTTCGCGCGCCAGCGGTGCCGGGATCGCGAAGCCGATGCCGATGTTGCCGCCCGATGGCGTGAAGATCGCGGTGTTGATGCCGACCAGTTCGCCCCGCAGATTGACCAGAGCGCCGCCGGAGTTGCCCGGATTGATGCTGGCATCGGTCTGGATGAAGTTCTGGTAGCCAAGGCCGCGAATGCCACTGCGCCCGAGTGCCGAAACGATGCCGGATGTGACGGTCTGGCCGAGTCCGAACGGATTGCCGACCGCGACCACGAAATCACCGACCCGCAGCGATTCTGCGCTGCCGTTGCCCTGGCTGCTGTCGTTGCCGGCCAGCGGCAGGGCGGTCAGATTCTCGGCCGGAACCCGCAGCACGGCGACATCGGTGTCGGGATCGGTGCCGACCAGTTCGCCTTCCAGTGTGCGACCATCGGCCAGGGTGACCAGGATTTCGTCGGCATTCTCGATGACGTGGTTGTTGGTCAGCACCAGGCCGCTTTCGGCATCGACGATCACCCCCGAGCCGAGTGATTGCCGGACCCGCTCGCGTGGCATGTCCGGCATGCCGAAGAAACGCCGGAAGAACGGGTCGTCAGCCAGTGGATTGCGCACCTGCTGCACTTCGCGGCTGTGGATGTTGACCACGGCGGGGGTGATCCGCTCCAGCATCGGCGCCAGCGAGGGCAGGGCGCGGCCCTCACCGTCGGCGACCGGGAGCGAAGCCGTCGCAGACAGCGACGGGACTGCCAGTGCGAACAGGAGCAGCAGGGAGCGGAGGGCTGGGCTGAGCGAGGGCATCGGGCGAGCACCTGAAGCGGGTGGACGGGAAAAGGATGCCGCAGACGGCGATTCGGTCGCAACGGACCGTCGGCCTGGGCCCGGCCTGGGCCGGTCGCGGCCATTCTCGGGGCCGGCTTTTGAATCGCAGGTGAAGTCGCCGTCGCCACCGGGGGTGGAGCCGGCAGGCGACCCCCTGATTCCGCGCAGTCTGCCGGGCGGTCGCGTCCTGGCGGCGGCTTTCGTCGGTCGGCGCCCGGCGTGCCGCCCTGTCCGGGCCTTGCGAGATGCGCGCGACTGCACAATCTGGTTGACATGCCGACACGCTGGCGGTAGCGTGATCATTCGTCCCCCACACAACATCTTGGGGTGATCGGGCTCGGAAAACCCAATAACTTGGGGTCCGGGCGCGTCGCCCAGGCACCCAAGGCCCATGCACGAAGCCGCATCGAGCGCTGGCCGTCGTCGCCCGTCCGTCCGCCATCGGCAGACTGGACATGCGTCTGCGGTTCCGTGCGCCGTGCCGGCTTCGATGCCCGAGTGCGGCGGTCGGGGCGACGGCGGCCGTTGAGGCCGAACAATCACCATCAACACCCGCCCCGGCCTGGGCGGGCCCGGAGGGGAGAGCGAGCGAGATGAGCACGGTTCGGCTGGAGGCGGTAAAAGTGAACTCGGCGGCGGACATTCCCATGCAGCCTGCCTCCCAGGACATCTGGGAGAAGAAGTATCGGCTGACCAGCAAGCTGGGCGAGCCAGTCGATCAGGTCATCGACGACACCTGGCAGCGGGTGGCGCGCGCCCTGGCCGAGCCGGAAGCAACGCCGGAGAAGCGCAAGTATTGGTTCGAGCGTTTTCTGTGGGCGCTGCGCCGAGGCGCGATTCCCGCCGGCCGAATCACCTCCAATGCCGGTGCCCTGGCCCACAAGCCGGCCACCAGTACGATCAACTGCACCGTGTCCGGAACCATCGAAGACTCGATGGACGGCATCCTTCAGAAGGTTCACGAGGCCGGTCTGACGCTCAAGGCCGGGTGCGGCATCGGCTACGAGTTCAGCACGCTCAGGCCCCGTGGCGCTTATGTTTCCGGCGCCGGTGCGTACACCTCCGGGCCACTGAGCTTCATGGACATCTACGACAAGATGTGCTTCACCGTGTCCTCGGCCGGCGGTCGGCGTGGGGCACAGATGGGCACCTTCGATGTCTCGCATCCGGATGTCCGCGAGTTCATCCGCGCCAAGCGCGAGGATGGCCGGCTGCGTCAGTTCAACCTGTCCCTGCTGATCACCGACGATTTCATGGATGCCGTCGAGAACGACCTGGACTGGCCCCTGGTGTTCCCGGTCCATGTCAAGGAACAGGCGGAAGTCGATCTCGACGACCCGACCGCCGTGGTCTGGCGCGAGTGGCCGACCCACCGCAACTACGTCGTTCGCGACGATGGTCTGGTCGCCTGCAAAATCTACGGTCACCTGAAGGCCCGGCACCTGTGGGACATGATCATGGTGTCCACCTACGATTTTGCCGAGCCCGGCTTCATCCTGATCGATCGGGTCAACGAGATGAACAACAACTGGTGGTGCGAGACCATCCGCGCCACCAACCCGTGCGGTGAGCAGCCCCTGCCGCCCTACGGCGCCTGTCTGCTGGGCTCGGTCAACCTGACCAAGTTCGTCCGCGACCCATTCACCGACAAGGCACGTTTCGACTGGGAGGAATACAAGGAAGTCGTCCGCGTGTTCACCCGAATGCTCGACAACGTGGTCGAGATCAATGGCTTGCCATTGCCCGAACAGCGTGCCGAAATCATCCGCAAGCGCCGGCACGGCATGGGCTTCCTCGGCCTCGGCTCGACCCTGACCCTGCTGCGCATGAAGTACGGCAGCCCGGAAAGCTGCGCGTTCACCGAGCGGGTCGCCCAGGACATGGCGGTGGCCGGTTGGGAGGTTGCCCTGCAACTGGCCGAAGAGAAAGGCCCGGCGCCGATCATGGAGGAGGAATTCAAGGTCACCGGCGAGATGCTGCGCAAGCGCCCGGAAATGGCGCGCGATGGTCATCGGATCGGCGACACGGTCAAGGGCCGGGTGCTGCACGCACGCTACAGCCGTTACATGCAGCGGGTTGCGGAGGCCGCGCCGGAACTGGTCGGCAAACTGGCCGAAACCGGCGCCCGCTTCACCCACCACAGTTCGATCGCACCGACCGGAACGATCTCGCTCAGTCTGGCCAACAATGCCAGCAATGGCATCGAGCCGAGCTTCGCTCATCACTACAGCCGCAACGTCATCCGGGAAGGCAAGAAGTCGAAGGAAAAGGTCGAGGTGTTCAGCTTTGAATTGCTGGCCTACCGCACCCTGGTCAATCCGAAGGCGATGCCCTATGCCGACAGTGACGAGGCGCGTCTGCCGGACTACTTCATCGCTGCCGACGACATCGGCCCGCGCCAGCACGTCGATATCCAGGCGGCTGCCCAGAAGTGGGTCGATTCCTCGATTTCCAAGACCGCCAATGTCCCCACCGACTACCCATTCGACGATTTCAAGGACATCTACCGCTACGCCCACCGACAGGGACTGAAGGGCTGCACCACCTTCCGCTTCAATCCGGATGCATTTCAGGGCGTGCTGGTCAAGGAGGCCGACCTGGAGAACACCCTCTACCGTTTCGAGCTTGAGGATGGCTCGGTGGTCGAGGTCAAGGGCAACGAGGAGGTCGAGTACGACGGCGAGTTGCACACCGCCGCCAACCTGTTCGATGCCCTGAAGGAAGGGTACTACGGCAAGTTCTGATCCGGACATCGCGGCCGGACGGATCAGGTCCGCATCCTGCTGCCGGATTCGGTCCCGGCAGTCGGAACCGTCCATGTGCCATCGAAGTGTGGATTTTTCTGCCGACCGGAGTAGATTTTGTGCCAACGCGCCGATGATGGAAACGGATGAGGCACGGTCGCGAGGCTGCGAACCTCGTGGATTTGCATGGCATCGGCTCAACCAGTGGCCCGATCAGGAGGGGCATATGAGCAACGACAACGGTGTGAAAGCGGGTATCGAACATGCGGTCGAGGTGGCGAGTGAACAGGTCGCCAAGGTGGTCGAGCGGGTGAAGTCCTCGCCTGCGGCCAAGAAAGTGAAGGCGGAAGTCGCCAAGGTCGAGAAGAAGGCTCAGGCCGAGATCAGGAAGGTCAAGGCCGAGGTCGCCAAGGTCGAGAAGAAGGCCAAGGCCGGAATCAAGAAGGCCAAATCCGAGATCAGGAAGGTCAAGGCGGAAGTCGTCAAGGTCGAGAAGAAGGCCAAATCGTCGAAGGCCGGCAAGGCACTCCAGAAGGCCGCCGACTCGGCGAAGAAAACCCTTGATGCTGCCGTGAAAACGGTCAAGGCCAAGGTCGCCGCCGCTCGCAGCGGCAGTGCCGGGAAGCCCGCTGGCAAGCAGGCTGCCAGCAAGAAGGTTGCCAGCAAGAAGACCGCTGTCCCGAAGGCCGGCGCGAGCAAGGCAGCGAGCAAGAAGGCCGCTGTCAAGGCGGCGCCCGCCAAGAAGGCTGTGTCGAGCAAGACGACCGGCAAGAAGGCGTCCGCCGGCACGGCCCCTGCGACCAAGGCTCCAGCCAAGAAAGCGGCGACCGGAAAGCCGGCGGCCAAGGCGGCGCTGAACAAGGC
>DIHI01000021.1:0-8412 GCA_002420085.1 Lysobacterales bacterium UBA5700 | reverse complement strand
GCGCTGAACAAGGCGCCGGCCCGGAAGGCCGGCAAGACGTAATCATCAGTCTCTGCTCCGGGTCATGTCTGGCCCGGAGCAGCCCCCGTCCGGCGGCTGCGTATCGCCGGAATCCAGCAGAAACATCGCCCAGGCATCCGTAGCCAGGCTCGGATGTCGGCGCAGCAACCAGGAGTCGTCAGCATGGCCGTCAAGATCGGCAACAAGATCAAGCGTTACAGCGTCGTCAAGCCGGGTGCCGAGCCGGCCGTATCGGTCGAGGCCACCACCGACGACGGTGATTGTCACGGCGCCGAAGTCATCCAGATGCATGAGCGTCTGGAGCGTCCCGACGTGCTGGTCGGATCGACCTACAAGGTCAAGAGCCCGCTGTTCGAGCACGCCCTGTACGTCACCATCAATGACATCGTGCTCAACCAGGGGACCGAGCACGAAAGCCGGCGGCCGTTCGAGATCTTCATCAACTCAAAGAACATGGACCACTTCCAGTGGATCGTCGCGCTCACCCGGATCATGTCGGCGGTGTTCCGCAAGGGCGGTGATGTCACCTTCCTGGTCGAGGAGATGAAGGCGGTATTCGATCCGCGCGGCGGCTATTTCAAGGCCGGCGGCGTCTACATGCCGAGCATCGTTGCCGAAATCGGCGCCGTGGTCGAAGACCACATGAAGGCGATCGGCCTGATCGTCGATGAGGACATGAGCCCGGAGCGCCGTCGATTGATCGCCGAAAAGCGACGTGCCCACCAGGCCAACCAGAATCCTGACGGTGAACGGGCTGTCGCCGAGACCGGTGACTATCCGGCATCGGCCACCCTGTGCAGCAAGTGCAGCACCAAGGCCATGGTCCTGATGGATGGCTGCGCCACCTGCCTGAATTGTGGATATTCCAAGTGCGGGTGATGGATGCGGCCACTGAGCCCGCGACTGAGGTTGAGCAGATGTTGGATGTAAAGACACGATTCGACGCCTCGGCGCGCGCAGTGTTGCATCATGGCGATTGTCGAGATTTGTTGGCTGAGATTGGTTCCGATACTATTCAACTGGTGGTGACCTCACCGCCCTACAACGTCGGGAAAGCTTACGAAGCGAAAAAAAGTCTGGACATCTATTTGCGCGAGCAAGCGTTGATCATCGGCGAATGTGTCAGGGTGCTCTCACCGAGTGGAAGTCTCTGCTGGCAAGTAGGCAATTATGTCGAGAAAGGCAAGGCCGGTAACATCGTGCCACTCGACATAGCGTTGTATCCGATATTTGCCGGGCTTGGTTTGAAATTGCGTAATCGTATCGTTTGGCATTTCGAGCATGGCCTGCATTGTACTCGACGGTTGTCCGGACGTTACGAAACGATTTGCTGGTTTACCAAATCCGATGAATATCATTTCGAGCTGGATCCGATTCGGGTTCCACAAAAATACCCGGGCAAAAAGCACTTCAAAGGGCCGAAAGCAGGTCAGTATTCATGCAACCCGCTCGGCAAGAATCCTGGGGACGTCTGGGTCATCCCAAACGTCAAAAACAATCACGTAGAAAAGACCAATCATCCCTGTCAGTTTCCGATTGAGTTGGTCGAGCGTCTGGTGCTTTCCCTGTCCAAGCCAGATGATTGGGTGCTTGATCCTTACGCTGGCGTTGGAACCACGCTTGCCGCAGCCGTCCGATGTGGACGGCGTGGCGCTGGTGCAGAATTGCTGCGTGAGTATGCCGATGTTGCTGTGGAGCGCGTCCGCGCGGCTGCTGCGGGCGAGCTTCGCGTGCGTGCCCGCAACACGCCGGTCTATGATCCAGCCGACGCGGGCTCGACGCTGACTCGTTCACCATGGACCTCGTCATCGCCGGCTGCGGATTCGCCTGTAGTTGGCCAGGCACCTCGTGAGGGCAAGCCAGTTCTACGGAGTGAGCAATTGCGTCTTCTGGAAGAGCGACAGTCCTATTGAGGAGCATGATTCGTGAAGATTTCAGAGGTCTATTCGCACCTGAACGGATTGGAGTATCTTTTGGTCCATCACAAGATGCTTTGGGAAGAGATCACGTCAGTAGTGCAGGCGATCGATGCCCAGGCCATGAAGACTAAAATGAGCAAGGAGGTCCGTATGGCTGGACAGATGAAGTATAGCCCGACGGAAATCAATGACGCATTCCGGAGCCATCTCGGCGATCTCGGTTGGAAAGAAAGCCGTGTCTCGTATTGGGTAACCCGCGAGCAACGCCTGATTCGACAGACATTGAATATGCCGCCCGACGAGCAGAAGCGCGTGATCGAGGCGGCGGGCCAGGAGGCGATCTTCAGCTACAACCAGACCGATTTCGTGAAGGATCGTGTGGCGCTTGAGGTGCAGTTCGGCAAGTACGCTTTCGTTGCCTACGATCTGTTCGTCAAACACCTTGCGTTCTACGTCAGTGACACGATCGATGTCGGGGTCGAGGTGCTGCCGATGAAGTCGATGCAGCAGCAGATGTCGTCAGGGCCGGGCTATTACGAGGGGGAGCTTTACAATGTCATCCGCAATGGTCGCGGCGTGCCGGCAGTACCCTTGGTGCTGATCGGCATCGAGCCGTGACGGCCAGGGTGCAGCGGCGCAGTCGGTAGCAGGGACTCGATCTACTGCGGGGGCTGACCAGCGCGTGGCGCTGCTGCCGGCCTGACGGCCATCCGATCGGGACGTCGGGTTCTGGCGGCTGGCTGCTGCGGTTTCGGATTCTCGCCGGGCTCAATCCCTGATAGTGTAGTGCGCCGCGCCGCGCCGTGTGCCTCGATCGCGGGCGCACTGGCCTATGGTCGGTCGTGGGGCTGCCGGTATTTGGTTGAGGATGGTTCGGATGTTGTTTTCGAGGGAACGTGGATGAAGCGATCGGCGATTCTGTGGGCAGGTCTTCTGGCGACGGTACTGGCTGTCCTTGCAGGCGGCTTGCCGAATGCGGTGGCGATGGCCGCCGAGCAGCCCAGCGGCTCGGGCTCTGCTGCGGCGAGCGACGCGGCGGATGGCACGCATGGCGGCAGTGAGGGCGATTCCGATACGGGCGCGGCGAGTCGGACCACCGATGCCGACGGCGCCGACGATGCCCCGGCTGGCGACCCGTCTGCTGGCAAGGAGTTGTACTGGCCACTGCCCTGGTCAGGCCATGCAACCCTGATCTATGACGAGGCGATCGACCAGTTGCGGACCAAGGGCGCGTCGTCACGGGTCTGGCGTTCCCGGGCGAGCGTGGAGATTCGCAGCCAGCCGCGTGCCGAGGGTGGCCACGCCCTGTCCTGGATCACTGGGGATGTCGAGATCGCCTTCATCTCCGGCATCGACGAGGATGAGCAGACCTTGGTCCGGACCTTGGCCGAGGCCGTCCAGGGTCTGCCGGCTTCGGTTCGAGTCGATGCCGAGGGGGGCTTCGTGGCGATCGAGAACCTGAGCGAACTCGGTGCCCATGTCCGTCGCATCGTCGGTGCCATGTTCGACAAGAGCCTGAAGGACGCCCTGGCCCGGATCGACGATCCCGACCAGCGCGCGGCGGCCGAGGCGCGCGCGCACGACCAGCAGCCAGGCATTCTGAGCAGTCTGGCCAGCGACGAGATTCTTGGCCAACAGTTGGCCGGCAAGATCACTCCGCTGCTGTTTCCGGCAGGCGGTGGCCTGATTCCCGATACACGCTATGAGTGGCAGGAGGCAGGAACGAATATGCTCGGGGGTGATCCGCTGCCGCTGAGCACGGCGTTCGAGTTGCAGCGCGATGGCGGAGCGAATGGCATGATCCGCGCACTGCACACCCGCAACCTCGACGCCGAGGCGGCCGAGCCGATCCTGCGGGCCTCCATGCGCGCCCATGCGATCCGTGCCGGTGTACCCGAGCCCAGCATCGAGGAAATCACCCGCAGCATCGCCGGTATCCGCGCCGAATACCGTGCCGAATACCTGATCGATCCCGCTACCGGCATCGTGCATCGGCTGGAGGTGACCAAGACCAGTGGTGCGCAGGGGGTGGAGGAGATCGAGAACGCCGTCCTGGTGCTGCGCGAAGCGATTGCCGTGGCGCAGGCTGGCGAGCAGGAGAAATGAGCGCGGCACGTCCCCTCCAGCCGCAGCCCCGGGTCTGATCGAGGGCCAACGGCATCGGGTCGTGCGGCAACCGGCCGATCAAGGCATGCCGACCGTCCAGCGCATCATTCGAGGGTGCCACCCACCGAGTTCTGCGCCGTCCTGCATTTGGCGGGGCGGCGGTTCGTGAAGTCGTTCAGTTCAATCCGACGCCAACAAGGAGCAACACCATGACCGTCAGTATCCATTCCGTCACCGTTCCTGCCCTGAGCCAGGCCCTGCGCCAGTTGCGCCACGTACTGGACAAGGGTGCGGCGCATGCCCGCGATCGCGGCATCGATCCGTCGGTGCTGTTGAACATGCGCCTGTATCCGGACATGTTCCCGCTGCTCCGGCAGGTTCAGATCGCCACCGACATGGCCAAGAACGGCGCCGCTCGGATGGCCGTGATCGATCCACCGGCATTCCCCGATGACGAGACCGGCTTCGATGATCTCGCCGCTCGCATCGACAAGACGATCGCCTTCATTGAGTCGATCGAGCCGGCACGTTTCGAGGGTGGCGAGAACCGCTCGGTCACCGTCAAGACCCGCAGCAAGGGCGAACTGCGCTTCGACGGCCTCGATCACCTGAACAACTGGCTGCTGCCCAGCGTGTTCTTCCACGTGACCACCGCCTATTGCATCCTGCGCCATGCCGGCGTGGTGATCGGCAAGTTCGATTACATCGGCCCGGTCACAACGGCCTGAGTTCGACGCGCTGGCGCGGCCAGACGCCGCACCCGGACACGGCGTCAGCAGGACATCGTGTCCGAATCCCCACGATCAGCCTGAGCGCTACAACATGAGCATTCTCGATCGCCTGTCGTTCGGTCTTCTGATCCTGCTGTTGGCAGGTGTGGTCGCCGAGGTCCAGGCCAGCACCGTGACCGATCGACCCTGGCCAGAGTGTGAAACGAACCTGGCCGATTGCATCGCCGTGCCGGCACCGGATGTCGTACATGAGTTCGTCGATCCGGCCGTAGCACGGTGGCCGCTGGCACTGACCATGCGCCAACGGGGTCGGCTACGCGAGGACATCGAGCGGCGGATTGCGTCCGGAGAGGACGACGGCCATGGGCAGTTGGACCTGGTGGACCTGGATGTCAGGAGTGGCCGTTTGCGGTCTGCTCGCACGCGGCTTGAACAGGCGACCCCGAAGACCGAAGGGGACACCACCTGGCAGCGTCGCCGCGAACTGCTGTTCGGACAGGTCTGTGCTCAGGATGGCGATTTTGCCTGCGCACTGGCGCACTGGCATGCTGCCGCCGAATCCGCCCCGGCACCGCCGATCTGGCAGCCGAAGCTGTATGCCTATGCGCTGTGGGGGTTGGGACGAGAGGAGCAGGCGCTGGCCTGGTACACGGCAGCGGTGCGTGCCGACGTCCGATTGGGCCGCGCCAAGGATGGGGTGATTTCCGGTGGAGGGCCGAAGCTGGACGCGATCGCGCGGGCCGTGGTCGAAGCCTGGGTGCAGATCCATGCGCCGGTCATGATCACGCTGGTTGCCAAGATCGATCTTGATCCCGATGGTCGGGTCGAGCGGGTGGTGCTGCTCGATGATTCGCTCGATCCGCGCCTGCGGGGACGGGTGCAATCGGCAATCGCGGCCTGGACCTTCACTCAGATCGATCCGGCGACGGTCGGCAAGTCGCTCAGCACGCATGTCTATGTCGATGTCCGGGGCCGGCCCCTGCCGGAAGGCGGACATGCCTTCGATATCCAGTATGTTGCGACGGGGATGAGGGCGGATGACATGGTTCCTCCGCGCTATCCGGCCACAGCCCTCGACCGCAGAGCGCAGGGCAATGTGGACTTGGCTGTGCGGGTGAATGCCGATGGACGTGTCGCCGAGGTCAACGTGACACACAGTAGCGGTCATCCCGAACTGGATCGCGCGGCAGTGGCCGCCGTGTCGCAATGGACGTTCGAGGTCGATCGGATCGATGGCCAGCCGGTGCCGGGCTGGGCGGAGGTTCCGATATGGTTCCGAATCGGCAGCAGTGATCCGGCGATCGATCCATCGCTTCGCTCGATCCAACGGGTGCGATCGAATCAGCTATTGCCGCGCGGCCTGTGATTGTGCGCGCAGCATGGCTACTTCGACGGTGGCCGATGCCTCTGCTTCCAGCTTGGTCAAAGTCGAGTGAGCAGCGTTTTGTGATCGATCCTTGTTTTCTCAGAGGTGCTGCCGAATCCCGCTTGACACACATCGGGGTAGGATGCTACAAAAATACGCCGCCTGGTAGTTGTGTTTGCTGACGCTACAGGCATTCTTGATGCGGAAAATTTGACATTTGATTGCTCCATGTGATCACAACATCAATTGCGTTGCCCATGAACCGTCCACGCCCCTGATCAGCGTCGATCTGTAATACGTGGACGGTGGCCAAACACACATTACAACACGTGTGCTCAAGTGGCAAGCATGCCCCATGTCTGACCGCTCGATACCATTCATCGCCCCCGGTTTTACCTTTCCGAGCTTGAGCCAACTACTACAATGCTTTCGGCCTTTCCACGATGAGCCTTTTGGCTGAAGTTGGGTGCCAATCTGCTTCATCCATCCCAAGCCAGTAACCAGCACAACGAGTGGTTCAATGAGTAGATTTGCATATTTACTTGTGGCCGCAGCACTCGTGGCCACTGGCTGGTGGTATCACTCTTCGGGGCGTATGGACAATGAGCCCCCGCGCGCCCTGAAAAATAAGCTCTTGGTCGAGCCCGACGAGCCACTTTCTCCCGGCGGGTCCGATACATCACTCGACCAGAAAGCTGGCGCCAATAAAAAGCGCTTGATCAACGCTCCTTCGATTACGATCACCAGCATCATTGATGACAGCGCGTCCTTCAAGGAAGCAATCGGGCTGGCTCGTGATCAATTCGGCACCAACGATCCACGAGTGCATGAACTTGAGAGGCTTGCTGATTCCCTGTGCAAACGAAACCCAGACCCCTGGAATGCTACCGACCCAAACCGTCCAGATCAGTCCCGCATATGGGCAATTGCCAGGCACGTGGAGCTCTGCGCCGATCTCCCCGATAAACTTGCGAATTCGATGTCACAGGGGCAGATCGACATCGAACTGGCCAGGAAAAAGGGAGGCAGTGAAGCGGCATTGATTGAAGCCAATGCCGTTATTCGGGATTATGATGATGTATTCTCTCAGGTTTCGGCAGGGCTTGTCCTGCTTGAATTCGACGCTATTCCACTTGACCGCTTACTGCCAGAGCATGCCAGCAGGTATGGCCATAAGGACTTGGTAGACGCCCTGCCATTGGCGATTTACCTGGCCAACTGCACAGGTGATGGCGGCTGCGGTCCACGTTCTCTTCCGACCGTCATGTTTTGTCAGATACATGGTTGCGCTGAGGGCTCAACATTCGACCAGGCCTTGCGTGCCCGGCTTTCCGAACATCAACTCAACGCGGTCCTGGCGCTACAATCCTGGATACGTGAAATGAAGCGTGAGTCCGGGCGGACGTAAGAATACACCGAGATGGCCAGTCATCTTGATAAAGTGGTCGAATGCGTTGTGGTGGCGGGTGCTGAGCTATGCAGCGTGAACGAGAGCGATGTCGCGCATCAAACCGTCAGGAATGTAGCGTGCCTTTCGCTCGACGCCCGAGTTGCAGCTTGGATCGGTGGGGTGGCCTTTGGTCGTTGTGCTGAGGTACGACATCAATGAGGTATAGGAATCATGAGGATGATTGATTTGAAATCGAAAGCGGTTCTGGCAGGTGTGGTTGGCGCCATCGTTGGCTTTTTTGGTGGAGTCTACACATGGCATGTGATGAGTTCGAACAACGCATACGTGATGTACGGGTTCGGCAACACCTACACCGGGGATTTCTGGTTGAGCGAACTCCGGCGTGATCTGTTTGCCCTGCAAATGTTGGGCGAAAAAGGCGCTGATGAGTACGCCAGGGTTGCCGAGCAGCGTATGCGCGGGAATCTGATCATGATCTCGAATAATCTCGAATCGGTTGTGCTTGACGACATTCAACGCAGGACCATGATCCGCCTGGTCGAACAATCGGAAGCGTATGCTTCGATCGCTGACGCCAGCGACGAACAGGGTATTCGCGCTGCCGAGGCGCGGATGGCGATTCTTGCGCAACTGGATGGTTCGGATCAGCGTTGAGTGTGTGGCCCCGGTGGTGTCGGCTGAAGTGGTACGACGCGGGGGATCGTGGCGTGCGCTGGTCGTGGTGGCGCATGGCCAGGCTGGACCTGCGGGGGCCATCGGTCGCCATGCGCTCGGCAGTGGCGTGGCGATGCGAGCTTCGTGAGGACGCTGAAGGTGCGGGTCGTGTGTCGGGTTGCTGCGAGTTGCGGTCGGTCGGGT
>DIHI01000033.1:13409-16955 GCA_002420085.1 Lysobacterales bacterium UBA5700 | reverse complement strand
AACCGAGGACACCCATCATGAACAACCGAATCGCACGCGCCACCCGTGTCGCAGCATTCATGGTCGCCGCCATCGTCAGCGCGACCGGTCTCGACCCAGCCTTCGCCGAAGACGGCGTGGCCTTTCCCGCCGGCTATCGCGACTGGCACCACGTCAAATCGATGGTGATCGAGGAAGGCCATCCGCTGTACGCGGCCTTCGGCGGCATTCATCACCTCTACGCCAACGATCTGGCCATCACCGGCTATCGCAGCGAGCGGTTTCCGGACGGCGCGGTGATCGTGTTCGATCTGCTGGAAGCCAGCCGCAGCGACCATGCCGTGGTCGAAGGCCGGCGCAAGGTGGTCGGGGTCATGCACAAGGATGCCGCCCGCTATGCCGACACCGGCGGCTGGGGCTTCGAGGGATTCGCCGAGGGTGATCCGGCTCGGCCAGTGGTCGGCCAGACCGCCGCCGATGCCTGCTTTGCCTGCCACCAGCCACAAGCCGCGCAGGACTATACGTTCAGCCGATTGCGCGACTGAACAGGCCGCACGGTGATCGTGGGCCGGCTCGATCAGGCCGGCCCACGCTGCGCTCGATCAGCGGCGATATTCCAGTTGCAACCAGAATTTGGTGACATCGGCGGAAAATCCGTCGCTGTCGTAGCGTGCCAGTTTGACCAGGGCGCTCAGTCCGAACGGCAGCGGATAGCCGAGCGAGGCGTCCCATTCGCTGCCGTAGTCGGCATTGTGGCGGGCGGCATCGAAATCATGCCAGGTGAGGCCCCACTTGGCCTTGCCGAGGGTGCCGGCAAGCCCGATGAACCGATCGTCGAGGCCATTGGCCGGCGTGGCCAGGAAGCGATCGGCCCAACCATTGAAGGCGTGCAGGGTCGCCAACGGGGTCTGGAACCCGCGTCGGCCATCGCCATCCAGCCGCTCCCAGCCCGCGTTGAAGGTGATGCCCTGCCAGGTCAGGCTGGGCTCCACCCGCCAGTAATCGACACCAAAGCGCGCCGGCTGGTTGCCCATGTCCCACTGTCGAGCATATTCGGCACGCCAGCCCAGGCCGACCCCCTCGGTCAGCGACCGCTGATCGAGCCAGCGCAGTGCCCAGGTCAGGTGCGAGTCGGTCGGCACGTCGCGATCTTCATGGGCCAGCAGCAGACTGCCCAGCTTCCAGCGTCCGCCCGGCGCGTACTCGACATCGAACAGGTGGCTATCGACCTCGCGCTCGCCAAGCAAGGGATTGATCGCGGTGTCGCCGAACACCCGTTGCACGCTGGCCAGGTAACCGTACTGAAGCCGCCAGCCGGTCGCAGGGGTCAAGGCCAGCCAACCACCATCGAAGGTCTGCTCGTTCTGACGCCAACCGACATTGCCGACGAATCGATGGTTGTCGAGGGTGATCCGCTGCCGGCCGAGCCGAGCCTCGAAGCGGTCATTGCGATAGCCGAGCCATGCCTGGTTCAGTTCGCTGTCCTCGGGATCGGCGACCACCGGACGATCGAGCCGACCGTTGGCGGTGCTGTTGAAGCCATCGCCGATGGCCTCGACGTGCTCGCCTTCCAGGTAGACCGACCAGCCTGGGGCGAACGTCGGGGCGAACAGATAACCGAGCCGCAGGCGCAGGGTGTGCGCATTGGCAGTGCGGGCAAAGCCATCGTCATCGACATGCTCGAAGCGATAGCGGGCATCGATCCGCCACGGCGAAGGGGTGTCGGCGGCGAGCACGGGGGAGGTCAAGCCGGCAGCCAGCAGACCGGCAGCAACGGCCAAGCGCCCACCGGGCCGGCGGGACAGAGACGAGTACGACATCGGAGACTCCTTGCGATCGGTGATGCGCTATTTTGACCGATCGGTCGGTTGAACTCTCTGCGCCAGATCAAGCGAACCGCATTTGCCGGATCATTCCAGCCCGTAGGCGCGCAGTTTCTTCCGGAGCGTGGTGCGATTGATACCCAGCGCCTCGGCACAGCGGCTCTGGTTGCCATGACAGTGGCGGAGCACCTCCAGCAGCAGGGCCGGCTCGACCTCCTGAAGAACCAGGGCGTAGATGTCCTCCGGTCTCGCCTCACCCAGATCAGCCAGATAACGGCGCACGGCAACGTGGACGCATTCACGCAACGAGGGCTGATCACTGGTGGACGGCCGACGTGCTGCGTCGACGTGCAGAGAAGTGGAGGCGGTCACGTTCGCGGGGTCTCTTATGGTGCCGGCTTCCGTGCCACGATGGGGGCTCACGGCGAACCGCTGGGGGGTTGGTCAGTCTACCGCGAACCACCCGTCGCGTGTCAAAGAGGAAGGGCAATTCTGCTCGGCTGCATGGCGAACGACGCCGTCATCGACGCCGCTGCCACCGCCGGCCGATCGTCAGCGAAAATCGATGCGAAATGCCTCGGCACGCTCGCCCGGATCGAGCAGTTCGAGCACGAGCCGAGCGTCCTGTCCGGGTGCGATCTGCGCCGATTCCGGCACCCGCCCGAGGTACTCCTCGACCGAGAACACGCGCACGCCAAGCACGGCGCCATCGATGTCGGTCAGTTCGACCCGCAGGTTCGGCCACGGTTGTGCGAAGGCAGCATCGTTGCGGAAGCCGGCCGTCAGCAGCAACGCATCGGCGACACTCGGGTGGCGACGGAACTGGCGCCCGGTGACCCGCAATGCCTCCGGTTGCCGCCAGGCCGGCACGCTGCACCCCAGCCGATCACAGAGCGCCTGCATGTGCGGTCGCCAATCCGGATCGCGCGCGAGCGTCGGCCAGCGATCGGCCATGATCAGGGCCACCAGCAGCACCGCCAGACCAGCGGCCCACCACCACCAGACCTGCTCCCGACCGACACTGGCACCGGCCAGATCACCGCGCCGAACGAATTTCGGCCCGTCCGGGGCCGCGAACAGCGCCCCCTGCCGGGGCGTCGAGCCGGCAGTGGGCGTGCTTGCAGCAGCGGAGGGTGATGCGGCCATCGCCCGATTCTAGCAAGCGTCGCCAATGGATGCGTGCGGTTCGGCCTGCTCGATCGGCTCGGCCGCCGGGCTGTGATCGGACGCCACTCGCTACGACCGACACATCCACCGTCAGTCCGGGATTCGACGGCGAAGCCATTCACGGCCATACTCGCAAGACGCCCGAATGCAGCGCCTCCTCATGCCGAGCCACCCGATCCACTTCCACTCCGGCACCGGCGATCGTCTGTCGGCCCGCCTCGACCTGCCGGAACGAGATCCGGTGGCCTATGCCCTGTTCGCGCATTGCTTTACCTGCTCCAAGGACACCCGCGCCACTGCGTTCATCGCGCAGGCACTGGCGCAGGCCGGGATCGCCGTGCTGCGCTTCGACTTCACCGGCCTCGGCGGCAGCGAGGGCGAGTTCGCCGACAGCAATTTCGCCTCCAACGTCGACGACCTGGTCACCGCCGCCGACTTTCTGCGCACCGAGTTCGCCGCCCCCAAATTGATCATCGGCCACAGCCTGGGTGGCGCTGCGGCGATCATGGCGGCGGTCGATATTCCGGAATGCGTGGCCGTGGCCACGATCAACGCACCGGCCGAACCGAGCCACGTC
>DIHI01000033.1:9452-13258 GCA_002420085.1 Lysobacterales bacterium UBA5700 | reverse complement strand
CTGGATGCCCTCAATGACGCCCACCCGAGCACCGTGCTCCCGAATCTGGCTCGGGCATTGATCATCTTCCACGCGCCGCTCGACCGTGAGGTCGGCATCGACAATGCTGCCCGCCTGTTCGCGGCGGCCCGCCACCCCAAGAGCTTCGTCTCGCTCGACGATGCCGACCACATGCTGTCGCGCCGTGCTGACGCGCTCTATGTCGGCGCGGTGCTGGCGGCCTGGGCAACCCGCTATCTGGCCGAACCGGAAAGTCCATCGCAGACCGCAGACCACGGCTGCCAGTCGGCACCCTGACCGCCTCGGCGGCCGCTACGGGACTGCCGGAGCACACTCCGGCGGTCCCGCCGTGGTGGCCGCCCCGATCTACAGATGCCGACTCAGGAACAGCATCACCACCTCGCTGAACACATCCTGGTTTTCCTTGCGCCGGAACCCGTGCCCCTCGTTCAAGGCATTCATGTACCACACCGGCACGTTCTGTCGGCGCAGGGCCGCGACGATCTGCTCGGACTCGCTCACCGGCACCCGCGGATCGTTGTTGCCCTGGGCCACCAGCAGTGGAATGCGGATTCGTTCGACCTGGTTGAGCGGACTGATGCGCTGAAGGAAGGCACGCATCTCCGGATCACGCTCGTCACCGTATTCGACGCGCCGAAGATCACGCCGGTAGTCCTGGGTATTTTCCAGGAAGGTGACGAAATTGCTGATGCCGACGATGTCCACCGCCGCCTTCAGTCGATCGCTGTAGTGGACCGCACCGGCCAGAACCATGTAGCCGCCGTAGCTGCCACCGTACAGAGCCACCCGCGAAGCATCGAGATCGGGCTGGGTTGCGATCCAGTCCAGCAAGGCCCCGATGTCGCGCACCGAATCCTCGCGTCGGTAGCCGTCATCGAGACCGACATAGGTCTTGCCGTAGCCGGCCGAACCCCGCACGTTGGGCACGATCACCGCCGCACCGAGCCGAGCCAGCCAGAGTTGATAGGTGCTGCTGAATACCGGAAGCGCCTGGGCTTCCGGGCCGCCGTGGATGCTGATCACCACTGGATGCGGCCCCGGACCGACCGGCCGATACACGAAAGCGGGAATCCGCCGTGCTGCGCCATCGACCTGGTCGAAGCTCGGGTAATGGACCAGTTCCGGCTCGACGAAGCGCTCCGGATCGAGTCCGCCGACCTCGCTGTAGGTCCAGCGCTCCAGGACCGGGCTGGCACCCGGCGCGCCGGCCAGGGTCAGTACGTAGGCATCGCTGGGCGTGCGGGCGTTGTTGACCGTGAAGGCCAGCCGCTCCCCCTTGGGATCGAAGCGAAGCCCGCCGATCACGCCATTCGGAACCGCCTCGACCCGGCGGTGGTCGCCGCTGGCCGGATCGAACAGGTACAGCCGACTGATACCGTCCTCGTTGCTGAGAAACGCACCACGCCGACCGTCGTCACTGAGCGCGAACTCGGTGATCGACCAGGGGATGTCAGCAGTCAATATCCTGATCTTCGATCCGGGCCGCAGCGACTGCCAGGCAAGCTGATTGAACTCGCCCTGACGATCGGTCAGGAAATACAGCCCGTCGGCCACCCCCGCAGCATCGTGACTGAAGGCCAGGGCGATGTCGGCCGATGCCGAGTCGGGCTCGGGCAAGGGACGCACCTGCCGACCGCTGGCCAGATCGAGCACCTGGATGCGCGAATCGGCGATGCTGACATACTGCTGCACCAGCAGCCGGCCACCGGCTCGATCGAAGGCGATCGGTGCCCACAAGGTACCGTCATCGGCCGGCGCGACCATTCGGGCACTGCCCGGATCATCCGGAGCCATGATCCAGATGTCATTGGCCCGACCATCGCGGCGGGTACTGGTGAATGCCAGGCGGCTGCCGTCGTGCGACCACAGCAGACCGGAATTGCGCGACTCGCCATCACTGATCAGTCGCGCCTCACCATCGGCCGGATCGAACAGGAAGATCTGCGCGAACTCACCCCCACCACTGTCACGGGTGAATGCCAGCCGCTCGCTGCCGGGCTGACGTACAACCTGACCGACCGGCTCATCGAACCAACTCAACTGCCGACGAGCACCGCCCGGACGATCGATGCGATGAATCTGGTTGACCTCATCGAACCGGGTAGCGACATACAGACCGCTGCCGTCACCATTCCAATCGAGTACGCCGGCACTGCGGACATTCTGGTACCGACGCAGCGCCTCGCTGATCGCGGCGGGAATCTCCGGCACATCCTCCAGCACCACCTGGCCGTCGTTGACCAGACGACGCTCGACCTGTGCCGACGTGACTGTCGGCAGCAGCCACAGCACCAGCGCCATGGCCGCGCTCGCCCCTGAAATTCGACTCATGATCACACCCTCCTTTCGGAACACTCGATCGCCTGCTGATTGCCGTCGGCACTTCGCGCTGACAGCCCGACCGCCGATCATAGACCATGGCCCCGACCACGCCGATGTGAATGACGGACGCGACAATGGCGCGCCCGCATCCGACCGGCGCCAGCGACCGCGTGGCGCGGGCGAGTCCTCCCGCCCACACACACCGTCGGAACATGAATCTCCCCTGTCCAATCGACCCCGAAGCCGACCGGAGCCAGCACACGCGCCACCCACCCGTGATAGATTCAAGCGATCAAAAAGGCAATAATCATGAATTTGCGTGATCTTCGCTACCTGGTCGCACTCGCCGATCACCGCCACTTCGGCAGGGCCGCCGAAGCCTGCTTCGTCAGCCAGCCGACCCTCTCGACCCAGATCAAGAAACTGGAGGACGAACTCGGCGTGACCCTGGTCGAGCGCGCGCCACGCAAGGTGCTGCTGACCCCGGCCGGACGCGCGATCATCGATCGCGCCCGCAGTATCCTTGCCGATGTCGAACAGATGCGCGAGATCGCCCGGCGCAGCATGGATCCAGAAGCCGGCACCGTCCGGCTGGGACTGTTCCCGACCCTGGGACCGTACCTGCTGCCGCATGTCGTTCCCGGCCTGCGCAGCCGGTTTCCCCGCCTCGAACTGCTGCTGGTCGAGGAAAAGACCGATGAAATCATCGCCCGCCTGCAGGATGGTCGGCTCGATGCCGGGGTTCTGGCCCTGCCCCTGCCCTGCCCGGACGACGCCTTCCATCTCGAACCGCTGTTCGACGAACCCTTCGTGCTGGCGGTCCATGACGGTCACCCGCTCGGCACCCGGACGACCGTTTCGACCGAGGATCTGACCGGCGCCGACCTGCTGCTCCTGGAAGAAGGCCACTGCCTGCGCGAACAGGCGCTGGATCTCTGCCGTCACGCCGGCGCCAGCGAGCGCAGCGGCTTCCGCGCCACCAGTCTCGAAACCCTGCGCCAGATGGTGGCCTCCAATGTCGGCATGACCCTGCTGCCGACCCTGGCGATCAAACCGCCGGTACCGCCGGCCGAACACCTCCGATTGCTGCCATTCACCGGCACCGTGCCGCACCGCCAGATCGCCATGGTCTGGCGGCGCAGTTCGGCGATGGCGGATTTCCTGCTCATGATGGCCGACGTGTTGCGTGCCCTGCCGCCGTCCCTGCTCGATCCGACCCACCGCTGAACGGCGGCAGGCAGGCATTCGTGATAGATATTACCAATCGGTCAATTAATTACAATCGATTTTGAGAACATCGCGGGCGCGGGTTATCCTGTAGCGGTGCGGCGTCCCGCACGCGCGACCCGCCACGCACATTCTCGTTGTCCGCGAAGAGGTGACATCATGAGCTTGAAAGGATCCAAGACCGAAGAAAACCTGAAGGCCGCCTTTGCCGGCGAGTCCCAGGCCAACCGCCGCTA
>DIHI01000033.1:6258-9187 GCA_002420085.1 Lysobacterales bacterium UBA5700 | reverse complement strand
TGGTTCGAGACCCTGGCCAAGGCCGAGCGCTCGCACGCCAACCGCTTCACCAAGGCACTGTCCGACCTCGAAGCAGCCGCCTGATCCACCGCACCACCTGCGTCGGCGGCGGGCAGCCGCGACTGCGCGCCAGGGCATCGGCACGCGCTGGCCGTGAACCGCCATGCAGTGATACACGCGCCGGCTGCCGGCCGCGCACCCGGTTCTGTCGGAGCCCATTCCGTGGATCATCCACGCCCTCGATTCCAATCCACGGGGTGGGCTCCTTCAGATTGCCGCTGACCACCCGGTCCGGCCATCGCGACCGTTTCCGTCGGAACCAACGAGGGATCGCATGAACAGCACACCGACCGCCGCTCGCGAAGGTAGCCTCGACGCACCGACGCGGCATCCGCTCGACTGGAAAAACCCGAATTTCTGGGACCAGCAGGCGCTCGACGCCGAACTGGAGCGGGTGTTCGACCTGTGCCACGGCTGCCGCCGCTGCGTCAGCCTGTGCCAGGCGTTCCCGACCCTGTTCGACCTGGTCGATGCCAGCGAAACCATGGAAGTGGACGGGGTCGCCAAGGCTGACTACGGCAAGGTGGTCGATCAGTGCTACCTGTGCGACCTCTGCTATCAGAGCAAGTGCCCATACATCCCGCCGCATCCGTGGAACATCGATTTTCCACACCTGATGCTGCGCGCCAAGGCGGTCCGGTTCAAGCGCGAGGGCGCACCCGCAGCCGCCCGGCTGCTGGCCAACACCCGCACGGTCGGCCGGCTGGCCTCGATCCCGGTGGTCGTCCAGGCGGTCAACTGGGGCAACCGCAACCACAGCGTGCGCGGACTGCTGGAACAGACCCTCGGCGTCGATCGGGCCGCCAAGGTACCCGACTATCACAGCGACACCGCCGAGCGGCGCATCCGCGACGACGATGACGGTCAGGCCGCAATTGCCGCCGGCCCGACCTCCGGCAAGGTCGCCGTGTTCGTGACCTGTTACGGACGCTTCAACCACCCCGGCATGGTCGAGGATCTGGTCGCGGTCTACCGCCACAACGGCATCGCCGTCCGGCTGATCCGCAGCAACCGCTGCTGCGGCATGCCGAAGCTCGAATTGGGCGACCTCGACGCTGTCGATGCCTACACCCGCGAGAATCTGCCGGAGTTGGTGCAACTGGTCGCCGACGGCTGGAACATCGTCGCACCGATCCCATCCTGCGTACTGATGTTCAAGCAGGAAATCCCCCTGATGTATCCGGATGATGCCGATGTCCAGCGGGTTCGGAAGGCGATCTTCGACCCGTTCGAGTACCTCATGCACCGGCATGCCGCCGGCCTGCTCAAGACCGATTTCGCGAACCCGCTCGGCAAGGTCGCCTGGCAGGTCGCCTGCCATCAACGGGTTCAGAACATCGGTCCGAAGACCCGACAGGTGCTGGAACTGATCCCTGACACCGAGATCACCACCATCGAGCGCTGCTCCGGCCACGACGGCACCTATGGCGTCAAGAAGGCCACCTACGCCCTGGCCCGCAAGATCGCCAGACCGGTCGAGAACCGGGTCAGGCAGGCCGAACCGGATCACTTCACCAGCGATTGCGTGATGGCCGGCAACCACATCGCCCACGGCCTGGGCGACGGCCACCACGCCGAACACCCACTGTCCCTGCTGCGCCGGGCCTACGGCATCTGAACCGACCGATCCCCTCCCCCACATCCCTCGACACAGCGCGATGAACCGTTTCGACGCGCCGGACCTGATCGCGATCCGATCACGACGACACCTTCGACTGGTCCACTCGATCGAACTGCACGCCAACCGAACGATGAACACACTCACCCGCGCCGACCTGCTCAGCCTCGAAGCCTACTCGGCACAACGGCCAGACTTCCGTGCTCGCGTGCTGGCCCACAAGAAGCACCGCAAGCTCGCCCTCGGCCCGCACATCACCCTGCTGTTCGAGGATCGCCTGACCATCCAGTACCAGATACAGGAAATGCTGCGGATCGAGCGAATCTTCGAGGCGGCCGGCATCCAGGACGAGCTCGATGCCTACAACCCGCTGATTCCGAACGGCAGCAACCTCAAGGCCACCGTCCTGTTGGAATACCCCGACATCGAACAGCGCAAGCGCGAACTGGCTCGACTGGGCGGCATCGAACACGCCCTGCATGCCGACGTGGACGGCCACCCGCGCATCCACGCCATCGTTGATGAAGACCTCGACCGCAGTGAAGCCGGCAAGACTGCCGCCGTCCACTTCGCACGCTTCGAGTTCGGCCCCGCCCGGATCATGGCCCTGCGCGCCGGCGCCGCCCTGCATTTCGGCATCGACGACCAACGCATGCCGATCGCAGTCACCGTCGAAGGCCCGGTCCGCGACGCCCTGCTGGCCGACTTCGACTGATCGAACGCGCTCCCCGCCGAGCGCACGATGACCGACCCGAGCCCACCGCCGCGCCTCCGCAAGATCATCCACATCGACATGGATGCCTTCTACGCATCCGTCGAGCAGCGAGACGATCCCAGCCTGCGCGGCAAGCCGGTCGTGGTCGCCTGGCGTGGACCGCGCTCGGTGGTCTGCGCCGCCTCCTACGAAGCCCGGCGGTTCGGCGTGTACTCGGCCATGCCTGCGCTCAGAGCCGCCCGCCTGTGCCCGGATGCGGTATTCGTGCCGCCGGATTTCACCCGCTATCGCAGCGTATCGAACCAGCTTCGGGAAATCCTGCTCGACCACACCGACCTGGTCGAACCGCTGTCGCTCGATGAAGCCTATCTCGATGTCACCGCCAACCGACGCGGCTTCGACAGCGCCACCGAAGCCGCCCAGGCCATCCGCAGCGAAATCCGCAGCGTCACCGGACTGACCGCATCGGCCGGCGTCGCCCCGAACAAGTTCCTGGCCAAGATCGCTTCCGACTGGCGCAAGCCGGACGGCCTGTT
>DIHI01000033.1:5899-6155 GCA_002420085.1 Lysobacterales bacterium UBA5700 | reverse complement strand
GTGGCACGCATCCCCGGCGTCGGCAAGGTCACCCAGGCACGCCTCAGCCGGATCGGCATCGAAACCATCGGCGACCTTCGACACCGCACACTGACCGAACTGTGCAGCGAATTCGGCCGCTACGGTCAGCGACTGCACGAACTCGCCCGAGGCATCGATCACACCCCGGTCTGCCCCGAACGACCGACCCGCTCGATCTCGGCCGAAGACACCTTCCCCGATGACCTGCCACTCGACCGATTGCAGCCCCATCTCG
>DIHI01000033.1:5309-5756 GCA_002420085.1 Lysobacterales bacterium UBA5700 | reverse complement strand
CCGACTGGCCGAACGGGTCTGGACCAGTGCCGAACGCAAGACCCTGCTGGCAAGAACCGTCGTAATCAAGCTCAAACGCACCGACTTCCGCATCCTGACCCGCAGCATCACCCCCGATCTGCCACCGGACCGATTGGACAGCATCATCACCCTGGCAACCACCCTGCTCGAACGGATCGACCCCGACCCCAGCACCCGCTACCGACTGATCGGCATCGGCCTCACCAACCTGATCGAAACCGACGCCCAGCCACCCCGACCGGGAAACCTGTTCAATCCGGACTGACCGCACGGCCGTTGCAGCGCAAGCATCCACTCAGTGACCGGCGCCTCGACCCAACCAGCCGGTGTTCAACCTGCAAAACCCACTGTGGCTCGCGCGAATGGGCTGGCCATGCGTGCCTGGCGGGCCCACCCTCCCGCAAAGACGAGAGCCCGGCAAGCCGG
>DIHI01000033.1:0-5257 GCA_002420085.1 Lysobacterales bacterium UBA5700 | reverse complement strand
GCCCTCGAAGGGTGAAACAGGGTGGTATCGTGCAGCTCAGGGTGCGGTCACCGTGAGGGCCACCCGCACGGTCACTTGCGGACTGGCCGGGTCATTGCTGTCGATGCACACGAATGCCGAGTGCTCGCCGACCGCCAGGCCCGTGGTATCGACCGAAATGGTCAGCGTCTCGCTGCCATTGGCCCCCAGGTTGCCCGACGCCGGAGCGACGCCACTGATCCATGGCGCACCGCAGGCCACCGCGCCCTCGATCTGGACCGCCAGACCCGCGAAGTTGGCATTCAGCGCCCAGTTCGGCCCGGTGCTGGCCGGGAACACGGTGCGTGCCGGGCTGCCGTTGCCGCTGTTGCTGAAGAACCAGATCCAGTTGTTGGCGACCGTGGCGGTTGTGGAATGGACCACCACCCAGTAACGGCCCGGCGGCAGGGTCAGGTTCTGACCGGCGGCCGCCAGATTCAGGGTGATGATGTTGTTGGCGGTGCCCACACCAGGGCCATTCGGTGCCGAGGTGTAGGTCCACACGGCCGCACCCGGATTGGTTTCGGGATTGCCGGCCGGGCTGCCACCCGCGTCCGGATACACCGACCAGGTCAGGGCCTGGGCACCGGTGGTCACCACGGCGCCCTGAGTGAAGCCTTCGGCCAGCAACGAGGCGATCGAGGTCGTGTCGCCCAGCACGAAGTCATCGCTGGCATACAGGCCGAACCCGAGGTCGGTGATGAAGCCACTGCGAGTGCCATTGTTGACCGCCCCACGCGGCTGCGATAGCACGCTACGCAGGGCGCTGCCACTGTCGTTGATCGCGAAGTCGAGGGTCGGACCGCCGATGTTGCTGATGTCCACCGTGGTCGATCCACTGGCCCCGGCCGGCAGGCTGAGGCTAACTTCGCTGGCGCTCAGTGCGACCTCGGGTGCCGGCACGGCCACCGCGATCGGCAGACGCAGTTCCGGCGATCCGGTGTCACCACGTTCGGTCAGCACCAGGGTGCCGAAGTGCCAGGAGCCATCCGACGGCAGGCTGCTGCTGTCGATGGTCACCTTCAGCGTGCCCACACCCGACGCACCCAGGTTGAAGCGCGGCTTGTCGACGCTGCCGTTCAATCCCTCGATGCGGGCGTCCCAGTTGCGCTGATTGGCGCGGGTGGCACGGAAGGTGCGCTGGAATTCGCACGACAGAATGCAGCGCGACTGGGCCATGCTGGCCAGATTGAGCGCGGACGGGTCACCGCCGGTCGCCGGATTGGCCGCCAGGTAGTTGGCCGTGGTCTCGGCCAGCACCAGACCGGCCTTGGCGGCCTGATCGACCTGGATGCGGCCGGCACCAGCGGCCCACGGATCGGCGGGCGTGACCTGATCCTGCAACAGCACGGTCTGGGCGGCGGTCATCATCAGCGCCGACTTGATCTCGGCCGGCGTCCAACTCGGATGCAATTGCCGCAGCAGGCCGGCGGCACCGGCATTGTGCGGCGACGACATCGAGGTGCCACTGAGCAGGTTGACGATGTCTTCCGAACCGGTCGGCGCCGGACCCGCCACCGCCGCCAGCACCTGCACACCAGGACCGGTGATGTCCGGCTTGAGCAGGTCGAAGCCGCTCGGACCACGCGAACTGAACGCCGCGAGCGCATCCGGCGTGTTCGGGAAGATCGCCGCCGCAACCGGGATCGCCGCCGTAGCGCCGGGATTGGCGGTCGTGAAGTCCCTCAGCGCATTGCCATCGGCCTGGGTCACCGCATACACCGGCACGGTGGTGCCCGGCACCGATGGCGACAGAGCGCCGGCCGCGTTGTTGGCGATGATCACCGCGATCGCACCGGCGGCCGTGGCATTGTTGGTCTTGATGCTGAACGAACAGGTTCCACGCCGAACCACCGCGATCGCACCCGCGAACTGGCCGGGCGCAAAAGCGTTGCAGCCATCGTTGCCGGTGTTGATTCCGGGACTGACCAGCAAGGGAGTGGCACCCGGAATGTCGGCGACCTGGGCGACACCATTGCTGCCGGGCGTGAGCACGACCTGCACCAGGTTGGCCGGCGGCGCGACCGGACCGGTGATGCGCAGCACCTGATTGAAACCGCCACGACCATGCTGGGCCGCCGCCACCGACGCCACCCACGGCTCGACGTGGCCGAGCGTGCCGGCGCCGGGACCGGAGTTGCCGGCCGAGGCCGAAACGAAGATGCCGGCATCGGAGGCCGCCAGGAAGGCCAGCGAATTGGCCTCGTTCCAGGGGAAGGTGCCGCCACTGATCGAGAAATTGATGACATCCACGCCATCGGCGACCGCCTGATTGATCGCCGCCAGGGTCGAGACGTTCGGGCACAGGCCGGCACCGTCGCTCAGTCGGGTGTAACAGGCGTCGTAGGCGATGATGTTGCCGCGTGGCGCAACGCCGGAGATTTCCAGATCGACACCCCGGAAGGTCGCCTGACGGCGATTGCCGGCCGCCGTGGACGCGGTGTGCGAGCCGTGGCCGTTCTCGTCGGAGAATCCGGGGAACTCCAGCAGGGCCGGATCCTGGCAGACCGTGGTCAGGGTGCAGATGAAGTCGTAGCCGCCAATCAATTTGGCATTGCAACGGCCTTCATCCGGCCCACCGGCAGCACAGGTGCCGAGATAGTTGCCCTCGCCCAGCGGGTTGCTGTGCCGGAAACCGTCGATATCGACTTCGGCGAACGACGGGCTGCCGAAGTTGACACCCGAATCGACGATGCCGAACACCACGCCCTCACCGCGTGCCGGACCGCTGGGACCGGAGGACAAACCGGGCGGCAGGCCGCTGCCCGTGTTCCAGACTTCCTCGGCACCGATGTGACGCGGGCCGACATCGGTATCGAGGGTGTACTCGCGGTAGGCCTCGACCAGGGCGACGCCCGGCTCGGCACGCAGCCGCTCGGCCTCTTGCAGACTGAGCGAGGTGATGACACCGTTGAAGACATGTTGCATGTCGGCCACTGGCTCGATGGTGCGACCGAGCGCGCGGCTGTAAGTGTCGAGTTTCACACCCTGCCTGACCTTCAGCGATTGGGCGTAGGCTTTGGCCGCCGGGCTGTTGAAATCGACCTTGCCGCGCCCCTCGCCCTTGCGTGGGGGTGCCGGCAGGTTGGCGATCTCGCCGCGATACGTCGCGACCGGCGCCTCGGTGAAGCCGATGATGTAGGTCTGCTGCTGCTCGACCTCCTGGGCCGTGGCGGCCGATCCGAACAGACCGGCGACGGCGAGGCACAACACGCTGACGGCGTGGCCTCCGGTTTTCCGTAATGTCGTCATGAGCATTCTCGAAGTCTGATGTGGCTGAACATCCGGCGCAGCCATGAGGGCGCCCGGAACTCGATCCCGCTACCGGACCATGCGAGCGCATCCGCGAAGATCACGTGAAAAACCGGTTTCACCCGAATCGCTTCATCACACCGATTGGCTCGACCCCGGCACCCCTGACCGTTCAGGCGCGCACCCGTCCCCTGCCGGTAGCCCGGACAGTCTAACGCGGTATGGATCACATTTTTTTTGCGATGCAACAAGCAGTTTCAGCGACTGCCTCAGCGCGGCCGCCAGGGGCCATCGCGGCCACCCCGTCCGGCACCTCGCCGGAACGGCCAGCGACCACGCCAATACTGGATCAGACCGAACCCGAACAGCATGCCGCCGAGGTGGGCGAAGTGGGCGATGCCGCCGAACGTACCGGTCACCCCCATGAACAGGCTCAATGCACCGAACACGATCGCCAGGGTGCGCGCCCTGATCGGTATCGGCGGGATCAGCAGCATCACCCGTCGATCCGGAAACAGCATCGCGAAACCGAGCAGCAACCCGTAGACGCCGCCGGAGGCACCGACAGTCGGATAGAACGCACTCGGTCCCATCAGAAAACTGACCACCAGCACCTGCACCAGGCCGGCACCGACGATGCAGGTGAAATAGAACAGCAGGAGGCGGCGCTGACCCCAGACGTATTCCAACTGCGCCCCGAACATGTACAGCGCCAGCATGTTGAACAGCAGATGCACGAAGCCGCCGTGCAGAAAACCATAGGTCAGCAACTGCCAGGGCAGAAAGCCGAGCGTGTGCAGGGCACCGTCCGGGCCGATGCCTGAGATGCTGCCCAACGGCCAGAGCATGAACGGGTAGAACAGCGGTCCACCCAGCCAGGGACTACCGGGGCCGAACAGCATCTGGAGGAAGAAAACCGCGCCGGTCGCGATCAGCAGCGCACGTGTTCCGGGAGGCAGGTAAGGCAGCATATCGGTTCGACTCATGCAGTGCCGGCATCATACCCTGCATTGCCTGCCATCGAACCGAACCGACCACGATCGGCGGCGAGCGGCTCGATCTCGACCCCGATTCAGGGCAGTCGCCAGACCTCGGCATCCAGATCAAGCGCTGCCGGACGCCGGTCGATCTCGACCCGACCCATCGCATCAACGGCAACCTGCTCGGCCAGCAGCCGATCACGCTGTCGCTCGAAGCCTTCGCTGCCGGGCGGAAAGGCGATCCGGCCATCACTGCGAACGACCCGATGCCAGGGCAGATCCGGATCATCGTTCTCGGACAGCACCCGAGCCACCCATCGCGCGCGACCAGGCACTCCAGCCAGACGAGCCACCTGTCCGTAGGATCGGACCGTGCCACGGGCGATCGCCCGCACGGCGGCGAGCACGGCACGACGCCGCTGATCCTGCTCGCGATCGAGGGTTGCCACCGGGAAACTCCAACAGCCGCGCGGCGCGACCGCAGTCGAAAATGCCCGTAGCATACGCACATCCCCCATCTGCATGGAATCCGCCATGGAAAACTTCGAAGCGATCCGCGACCATCTGCTCGGCGCCTACAAACTCACCGCCAACGAACCCTTCATGGCCTGCGTCGAACTGTCGCTGGAGAACGGCCACCGCCATCAATCGATCTTCCTGTCGGAGATGGAAGACGAGGACGGTCGACGTTATCTACGGGTCAGCACGGCAGTCGGTGCGCTGCTGCTGCTCGACCCGCGACGCGCCCTGGAGTTCAACTGGAAGAGTCAGGTCGGCTACCTGGCCTGTACCGAACTGGAAGGCACGCCGTACCTGCACCTGTGCGAGAACCGTCCCTACGCTGGGCTCTCAGCGCAGGAGGTCGATCGGTTGATCCTGGAAATCGGCGGGCTCGGCGATCGGATCGAGCGCATGCTGTCCGCCGACGGCGACGCGCTCTGATCGCCAGGGCGGTCGGAGCCGACTCGGGTCCGACCGTCCGCCGACACCGTGCCACCGACACTGTC
>DIHI01000082.1 GCA_002420085.1 Lysobacterales bacterium UBA5700 | reverse complement strand
GACAGCTTTGCCCGCGCGATCGCCAGTCGAGTCTGATGGTTTGCCCGCCCGCCCGCCCGTCTGCCGGGCGGGCCGCCCCACCCTGGGCGGAAGGCCCGCCCCGGCAAATTGACTACCGTCAAGTCGGCATTGTGAGGAAAGCGTTACGGTCTGCTCAACGCCCACGACGGGCGTGATCCGAGCGGCGCCGCCGCATCGACCCGATCCATCCGGGGCCACTGCTCGGAGCCAACCGATCCGAATGGGAGGGCAGGCGATGGCACGGATTCTGGAACACTGGCGCGCGGGGTTTCGTGCCTCTCGCTGGGCGATGCTGGCATTGCTTGGACTCGGCCTGCTGCTCGGCGCGATCGGCCTGGCCGGGTTTGCAGTGGTGGTGGAATCGTCGAGCACGCTCGGCTTCTGCACGTCCTGCCACGAGATGCGTGCCTTCGTGTACGAGGAGTACCGGCAGACCCACCATTTCAGCAACCGCACCGGGGTGCGTGCCGAGTGCGCCGATTGCCACGTCCCGAAGCCGCCGCTGGCCAAGCTGGCGCGCAAGATCCGCGCCACCTTCACCGAAGTGCCGGCGCATTTTCTCGGGCGAATCGATACCGAAGAGAAGTTCGAGGCGCACCGTCTGGTTCTGGCCGAACGGGTCTGGGCCGAGATGAAGGCCAACGATTCCCGCGAGTGCCGCAGTTGCCACGATCGCGAGGCAATGGTGCTCGACAAGCAGCGGCCGCGTTCGCGGGCACAGCACGAGAGTGCGCTCACCACCGGTGAGACCTGCATCGACTGTCACAAGGGCATCGCTCACAAGAAGCCCGAGTCGCCCGACCAGGCCGACGATGAAGAGGACGAGGCCGACTTCACCCTCTGACCAGCCGCGCCGCGAACGCGATTTCGTCAGCACGCTGGTTGCCAACCCCGCACGCCCGGAGAACATCATGAGATTCCAGTCATTCGACCATCCTCGTCGCAGCACAGCGCTCGCGGTGCTCGCGGCACTCGCCGCCTTTTCCGGAACCGCTGCGGCGATCGACTGGACCGGTGCGCCCACGACCGAGATTCCGGTGTTCTATCCCGGCCAGGCGTCCTGGGAGTGGGTGATGACCGAGAAGGATCACAGCGGTGCGCCCAATTTCCGGGCCGGCAAGAACTGCAAGGCCTGCCATGACGGCGAACAGGCCGACATCGGTGCCGCCGTGGTCGCTGGCAGCAGGCTCTCGCCGGGACCGGTCGCCGGCCGCCCTGGCATGATCCCACTGCATGTCCAGACCGCTCATGACGCCGATCGGCTGTATTTCCGGCTGCGCTGGAAGGCCGGTTCGGGTGCCACCCCGTTCGATGCCGAGGTCGCCGCCAGGGTGACGGTGATGATCGACGATGGCAGCGTGAAGGAGGCCGCCCGAGCCGGCTGCTGGGGCAGTTGCCACGACGATGGCATCGGCATGGCCAGCGCGCCGGAGGGCAGCCAGATCAGCAAGTACCTCAGTGCGTCGCGGGTCAAGCTGACCCGCCAGGGCGGTGGCGAAAACATCAAGCCGGAAGCCGATCTCGCTGCGCTTCGGAATTCCGGTGCCTTTCTCGAATACTGGCAAGCCAAGCTCAATCCTGGCCAGCCGGCCCTGGCGGCCTCCGGCTACATCCTCGACAAGCGGCATCGGCTCGACGATGGCGCGGTCAGCGCCCAGGCCGAGTTTGCCGGCGGCGAATGGACGGTCGTGCTCAGTCGGCCATTGGCGGCTTCCGGGGGCGGGCGCAAGCCGCTCGCCCCCGGCAAGACCTACACCGTCGGTTTCGCGGTCCATGACGACCATGCCGACCATCGCCATCATCACGTTTCGTTCGAGTACACCCTCACACTCGACGGCGCCGGCAGCGATCTGATCGCAACGGCCAGATAGTCGTCCGGCCCGGAAGCCGCTTCAACCGCCCATGGAGAACGCCATGAAACCTGTCACCGCCATCTTCGCCGGAGCCGGCCTGCTCGGTGTGCTCCTGGCGCTGTCGGCTGCCTCGCCGGTGTCGGCGCAGTTGCTGAGTGAGCAGACTGCCGAAGACACCACCAAGGCCGGCATGGAGGCCGCCCGCACCTGCACCCGCTGTCACGATGAGACCAGTGAATATCCGGTGCTGTCGATCCTGAAGTCGCGGCATGCGGTGATGGCCGATGGCCGCACCCCGTTCGCCGATCGCGCCTGCGCCACCTGTCATGGCGCCAGCCTGGCGCACATGGAGGCGCCGGCCGACGGTGCCGAGCGGGCCGCACCCGACATCGTGTTCTCATCGAGCGGGCCGACCGCCAAGCACGACCAGAATGCGGTCTGCATGGACTGCCACAAGGGCAGTAATCGCATCCATTGGCAGGGCAGCGCACACGAGACCCAGGACGTGGCCTGCGTCGATTGCCATCGTTCGCACATCGGTGACGACCCGGTTCTGGCAAAGGACACCCAGGCCGACCAGTGCCTGACCTGTCACAAGGAAAAGCGCGCCGAGATCCATCGGCCATCCAGCCACCCGATCCGCGAGGGCAAGGTCGCGTGCAGCGATTGCCACAATCCGCACGGCTCGAATGGCCCGAAACTGCTGGCCAAGGCGACCCTCAACGAGACCTGCTACGACTGCCACGCCGAGAAGCGCGGTCCGTTCCTGTGGGAGCACCAGCCGGTGCGCGAGGATTGCTCGATCTGCCACAAGCCGCATGGCTCGGTCCATGACAACCTGCTGGTCACCCGTGGCCCGTGGCTGTGCCAGCAATGCCATCTGGCCCAGTTCCACCCGAGCACCGCCTACAGCGGAACCGGACTGCCGGGCGCCGCCACCCCGTCGGGCGCGCAACAGATGCTGGGCCGCAACTGTCTGAATTGCCACACCCAGATTCATGGCTCGAACCATCCCTCCGGGGTGCGCAAGACCCGCTGAGCGCAGCCGAAACGGATCGATCGACGCCCATCCACGCATCAATCCATCGCGAGGTGCATCATGAAACGCGATCGCAAGTACGCCCATCGACCCGGCCGGCGTGAACGGTCGGCCTTCCCGCCCCATCGGCCACTGCATCTGCTGGTGCTGGCGGCATTGCTCCTGCCGGCCTGGGCCGGCGCCCAGGAAGACGATCCGTTCAGCCTGGACGAGCCAGCCGCACCGGCGGTCAGCGAGGCGCAGGTCAAGGAACTGACCGAAATCCGCAGCGTAGTCGAGATCGGCATCGGTTTCATCACCCAGGATTCATTCCGGTTCGGCAAGTTCAACGGCCTCGATGAGGACGGCCCTTACGGCATCTTCAACATCGATTACTACCGGCGCGGTGCCTGGAATGGCGACGATGCCGACTATGTCCGGATCCGGGCCAACGACCTCGGTCTGGATTCGCGCTCGATCGACCTCGAAGTCGGTCGCCAGGGCGACTACCGGGTGCGCGCCTGGTACGACGAGATTCCGAGCAACAAGAGCGACAGTGCCAGGACCATCTTCCTCGGGGCCGGCGGCAGCGACCTCGCCCTGCCGACCGACTGGGTTCCGGCCCAGACCACGGCCGGCATGACCCGCCTGTTGTCGAGCCTGCGCGATGTCGATCTGCGCACCGAGCGCCAGCGATTCGGCGCCGGGCTGGACAAACTGCTGCCTGGCGATCTCTCGTTCTCGGTGAACTACCAGTACGAGGAGAAGGATGGTCTGAAGGTGACTGCCGGAACTTTCGGCAACACCGGTGGCAATCCGCGTTCGGCCTTCCTGCCCGAGCCGGTCGATTACCAGACCCACACGATCGACCTGGTCGGCCGTTACATCCAGGATCGGACCCAGATCGAACTGCGCTACCACGCCTCGATCTTCGACAATGCCAATGCCGCCCTGCGCTGGCGCAATCCGTTCAGTGCGATCAACGGCTGGGTGCCGTCGGCCGGCTTTCCGACCGGAGTCGGTGAGTTGGCGCTGCCGCCGGACAACACCTTCCATCAGGGCACGGCCCTGTTCGGCTATCAGTTCGATGCCCGCAACCGGGTGGTTGCCGACATCGCGATCGGCCGGATGAGCCAGAACGATCCGTTCCTGGCATTCACGGTCGATCCGATCCTGGCTGCCGCGATCACCGAACCGCTGCCCAGGGATTCGCTGGACGGACGTATCGACACCCTGGTCGGCAATCTACGCTATTCCGGTCGTCTGACCGATCGGCTCAGTGTCAATGCCAGCTACCGCTACGACGAGCGCGACAACCAGACGCCGAGCGATCGCTATGCCGTGGTCGCCGCCGATTCGCTGCGTCAGGACACCAGTGCGACCAGCAGCCGGATCCGCTTCAATGCGCCGTACAGTTACGAAGAGAACGCGCTTCGCCTCGATCTCAACTACCGACTGGGCAACCGAACCACACTCAATGCCCAGGGCGAGTATCGCGACATCGACCGGACCTTCACCGAACGCAACAGCACCGAGGAATGGCGATTCGGCGCCGGTCTGATCCATCGCCTGGGCGACAGCCTCGATATCAACCTCAAGCTGGCGTCCTCCGATCGCGACGGTTCACAGTACGACGGCTCGGCACCGTTCCGCGAAGGGTTCACGCCGGAGCATGTCGCCACCATTCCCGGTGGTTTCGAGAACGCTCCCGGCCTGCGGCGCTTCCACCTCGCCGACCGCGACCGCGACAGCGCGGGCCTGCTCGCCACCTGGACGCCGTCGGAGTTCTGGTCGCTCGGCCTGGACATCAACTACAACCGGGACGACTACACCGACAGCGAACTCGGTCTGACCGGCGCCCGGGTCCGGGCCTACACCCTGGAGTTCAATGCCACCCCGGTGCGCGACGTGAGCAGCTATGCCTTCTTCACCCACGAAGAGAACGACTACGATCAGACCGGGGTGAGCTTCCAGGGTGGCAATGCCCGCATCGGCCAGGTGGCCGATCCGGCGCGTTTCTGGCAGGCGCTGCACCGCGAGCGGATCGACACCGCCGGGCTGGGGGTCGCCTGGCAGCCGAGCGAGGGCCGCTATCGGTTCGGCCTGGACCTGCTGGCGGCATTGTCCAAGGCCGATGTCGTGGTCAGCACCGGTGCCGCTCTGACCTCGGCGCCGCTGCCGAGCAATCGGGTGCGGCTGAACTCGGCGACCCTCTACGGCAGCTATGCGATCAGCGACAGTCTGGCCGTCCGCGCCGATCTCTGGCACGAACGCTATCGCAGCGAGGATTTCGCGCTCGACCTGCCGGCCAACCAATTGGCCAATGTGATCCTGTTCGGCGAGGAGGCGCCGGATTTCGATGTCACTGCGGTCGGACTGACCCTGATCTATTCGTTCTGATCGATCCATCCCCGACCTCCGGCATGGCTCCGGAGGTCGGGGAATGACTCGGGTGCCGAACTCGGGCTCGGATGCGGGGTTGCGGCGGAATCGGGTTGCCGCACGCGGCGAGCGGCGAGGGTCGCCTCAGTCGACCCAGCCGGCCAGCACGAACAGCGCCAGCACCGCAAGCCACAGCAGCAGCACCCGCCAGACGAGACTCATGGCATCGCGCAGTTCGGCCAGTGCCGGGATGGTGGCCAGGGCGTCGGCATGTTCGTCCTCGTCACGCTCCGCAGCGATCTCACTGGCGACGCAGGCACGCGCGGCGGCGCCCAGAAAGCCCGAGTCGAGGCCGAAGCCGCCGGCATGCCAATCGCGCCAGGCGGCCATCACGCTGTCGAAATTGGCGGCCAGGGCCAGGCCCAGGGTGGTCAGTTGCGCCGCCGGCCAGTCGAGGATGCGCAGCAGATCATTGGCTGCGTCGCGACTGTCCGGATTCAGGGCCTGGGCCAGGGCATCCTCGGCGGTCAGGGCGGTGAGACGATAGAGCACGGCGCCGGCCGGGCCAAGCAGCAGAAACCAGAACAGGACACCGAACCAGCGCCGCAGCGCGCCCCGGAACACCGCCTCGACCAGGGCCGGGCCGTTCAGATTGGGCTGGCCATTCTCGGGCCACAGGGTCTGCGCGGCGGCCAGGCGTTCGCCCTGGGATTCGGCCTCGACGATCCGTTCGACATCGACATCGAGGTCGCGCGGACCCCAGCAGTAGAACAGGATCGCAGTGGCGAACACGAACCCGATCAGACTGGCCAGCCAGCCGTCGCGCAGAGCCAGTTGCAGCACCAGCACCGCCAGTACCGGCAGGCCGATCAGGGGCAGCAGCAGCCAGGCATTCGGCGAGCGTTCCGGTTGTGACAGCCGATTCTGAAGCCAGCCGCCCCAGGAGTTCAGCCAGCCGAAGTCGCGGATGCCGGTCAGCCCAGGCAGGCCGTGCCCAAGCAACAGCGCCAGTACGACGGCGAACAGGGTGGCAGCCATGAATCCTCCTCGAACGGTCGCTCGCGCCAAGTCGCCGCGCCTGCGCCCGCGCTCGCGACTGCCACCGCAACCACGGTGGCGGCGAAACCGCGACTTTAGCAGACTCGCCGGACAGCGGTCCGGGCCGGCGGGTAGGTTTCAGACGTTCGGGTTCGACGCCAGCGCACCGCGCTGACGCAGCCAGTCGTCGATCAGGTATCGGGCGATCGAGATGCGCGGTGACAGCAGCAGGTCGCCGCGCGCGATCTCGGCCATCAGGGTTTCGACATCGAACCAGCGAGCGTCTTCGAGTTCGTCACCGCAGGTCGGCTCAGCCGGTTCGGCGAGGGCAGTGAAGCCGATCATCAGCGCCGAGGGAAACGGCCAGGGCTGCGAGGCGACGTAGTGGCTGTGCAGGACGCGCAGCCCGGCTTCCTCCATGACTTCCCGCTCGACGGTTTCTTCCAGTTGCTCGCCGGGCTCGACGAAGCCGGCCAGTACCGAGTAGCGGCGTGGCGGCCAGCTTGCCTGCCGACCGAGCAGGATGCGCTCGCCATCGCTGACCAGGACGATCACCGCCGGATCGGTGCGCGGATAGAAATCGCTGCGACAGGCCGGGCAGGTGGCCTGATGGCCGGCCCTGAGCAGGGACAGTGGTGCCCCGCAGCGACCGCAGTGGCGGTTGTGGCGCTGCCAGTGGAGCAGGGCGCGGCCATAGGCGAGCAATCCGGCCTGCAACGAGGGCAGTCCGGAAGCCGCGCCGCGCAGGTCGATACGGCCCTCGGGCAGGTGGCCGACCCGCTCGCTCGGCAGGGCGAACCAGGCAGCGCCGTCGGCATCGCGGCCGAGCAGACTGGCTTCGGCCAGCAGATCGGGCAGTTCGCGACCGCGCGGCAGGTACAGGTCGAGGCTGGATTCCGGCCCCTGGGCGACGGCGGCGCCGTGCGGGTCGATCAGGATCACCCGGCCGTCCGGCCACAGCGCCCGGATCGCATCAGGGTCGCTGCGCAAACCATCGCAGCGATCGGCCCCGGCGCGTCCGAAGGCGTATCCGGGCCGGTCCGGGTTCACACCGAGAACGAACTGCCGCAGCCGCAGGTGGTCTTGGCGTTGGGGTTGCGGATGACGAACTGGGCGCCGGTCAGGCCCTCGGAGTAGTCAACCTCGGCGCCCATCAGGTATTGCAGGCTGAGTGGGTCGACCAGCAGGGTGACGCCATCGGTAACCACCGCCAGATCGTCGTCCTCGCGCTGTTCCTCGAAGCTGAACCCGTACTGGAAGCCGGAACAGCCGCCGCCGATGATGTACACCCGCAGTTGCAGATCGGGGTTGCCTTCCTCTTCGATCAGGCGTCGGACCTTGCCGGCAGCGGCTGGGCTGAACGCCAGGGGCGTGTCGAGGGATTGGTAGCTCGGTGATTCGCTCATGGGCATAGATTCGGGGCGATCGCCCTTGGAATCAAGTGGCCGGCAGGACGACGGCCGGCAGGACGACAGTGGCTGGCGATGCCCGTCCGAGCCTGATCCGACCGGGGGCGACCCGGCGGCAGCTCGAACCCCGCTCACGACCTCGACCACGGCATGGCGGTCTCAGGGCTTGGCATCGCTGCCCTTGCCGGCGCGGGCCTCCTCGCGGGTCTCCTTGCCGGATGGGCTGGCCGATTCCGGACCAGTCAGCCGTTTCGGCTTGGCTTCGGCATGGATCAGTCGGCCGGTGATCATCGCCCCGGCGGCCATTTCCACGATCGTGTAGTGGATGTCGCCCTCGACCCGGGCATGGTCGCCGAGTTCGACCCGTTCGCTGGCGTGGATGTCGCCGCGCAACTGGCCGCAGACGATCACGGTCGGGGCATGAACCTCGCCCTCGACCAGGCCCCGCTCGGATATGGTGATGACCGCGTCGCCACCGGCGGCCCGGATGGTGCCGTGAACCGTGCCCTCGACGTACAGACCGCCGCTGAAATCGAGATCGCCGCGGATGGTCATCCGTGGCCCGATCAGGGTCTCGATTTCGCCCATGCCGCGACCTTTGCCGCGCTTGTCTCCTCCGAACATTCTCATCTCCCGGCGCTTGCTGTAGTGGTAAGGATTCGATCCCAGTCGAACGGCTGCTCCAGTTCGCGGCCCTCGGTGCGCAGCGACACCCGCACACGGTGCGGCTGGAAGTTCGGCGGCAACATGACATTGCCGCGAAGCTGCTGAAAGTAGCGGAACTCGAATGGCTGTGGCTGGGAGTCGGACTCCTGCTTGAGATCGGTCCATTCGAGGGTGTCGAGGGTGCCGTCGAGCACGCCCTCAATGGCGAGCGTGAGGTCGCCCCGGCTGATCTTGCCGCGATTGAGGTTCTGCACCAGGGTGACCTGGTACGACCAGACGCGATCGGCGCCCTGGCTGAATTCCAGGCTGTGAACGCTGAGCCCGCGCCGCTGGCCGGAGGTGCCGACCAGACGCTCGTAGAAGCTCACGTCGGCGCGCAGTTGCGCCATTTCCTCTTCGCGTTCGGAGAGCGTGCGTTGCAGGTTGAGGTTGGCGGCGCGAGCGATTTCCTCCGAGCGGCCAAGGTTGGCGATCTGTTGGCGCGCGTCGGTCAGATCGCTTTCCAGGTTTTTCTGCTCCTCGCGCAGTGTGTCGCGTTCTGCCGCGACCGCCGCCAGGGTCGGCGCCGCCTGCCGGGCCGATTGCAGCCAGACCAGGCCGAGGCTCAGCAGCCAGAGAATTACCACGATGACCGCCAGCCAGCGATTTTGTCGTCTTCTCGGGACGACGGAAAATCGTCGCCGATTCACGGACACGGACATGGAGTGAGGGCTGCGTGAAGAAGAAGGTAGCGGTATAGGTGTTCGCACCGCGCGCGTCAAGGACGACGACCACGATCGGGCTTGCGCGAAGGGCCGATCAACCGTTACCGTGCGGCCTATCACGATTCTCCGGATGTCGTGTTCAACCCCCAGCAGGCAACGGAGCCGATTGCAGGCATACTTCCTGCAACGAACATGCGCACATGACCGACACCAGCACCGACTCAACCGATCCACGCCGCAGTTTCCGGCGCCACCTGCCGCGTCGCATCGACGCGGTGGCCCGCCGGATTGCCCGATTCGAGGCCGAGGGTTGGGATATCAATGGCCTCTCGGTGCTGCACGCCGATGCCCAGCGTCTGGCCGGCGCCAGCGGCCGACATGGTCTGGTCGATGCCAGCGAGTTGCTGCTGGCGCTGGAGAGCCTGCTCGGCAGGCCACTGGCCGACGATGTCCTGCCCGAGGAGCCGATACGCCGACAGATTTCCGCAGTCGTGGCTCGGCTGGCCGAGTTGTTTCCAGCGAGCGAGGGGGTGGGCGCCGACGACGGCGAACGTCATCCGGTGGCAGCAATCGACGATGTCGGCGATCGTCCTGCGGGTCCGCCGCCATCGGCCGTGCCGACGGTGCGACCGGCCGGCACCATCACCTGCCGGATCTATTACCTCAGTGCCGGCGATGATTTCGGGCGCGAGGTCGAGCAGCAACTGGCGATCGCCGGGCTGGAGGTCGAGGCCCTGGTCGAAGCCGAGGAGTTGCGGGAGGTGCTGTCGGCCCTGCCGCCCGACCTGGTCCTGATCGGACCTGGCTTCGAATCCGATCTGGCGGCGATCGGCAATGCCCTGCTGCCGGCCCGGCAGCGCAGCGGCACGGCAATCCCGCTGGTCGTGCTGGCCGCGACCGACGACATCGAGTCGCGGCTGTCGGCACGTCGAGCCCATGCCGATGCCCTGCTGTTCGCCCCGCTGTCGCCTCGCGATGTCGTCCAGCAGGTCGAGCAGATGCTCAACCCCGAACGCGAGCCGCCGTTCCGAGTGTTGATCGTCGAGGACGACCGCTCCCAGGGCGTGTTCGCCGAGAGCATTCTGCGCAATGCCGGCATGGATGCGCGGGTGGTGGAAGACCCGATGCAGGTGCTGCCGGTGATGGCCGAGTTCAATCCGGATCTGTTGCTGATGGACCTGCACATGCCCAAGGCCAACGGCATGGAGCTGACCGCCCTGATCCGCGAGCGCGAGGAATTCCTGAATACCCCGATCGTGTTCCTGTCTGGCGAGAGCGACGAAGACCTCCAGTTCGAGGCGCTGGAGGCCGGCGGTGATGATTTCATCGCCAAGCCGGTCCGGCCGCGACATCTGATCGCTGCGGTCCAGAATCGTGTGCGCCGGGCGCGTGCGGCCGGCAGGAGCGCCAGTCGCCGGCCCAGCAATGATCCGCATACCGGGCTGCATCGGCGGTCCTGGTTGCTGGAGCGCATCGATCACGCCCTCGATGCCGCGCTCGCGGCCCGTGGTCGCCGACTGGGCGGCCTGCTCTATCTCGACATCGAGGGCACCCGCCAGATTCGTGAGCGATTGGGTCTGTCGGCGCTGGAAAGCCTACTGGCGAACGTCGGGCGGTGGCTGGCCGATGCCATCGCGGGGGCCGGCCACGGCTGTCGGCTGGGCGACTCCAGCTTCCTGGTGTTGTGTCCGGCGGGCGACGGTGAGGCGCTGGAGGCGCTGGCCAAACGCCTGCGTCGGGTGCTGGCCGAACAGGCATTCGAGGTCGAAGGCCGGCCGTTGCGCTTGCGCTGCACGGTCGGTGTGTGCGCATTCGAGCACGGCTTTGCCGATGCCGGGGCCTTGCTGACTGCGGTCGAGCGCGCCTGCCGCCAGGCACGCGGCAGCGAGACCGGTGTCAAGCGCTTCGAGCCACCGAAAGGCGCCGAACGGGAACACGAGGAGGCGCTGCTCGACTTGCTGCGCCATGCCATCGAGCGACGTTCGTTCGAGTTGCTGTTCCAGCCGATCGTGGCGGTGCAGGGCAGTGAGGAAGCGCAGTACCAGACCCTGTTGCGCCTGCGCGACGATGCCGGTCGGGTCTATCCGGCGGCAACCCTGGTACCGCTCGCCGAGCGCGCCGGCCTGCTGGTCGAGATCGACCGCTGGGTGATCAGTCATGCCCTCGACGTGGTCGCCGAGCGGGCACGTGCCGGGCGCCGACTGCGCCTGTTCGTACCGCAATCGGCACCGACCCTGCTGGCCCCTGGGCAGGTCGAATGGTTGCGCCAGCACCTGGCCCAGGCCGGCCTTGCCGGCAGTTGCGTGGTGCTGGAGATGCGCATGGCTGATGCGGTCATCCAGGCCGATGCCCTTTTGCCGGTGTTTCGCCAGCTTGCCGAGTTCGGCTGCCTGGTCTGTCTCAGCCAGTTCGAGCGGGTTCCAGAGGCGGCCCGGCTGATCAACGAGTTGCCGCTCGGCTATGCAAAACTGGCCGGCCGCTACATCGAGGCCGGATCGGCCGCCACCCAGAACGTGCGCGACGAGTTGCGCCTGCTGATCGACGAACTGCATGGCATGAACGTCAAGGTGGTCGGGCACCGGGTCGAGGACGCACAGGCGGCAGCGACCCTGTGGATGAGCGGGATCGACCTGATTCAGGGTAATCTGGTCCAACAGGCCGGTTCCGGGCTGGAATTCGATTTCGACGCTGCCGTGCTCTGAGTGATGGCCGATCGTTCGCCGGACATGCCGATCTTCCGCTGGCTCGCCCTGGCCGGTGCCAGTGGTGCTGCGATCGTCTCGGCACTCGATCATTTCCAGATCGCCGGGCCATGGGCCAGTGCCGTGGTGATCCTGGCGCTGCTGACCCTGTTTGCGGTGTTCGCGCTGAACATCGGCTATCGCTCGCGGGCCGCCCGGATCGTTGCCGAAGCCTCAATGCATGCGGTCGATTCGGCAACCCAGAAGCTCCAGTTCCGCGCGCTGGCCAAGGAGTTGGAGAGCCACAAGCGGCTTGAGCAGGAACTGACCGAGGCCAAACAGGCGGCAGAAGCGGCGATGATGGCCAAGGGCGAGTTCCTGGCCACCATGAGCCACGAGATCCGCACCCCGCTCAACGGCATCCTGCCGATGCTCGACATGCTGCGCGGCTCGCGGCTGGCACCCGATCAGCAGGAACTGCTCAACGTTGCCCATACCTCGGCACGGCAACTGCTGCGGATCGTCGATGACATCCTCGATTACTCCAAGCTGGAAGCCAACAAGCTCGAACTGGAAACCGTCGGCTTCAACCTCCGGGAAATCCTGGAGTCGGTGATCCGTCTGATGTCGGGTGCGGCCGAGAAGAAGGGTCTGCGCCTCACGCTGCGCTACGACGATCGCACCCGGCCGCAGATGCGCGGTGACCCGACCCGGCTGCGCCAGGTGCTCACCAACCTGGTCAGCAATGCCGTCAAGTTCACCGAGCGCGGTTCGATCACCGTTTCGGTCACGCTGCAGGAAGCCAGCCGCACCCACCAGATGCTGCGCTTCGAGGTGCGCGACACCGGCATCGGCATCGCGCCCGAGAACCTGGATCGCATCTTCCAGCCCTTCGTGCAGGCCGACAGCTTGCTCAACCGGCGCTTCGGCGG
>DIHI01000045.1:39981-41644 GCA_002420085.1 Lysobacterales bacterium UBA5700 | reverse complement strand
GGCACAGCGTCTACCCGCACGGCATCGTCCACCAAGACCCAGCCAGTTCAGAGACCGACAAGGCGCGCTCGACACTTCGACCCGGACGACCGCTCGGAAAGCGAATCCCCGGCCGAGTTAGGTCGGGTTAAGATCGTGCCGCCGGTGTCTGGCCGGCCGACACAATTCATCCCGGTCCAGGCCAGTCAGTGTGGTCGGATCGGTCCGGGCTGAGCGGGCCTGGTGGGATTGGTGGCGGTCGATCTCAGGTTCTCGATGCAGGAGGCGGAGTGAAATCCTTGGTTCGACCGTACAGAATCTTTCTGGCTTCGCCGGGCGATGTCCTGGCCGAGCGAAAGACGGCTGGAGAGGTGATCGACAAACTCAGCCGTGAGCGCCGCTTCCGCGACCGCCTGGCGGTGCAGGGTTACGCCTGGGACCAGCCCGGCCACAGCCTGGCCCTGCCGACAGGCATGACCCCGCAGGAAGCGATCCGCAAGGGCCTGATCGAGCCGCGCGCCTGCGATCTGGTGGTGGTCATGCTGTGGTCGCGGATGGGCACCCCGTTGCCGCCGGAGTACCGCAAGTCGGACGGCACGCCCTACCTGTCCGGCACCGAGTGGGAATACTGGAACGCCATGGAGGGATTCCACGCCGAAGGCCGGCCACGGGTGTGGGTCTATCGCGGCACCGCGCCGCCGACCGTCCGGCTCGACGATCCCGACCTGCTGAACAAGCACCAACAGTGGCAGCGCTTGCAGCAGTTCCTGGCCCTGGCCCGCAACCCGGACGGCTCGATCGCCCACGGCTTGAACGACTACGACGATCTGGTCGGGTTTCGGCAGACCCTGGAGAGCCATCTGCGTGACGAACTGGATCGCGTGCTGGATGAGGAGGCCGAACCCGAGACCGTCCTGTCGGCACCGGCCAAAACCACCAAGCCGCGCAAGCCGGTCACCCCCGGGGTCGAGCCGCTGCCCTCCGCGCCCACGCCCACAGCACCCGAACCCTTGCCGTTCAGCCACCTCGGCCAGCTCGGCGAGGACCAGTACGGCCACTGGCTGCGCTGGCACTACCGCGATATCGCCCAGACCTTTCGCTGGATCCGACCCGGCCGCTTCATGATGGGCTCGCCGCACAGCGAACCGGAGCGCGGCGGGAACCAGGCCCTGCACGAAGTCCGGCTGAGTCGTGGCTTCTGGCTGGCCGACACCGCCTGCACCCAGGCGCTGTGGTGGGCGGTGCTGGGCTACAACCCGAGCGTTTTTCAGGGCGACGACCAGCATCCGGTCGAAAACGTGAGCTGGGACGACGTCCAGGACTTTCTGCGCCATCTCCGCCACGAGCACCCGAACACGCCGTTCGACCTGCCGACCGAGGCCGAGTGGGAGTACGCCTGCCGGGCCGGCACCCGCACACCGTACTGGTTCGGCGCCACCATCACGCCGGACCAGGTCAATTACGACGGCCGCTACCCGTATGCCGGCGGACCGAAGGGGCGCTATCGCGAACGCACGGTGCCGGTGAAAGCCCTGCCAGCCAATGACTGGGGCCTGTATCAGATGCACGGCAATGTCTGGGAGTGGTGTGCCGATGACCTGCGCGACTACCCGGAAGGCTCGCAGCGGGCGCCGGTGGATGACCCGATCGGGCCGACGGAGTCGGCCTCGCGCGCGCTGCGCGG
>DIHI01000045.1:38018-39842 GCA_002420085.1 Lysobacterales bacterium UBA5700 | reverse complement strand
ATGAGCACGGGCGGAGCCCGTGTCGGCGGCGTCGGAGGCGCCGCGCGCGCCCGGCGGGACGCCGGGCGTCGGTCCGGCGGATGCGGCCTCGATCCGTGCATGCAGTTCGACCCGGTCCCGATGCAACGATCGGCCCGTCGCGGCTGTGGCCGTGGCCGTGGCGAATCTGTGGCGAATCGGCCACCATAGCGGCTGTTGCCCCGGATGGCGCGATGTCGTCGTGGCCGTCGGGGTCGCCCGAACCTGCTGAGACCGCTGATGCGCCTGTCGATCATCATCCCCGCGAAGAACGAAGCCGAGGGCCTGCGGCGATTCCTGCCGGCTTTGCGCGCGCAGTTTCCCGACGCCGAGTTGGTCGTGGTCGATGACGGTTCTACCGATGCCACGGCGGCGGTGGCGGAGGCGAACGGGGCACGGGTGCTGTCCAGCCCTTATTCGATGGGCAATGGTGCGGCGGTCAAGCGCGGTGCGCGGGCGGCCAGCGGCGAGATCCTGGTGTTCATGGATGGCGATGGCCAGCATGATCCGGCCCACATCCCGCTGCTGCTGGAGCGTCTGGCCCAGGGGTACGACATGGCGGTGGCGGCACGCGACCGACACGGTCAGGCCAATATCGGCCGGGGTCTGGCCAACGGGTTCTACAACCGGCTGGCCAGTGTGATCAGTGGCATTCGGATACTCGATCTCACCTCAGGTTTTCGGGCGGTCCGCGCGGAGCAGTTCCGGGAGTTCGTCCATCTGCTGCCGAACGGCTTTTCCTACCCGACCACGATCACCATGGCCTTCCTGCGCAGTGCCTATCCGGTCTGTTATGTGCCGGTGCCGGTGGCGGCTCGAATCGGTCGCAGTCACCTCAGGCCGCTGCGTGATGGGGTGCGCTTCCTGCTGATCATCTTCAAGATCGCCACTCTGTATTCGCCGCTCAAGCTGTTCGCACCCGCCGGGGCCGGGTTCTTTCTGTTGGGAGCGGGCTATTACGCCTACACCTATTTCAGCGAGGGCCGGTTCACCAACATGAGTCTGTTGCTGTTCAGTGCCAGCGTGATCGTGTTCCTGATCGGTCTGGTGTCCGAGCAGATCACTGCCTTGAGTTACCGGCGCGACGATTGAAGTTCGGCGTGTCGGTCGTGATGCGGCGATCGGGCTCGGCCAGTCGGGGTGGGGTGGGGCGCGTCGAGGTGAACCATTCGCGATAAACTGGCCGCCCCATCACGACGCGAACAGACACCATGGCCCATATCGAAGGCGACCTGCGGCCGCCGGTCGGGGCGCGCATCGCCATCGTTGCCAGCCGCTGGAACCCGCGCATCGTCGATGTGCTGGTCGATGGCGCCCGCCGCACCCTGCTCGCCCATGGCCTCGATCCGGAGGCGGTCGATGTCGTGCGGGTGCCCGGTGCCTGGGAGATTCCGGTCGCGGTGTCGTACCTGGCCGAGGCAGGCGACCACGCAGCGGTGATCGCGCTGGGCTGCGTGGTGCGCGGCCAGACCCGACATTTCGAGCATGTCGCCGATCGCTGTGCCGAGGGTCTGATGCGGGTCATGCTCGACACCGGGGTGCCGGTCGCCAACGGTGTGCTGGCGGTCGATCGCCATGCCGATGCCGAGGCACGTGCCGATGGTGCGCACGGCAACAAGGGCGAGGAGGCCGCCCTGGTCGTTCTGGAGATGGCCAATCTGCTGGAGAAGCTGTGATGAGTCGGTTTCGCTCGGATGGCATCGACCCGACGGCGCGCTCGCGTGCCCGGCGGCGTGCCCTGCAGGCGCTGTACGCCTGGCAGATTGCCGGCAATCCGATCGCCGATGTGCTGGAGCAGTTCCGCCA
>DIHI01000045.1:14137-37890 GCA_002420085.1 Lysobacterales bacterium UBA5700 | reverse complement strand
GGCCATCTCGCCGATCTCGATGCCGGCCTGGTGCAGTTTCTCGACCGCAGCATCGCCGAGGTCGATCCGATCGAGCGGGCAGTGCTGCGGATCGCCGCCTACGAACTGCGCCATCGTCCGGATGTGCCTTATCGGGTGGTGCTGAACGAGGCCATCGAGACCAGCAAGCGGTTCGGCGCCGAGCACGGCCACACCTATGTCAACGGGGTGCTCGACAAGGCGGCCCAGGTCTGGCGCAGCGTCGAAGCCGGTCGTTGATCGCTGCGCTGCCAGGCGATGGCCCAGGCCATGCATGAATTCGATCTGATCGCCCGGATCGCGGCACGAGCCGGGACGGGCGCGGCAGCGCGCGCCGATGTCGTGCTTGGCATCGGCGACGATGCCGCTCTGTTGCGGCCACCGGCTGGCGAACGGTGGCTGGCGGTCAGCAGCGATACCCTGAACGTCGGGGTGCATTTCTCGGTCGATGACGATCCCGCCGATCTCGGCTGGAAGGCGCTGGCGGTCAACCTCAGTGATCTGGCGGCGATGGCGGCCGAGCCGGCCTGGTGCCTGCTGGCGCTGTCCCTGCCGAGCCCGGATCCGGTCTGGCTGGATGGTTTTCTCGACGGGTTCGAGGCATTGCGCGGTGCGCATGGTCTGGCCCTGGTCGGCGGCGACACCACCCGTGGGCCGCTATCGATCACGGTCACCGTGATCGGATCGGTCGGTGCGGGTCAGGCCCTGCGCCGCAGCGGTGCCCGAGCGGGTGAGGACATCTGGGTGACCGGTACGTTGGGCGATGCGGCCGCAGCCCTGGTCTGGTCGGCCGAGGCTGGCTGTCCGGCCGAACTGCGCCAGCGACTGCGCCGGCCGACGCCACGGGTCGAGGCCGGCCAGGCGCTGCAGGGGCTGGCCAGTGCGGCGATCGATGTTTCCGATGGTCTGCTCGCTGATCTGGGCCACATCCTGGTGGCCAGCGGGGTCGGTGCCGAGATCGAATTGGCTGGTCTGCCCTGCTCGCCGGCCCTGGCGGCCGTGGCCGAAGGTCGGCAACGCTGGCAGTGGCAGTGCGGCGGCGGTGACGACTACGAACTGTGCTTCACCGCGCCGGTGGACCAGCGTGCGGCGATCATGACCGCTCTGGCGGCGGTCGGAGTCAGCCGGATCGGTCGGGTGCGGGCCGAGCCGGGGCTGCGGGTGATCGATCCGGCCGGTCGGCCTTGGCAGCCGCAATCGATCGGTTATCGACACTTCGCCGAGGTCTGCGAATGAGCGCCCGTCCGCCGGTACTGGCGCATTGGTCCGGTTGGCTTGCGACCGGGTTCGGGGTCGGGCTGTCCCCGCATGTGCCCGGCACGGTCGGCAGTGTCGCGGCCCTGCTGCCCTGGTTTGCCCTGCGCGAGTTGCCGCTGTTCGGTTATCTGCTGGTGGTGCTGCTGGTCTTCGGGCTCGGCACCTGGGCGGCCGGGCAGGTGATCGCCCGGATCGGTCGCGAAGACCCTGGGATGGTGGTGATCGATGAGTTCGTCGGGCTGTGGATCGCGCTGATCCTACTGCCCGATGGCTGGCTGTGGCTGCTCGCCGGCCTGCTGGTGTTCCGGGTGTTCGACATCCTCAAGCCGTGGCCGGTGTCGTGGGCCGACCGCCGGCTCAAGGGCGGCTTCGGTGCGATGGCCGATGACGTGCTGGCTGGTCTGTACGCCCTGCTGGTACTCCAGATCGCGGCTGCCCTGCTGGCCTGAGCCGCGCTACGGCCGGCGGTGGTGTCGGCTCGCTGTGTCTGCCGTTCAACGTCCCAGATAGGACGCCAGCCAGGGTGCCGGGCGCAGCGGTCGAAACCATTTGCCGCCGATCCCGGCGACCGCCTCCTCGGGTTTCGGTCGGCCGTGGAAGACCACGACCTTGGCCCGTTCGGGCAGACGCGGCGTCTGCCACAGGCCGAACGGCAGGGGCCGCACGCAATCGTGCTTGAAGCTGACGCACCAGCCGGTCGGCCAGTAGTTGAGCAGGCCGGCGCGGTGGACGTAGTCCGACAGCAGTTCCTGTTCATCGCGGAAGTCGCTGCGGATCGCTTCGCCACGGGCGGCGATGCCATCCAGCAGATCGGCGAAGGCGCCGGCCCGATGGCGGAACACCGAGGAGTTGCCGGTCCGCCGATGGCGATAGCGGAACGGTTTGTAATCCTTGATGATGAAGAATTCGCCGGGCAACTCGAACAATGGGTCGAGCGGGGCGGTGACGGCGATGTCGAGGTCGAGATAGAGCACGTCGCCGGAGAACTCGCGGGCCAGTTCCGGGCCGAACAGGCCGAGTTTGCGCCAGCCGCGATCGAGCCGCTCGCCGACCACCGGTACCGGCGGCAGCGGCCGGCACGACACCGCCGGGTCGATGCCGTCCGGCCGGTCGGTGAAACACAGCATGCGCAGGTCGCCGCTCAGGTTGGCGCGTACCATCCGGTACAGACGATTGACGTCGTCGGCGCCGAACTTGTCGCCCCATTTCATGCACACGAGTTGCCGGATCGGGGATGCGTTCATGGCGAGCGGATGGGTGCAGGTGCAGGGCGGTCATTCTAGCAGCCCGTCGAAACCGGTCCGGCGGGCGTGGCGGTGTGTGCGTCTGCGCGGCATCGTCGCCGCTGTCGTCGGCGCCTGCCGGTCAGACCGGGGTGTCGGCCAGCACCTGGGCGACCCGTTGGCGCAGTTCTGGCAGCAGTTCCTGCTCGAACCACGGATTGCTGCGGAACCAGCCGATATTGCGTGGGCTCGGGTGCGGCAGCGGCATGATGCCGGGCGGTGCCTGGCGCCAGGCGCGCACGGTATCGGTCAGGCTGAGGCTCCGGCGATCGGGCAGGAAGTGGGCCTGGGCGTAGCGACCGATCGCCAGGGTCAGTTCGATCCGGGGCAGCAGCGGCAGCAGTCGGGGATGCCAGGTCCGTCGGCATTCGGGGCGTGGCGGCCGATCACCGGTGCGGCCCCGACCGGGGTAGCAGAAGCCCATCGGCACGATGGCAACCCGTTCGACGTCGTAGAAGCGGGTTCGATCCAGGCCGAGCCAGGTGCGCAGGCGCTCACCGCTGGCGTCGTCCCAAGGGATGCCGCTGGCATGGACACGGCTGCCCGGTGCCTGGCCGACCACCAGCAGTCGGGCCGTGACGGCGGCACGCAGCACCGGTCTTGGACCCTGTGGAAGCTGGTCCGCGCAGCGCCGACAGGCACCGATCTCGGTGAGCAGTTCGGTCAGTGCAGCCGGGTCGGTGTTCATCGCGATTCGGGCAGCAGTTTGCCGGGGTTGAGGATGCCATCCGGGTCGAAGGCCATCTTGATCGCGCCCATCATTGCCAGGGTCGCCGGGTCGTGGGCGCGAGCCATGAAGGCGCGCTTGTCGAGGCCGATGCCGTGCTCGCCGGACAGGGTGCCGCCCAGGCGCAGGGCCAGATCGAACAGGTCCGGCAGGAGTGCTTCGGCGCGGGCGGTCTGGTCGGGGTCGTCGGGGTGGTACAGGATGTTGACATGCAGGTTGCCATTGCCGGCGTGGCCGAAGCTGACCACCGGCAACCGGCTGCGCTCGGCCATGGCGCGCACGCCGGCCACCAGATCGGGGATGCGTGACACCGGCACCACCACGTCTTCATTGATCTTGCCCGGTGCCAGGGTGCGCAGGGCCGGTGACAGTGCCTTGCGTGCAGCGAACAGGGTCTCGCGCTCGGCTTCGTCGCGAGCATGATCGAGGGCGATCAGGCCATCACCGGAGGCGGCGCGCGTCAGCGCTTCGGCGGCGATCGGCAGTGCCCTGGGATCGCCGTCGGCTTCGATCATCAGCAGGGCGCCGGCCGGCGGGATGTCGGCCCCACCGACCTCGCGTGCCAGCCGGACACAGTCGCCATCCATGAATTCCAGCATCGATGGGGTGTGTGGCTGCGCCATCAGCCGGGCGACGGCGGCGGCGGCGCTGACCACGTCGCGGTAGAGCGCGCGCAGGGTCACTCGGGCCGGCGACAGCGGTGTGAGGGCCAGGGTCGCCTCGACGATCAGGGCCAGGGTGCCCTCCGAGCCGATGATGAAACGGGTGAAGTCGTAGCCGGCGGAAGCCTTGCTGGTCGCGCCGCCGCAGCGGATGGTTTCGCCTCGACCGGTGACCGCGACCAGGCCAAGCACGGTGTCGCGGCAGGCGCCGTACTTGACCGCCCGTGGACCGCCGGCATTGCAGGCGAGGTTGCCGCCGATGCTGCTGAAGCCGGCACTGGTCGGGTCCGGTGGCCAGAACAGGCCGCGTGCGGCTGCGGCGGTTTGCAGATCGGCATTGATCAGTCCCGGCTGAACCACCGCCAGCCGGTCGGCCGGCTCCAGGGCCAGCAGCCGGTTCATCCGCTCGAAGCCGACCACCAGGCCGCCCTGCACGGCGATCGAGGCACCGGTGGTATTGGTGCCGCGACCGCGTGCCACGATCGGGAACCGGTGGTGCCGACAGGCGCGCACCAGGGCGGCGACCTGTTCGGTCTCGGTTGGCAGGGCGACCGCCGCCGGCAGGCCGCGATGGTTGGAATTGTCGTAGCCGTAGACGATCCGTTCGGCCTGATCGAGCAACAGGGCATCGTCGCCGAGGATGGCGCGCAGGTGGTGTTCGAGGTCGGTTGGCAGGCGTTCGGACATGGCAGCGGCGGTGTCTGCGGTCGATTGTAGCCAGCCCGATGCCGCAGGTTCGAGTTGGTGGTGCGGCTCAGGCGTCGTCGAGTCGGAAGGCGTCGCGGATCCAGTCGAACACCGGCAGGGCGGTACTGCCCGAGACCGCAACCACGTCGAACCGGCAGGGCTGGCGCGCCAGCAGGCGCTCGCTGGCCAGGAAAGCCTGGGCGGCGTGGATCAGCCGCGTCCGCTTGCGGCGATCGACCGAATCGGCGCCGTCGCCGAATCGGGTCGAGCCGCGATACCGGACTTCGACGAATACCACGGTCTGACCGTCGCGCATCACCAGGTCCAACTCGCCGAACGGATAGCGGACGTTGCGCCGCAGCAGAACCAGGCCGGAACGGACCAGATGATCCGAGGCGGCCTGTTCCGCCGCCGCGCCGATCCGGGTGCGGACGCCATCATCGGCCGACATCGGCGGCCATCGTCTCGGTTGCCAGGCCACCGTCACTGGCCGGCTGCGGCCGACCGCCCTCGAAGACCGACCAGGCCGGCTCGCGCAGGACATTGCCGAACAGGTCCAGGCGCAGCTCGCCGGTGGCGCCGCGCAGCACGGCGCTCGGGTCGCTGGCCAATCGACCCCCGTAGCCGCTCAGGCGATAGGCGTCGATGCCGAATGCGAACAGTCGGGCGCGGCCGCCGCGGGCACTGTCGAGTTGGCCGGCGGGGCCTTCGCCGCTGGGCGTGCCGGGTACGGTGCGGGTCGGCCAGGCGAGGTCAGGGAATTCGATGCCGTCGAGTTCGCGATCCAGACGCGGGTCGCCGCTGCCGAGCACGATCCGCGAGGTCGCGTAGATCGGCCGCCGGGCCAGGCCGGCGGCCGGCAGTTGCGCAGCGACCATGCGTGCTTGCGGCGCTTGCAGGGCCAGCACGACCGCGTCGAAGCCATCCGTGCCGACCACCGCGTGGATCTGTCCGATCGCGGTGCTGTGGTTGCTGAAGGTGGGGTCGATCCGGGCGCTGACCAGCAGTTCGCCGCCGGCTTCACGCAGGCGCTCGGCGAAGGCGGCCAGGCTGCGTTCGCCGACCGGATCGCCGTCGCTGATTGCAACCGTCCGGCGTTGGCCGCGACGCAGCAGACGATCGGCCAGGGCGATCGCCTCGTCTTCCGGCGCCAGCGAGAAACTCATGTGTCCCGGCGGCAGCGGCCGCTCGTCGCGATTGAGTGCCAGCAACGGCAGCGACAGATCGGCCAGGGCCGCGACCGCCGCCACTTCGTCCCGCCCGAGCGGTCCGATGACCTGGCCAGCGCCATCGCGCTGGGCTTCCCGGTAGCGCTCGACGGCCCGTTCCGGGCTGCTTTCGGTATCGTAGAAGCGCAGGTCCGGACGGTTGCGGGTTTCCCCGAAATGGGCGCTGAGCAGGCCATCGCGAACCGATTCGGCAGCGCTGGCCAGGGCGCCGGTCAGCGGCAGCAGGACGGCCAGCCGGCGTGCCGGCCGATAGCCATCGGCATCGGCGGGTGCGCGCTCGATCTGGTCGAAGGCCGGATCCGGCGGCACCGGTCGCGGCACGGCGAAACCGCGCTCGGACAGCGCTGCCGCGACATGCCGGTACAGCGGGTCGTCGGCAGCCAGGGCATCGGCCCGGTGACGCAGGGTGTCGTCATCGACCCGTGCCAGCAGTCGGGCGATCGTGGCGAGCGATTCGGCCCGTTCGGTGCGGGTCTGCCCGACCGCCAGTCGGCTCAGTTCGGCGGCCGCCTCGAAGGGTCGATCGCTGGCCAGCAGGGCCTCGGCGCGGGCGGCGTGCCAGCGCTGGCGCAGCGGATCGGGCAGGCGCGACGGGTCGCCGCGCAGCCGTTGCAAGGCCCGTTCGCCGGCCTGGTCGCGCAACTCGGATTCGGCACGCAGCAGGTCATAGCGCAGCGCATCGTCCGTCGCCAACCGCCGGCCATCCACGGCCGACAGCGCGCGTTCGGCGGCATGGGTGTCGCCCCCGGCCTGCCAGGCTTCGGCCGCGCGCAGGTACAGTTCGGCGCGAGTGCTGCCACGGGCGCGGGCGGCGGCGGTTTCATAGGCGGGCGCGGCAGTCAGGGGCGGGCTGTCGGCCAGGTGGTCGAGGCCGGGCTCGGGGCGCGCGGCACCGGCACCGGACGTGGTCGCGCAGCCGGACAGCACGAGCATGACCAACAGGGCCAGAGGCAGGCCAAGCGGCGCCGAAGCGGTGGGCGCAGGAAGGGGGGCAAGAGCGGGCATGCCGGTCGGTCCTGTGATTCGAGGGTGCGGATCGCTGCCGATCATAGCCTGTTGCCAATGGTCTCGGTCCGGCCGGCCACCGATCCTTGGGCCAGACCAGGGATTTCCGCTGTCGATCGCCGGGCCGGCCGGCTGATCCGTGCGGTCGATCTGAAATGCCGGCTAAGATCGTCCAGTCGTCCGCACTGATTCCTGGAAGTTCATGGCCGTGGTCGCTCCTGCAACGCTGTACGTGGTCGCCACCCCGATCGGCAACCTCGACGACATCACGGTGCGGGCGGTCGCCGTACTCGGCGCCGTCGATGCCATCCTGGCCGAGGACACCCGCCACAGCCGCACCCTGCTGACCCATCACGGGATCGCCCGGCCGCTGCTGTCGCTGCACGAACACAACGAGAGCGAGCGCATACCGGTCCTGCTCGATCGTCTGCGTGCCGGCCAGTCGCTGGCGCTGATTTCGGATGCCGGTACCCCGCTGATCAGCGACCCCGGCTTTCCCTTGGTCCGGGCGGTACGCGCCGCCGGCCTGGCGATCCATCCAGTGCCGGGACCGTGCGCGGCGATTGCCGCCCTGTCGGTGGCTGGCCTGGCCTGTGAACGGTTCTGCTTCGAGGGCTTCCTGCCGGCGCGTCCCGGCCCGAGGCGGCAGTGCCTGGAGGCGCTCCGCGCCGAGCCGCGCACCCTGGTCTTCTACGAGAGCGGTCACCGCATTGAGGAGACCCTGGCGGCGATGGTCGAGGTGTTCGGCGCCGAGCGTGAGGGGGTGCTGGCCCGCGAACTGACCAAGCTGTTCGAGACCGTGCTGGTCGGCAGTCTGGCCGACATTGCCGCGCGGGTCGCGGCCGATCCCGATCAGCGCCGGGGCGAGTTCGTGCTGCTGGTCGCCGGCAACGCCGCAGCGGATGCCGCACGCCTGGCTGACGGCCGCCGCCTGTACGCTCGGCTGGTCGAGGAATTGCCGCCGTCACGCGCCGCCCGGATCGCCGCCGATCTCAGTGGTGCGCCGCGCAAGGCGCTGTACGGCGGGGAATGAGCGCCGGATCGCCGGCTGGCGGTCGCCGACGTATACTGCCCAGGCGGAGTCGGCCAGGCAGTCGCGTCGCGCGCAAGCGCGCCGAGGAAAGTCCGGGCTCCACAGGGCAAGGTGCCAGGTAACGCCTGGGCGGCGCGAGCCGACGGAAAGTGCAACAGAAAACAAACCGCCAACCCGTCATGGGCGCGTCGCGCTGAGACGGCGGTAAGGGTGAAACGGTGGGGTAAGAGCCCACCGCGTGCGGGGCCAACGCCGCACGGCACGGCAAACCCCACCTGGAGCAAGGCCAAATAGGGACGCTACGATGTTGCCCGCATCGCGTCCGGGTAGGCTGCTGGAGTGGCACGGCGACGTGTCACCGAGAGGAATGACTGCCCACGACAGAACCCGGCTTATCGGCCGGCTCCGCACCTGTTTCCGGTTCTGACCCCGAGCTGACGTGCCGGCCGTGTCGGCGGTGCGCCGGCCATCCGCTCGGATCGACGGCACGGCTGCCGGTCGCTGCGAGCGGTCGGCCGGTCGGCTCAGCGGTCCGTCTCGCGCTTCCCGTCCGGATGTACGGCCGGCCCCTCCCGGTGCCGGTAGTCCGTCCCTGGCCGACCTTCGGATGCCGGCCGTTGCTCCCCCTCGACGGCCTCGCCGGCCATGTTCGGTGGTTGGCAGTACGCCGCCGCTGGCCCGCGTCCAGCCCCGATGAACGGCTTGAAATCAAACGATAGCGCGTGTCTGTTGATGTGAAATCTTAAGATTGCTCGCGCCGATCGCCGAATACCTTGTTTTTCAACGGGTTTGTGTTGACTTCTTGAAGTGTCGGGTCTAATGTGGATGTCTGTGGGATTTTGTGGGAATTCGTGGGGACATGTTTGCAGGCGAGGCCATCGTCACAGTTGATGACAAGGGCCGGTTGGCGATACCAGTCGCCTTCCGCGACCAGGTCATGGGCGAGTGCGGCGGTCGATTGATGCTCACCTACAACCCCTACGAAGTCGATTGTCTGTCGCTCTACCCGCTGGCCGACTGGGAAACCCTGCGCGGACAGCTCATGGCGATGAAGCAGGCGTCGTCCGGGAACCGACGCGCGCGCGCCAAGCTGATCGGTGGCTCGGCCCTGATGGAACTGGATGCGGCCGGCCGCATCCTGCTGCCGGCCAGTCACCGGATCACGGCGCGGATCGAGCGCAAGGCGGTGCTGGTCGGCATGGGCAACAAGCTCGATCTGTGGAACGAGCAGGCCCACCTGGCCCAGGCACGGGAGGTCATCCGCGAGGAGGACATGACCGACGAGTTGCGGGAACTGGATTTCTGACCGTCATGGCTCGGCTCGACGCAGTGCGTCCGGGTCCAGGTCATGAGCCGGTGCTGTATGCGCAGGCCATGGACGGGCTGCGGATCGTGGAGGACGGAACCTATCTGGACGGCACGTTCGGGCGCGGTGGACACGCGCGCGGCGTACTTGGGCGTTTGGGTCCGAAGGGGCGGCTGCTGGTCATGGACAAGGATCCCGAGGCGATTGCACATGCCGAACGCGAGTTCGGTGGCGATCCGCGTGTCGCCATCCGGCGCGGCAGCTTCGCCGACCTCGGCCATTGGTCGGCCGTCGAGGCCGGGCTGGACGGCGTGCTGTTCGATCTCGGCGTGTCGTCGCCACAATTGGACCAGGCCGAGCGCGGTTTCGGCTTCCGTGCCGACGGGCCGCTCGACATGCGGATGGATCCGGACACCGGCATCAATGCCAGCGAATGGCTGGCCAGTGCCAGTGAGGCCGAGATTGCCGATGTGCTCTGGCGCTACGGCGAGGAGCGGCACAGCCGGCGGATCGCACGGGCGATCGTCGCTCGTCGCAGTCAATCGGCGCTGACCCGGACCTCGGAACTGGCTGATCTGGTGGCCCACACGATCGGTCGCGGCGACGGCCGCATCCATCCGGCGACCCGGACCTTCCAGGCGATCCGCATCCACATCAATCATGAACTGGACGATCTTCAGCGCGGACTGCACGCCGCCCTGGCGCGTCTGCGGCCGGGCGGGCGGCTGGCGGTGATCGCCTTCCACTCGCTGGAGGATCGCATCGTCAAGCGCTTCATCGTCGAGCACAGTCGGCCGCCGCCGGGCAATCGGCGCCTGCCGGCGACCGATGACTTCGTGGCGGATCTGCGCGCCGTCGGGGGGGCAGTTCGGGCCGATGCTGCCGAGCTTGCCTGCAATCCGCGTGCCCGCAGTGCCGTGCTGCGGGTCGCCGAGCGGATCGGGGCGGGAACATGAGCCTCCGTCATCTGCTGCTGGCGGGACTGGTGGCGGCGGTGGCCGCCAGTGGCCTGATGGTCGCTGAAGCGATCCACCGCCATCGCAATGCATTCATCGAACTGACCCGGCTGGAGCGTGAGCGCGACGAACTGGAGATCGAGTTCGAGTCGCTCCGGCTGGAGCAGGCCACCCTGGATGATGCGGCTCGAATCGAGTCGATCGCCCGGGCGCGTCTGGACATGCGCACGCCCGAGGGCGAGGCGCTGCGGATCGTGCAGCGATGAGGCGCCGGGCGGCTCGTCCACGCAACGCTCCTGGCCAGGTCGGCTGGTGGGGCAGCGGCGGCGTGTCCGGCCTGCGCACGCGCTTCATCGTGCTCAGCGTCCTGGGTGCAATGCTGGTCACCGCCCTTGGCCTGCGGGCTGCGCACCTGCAATTGCGCAACGAGGATTTCTACCAGGCCCAGGGCGATGCCCGGTTCAAGCGCGATGTGAAGATCGTCACTGTGCGCGGGATGATCACCGATCGCAACGGCGAGCCGCTGGCGGTGTCGTCGCCGGTGCTGTCGCTTAAGGCCGATCCCGCCGAACTGCTCAAGCATCCGCAGTGGCTTCCGGAACTGGCTTCGGCACTGGGCATGGACGTCGAGGTGCTGAAGGCCGGTCTGGAAGCGCGCCGCGAACAGTCCTATCACTACCTGGGGCGGCGACTGAATCCGGTTGTGGTCGAGCGGATCATCCAGTTGGGCTTTCCGGGGGTCAATTCGGAACGTGAGTTCCGGCGGTTTTATCCGAGTGCGGCGGTCACCGCCCAGGTGCTCGGTCGGACCAATCTCGAAGACGCCGGCCAGGAGGGCCTGGAACTGGCCTATGACGACTGGCTGACCGGCATCGATGGTCTCAAGCGGATCATCCGCGACCTGCGTGGCGCCATCGTCGAGGATGTCGATCTGATCCGCCCGGCCGAGCCTGGCCGGGAACTGGTGCTCTCGCTCGATCGACGCATCCAGTACCTGGCGTACCGTGAACTTGGGCGGGCGCTGGACCGCCATCAGGCCGATGCCGGCAGCATGGTGGTGCTCGATCCCGGCAACGGCGAGGTGCTGGCCATGGTCAGCCTGCCGTCGTACAACCCGAACGAGCCGCTGCGTGGGGCACTGCCGATCGGCAGCAAGAATCTGGCGGCCGCCGACACCATCGAGCCAGGCTCGGTGATCAAGGCGTTCACGGTCGCTGCGGCGTTGGAATCGGGACGCTTCGACACCGATTCGGTGATCCCGACCAGCCCCGGAACTTTTCCGGTGGCCGGTCATGTGGTCCGCGACGTTCGCGACTTCGGCGCGGTCAGCATGACCCGCCTGCTGGCCAAGAGTTCAAATATCGGCGCCGCCAAACTGGCACTGGAACTGCCGAGCGAGCAGATGCACGATGTCTTCCGCCGCTTTGGCTTCGGTGCCGATTCCGGCAGTGGCTTCCCCGGCGAGCAGGCGGGCAAACTGCCGGAGCCGGGGCGCTGGGGCACCCTGAAGAAGGTCACCATTTCCTACGGCTACGGACTGGAGACCACGCCCCTGCAACTGGCCCAGGCGTATGCCGCGATCGCCAACGGCGGCGAACTGGTGCCGCCGACCTTCATTCGTGATGTCCACAAGCCGGCGCGGAGGGTGATCGACCCCGAGCTTTCCGTGCGTCTGGTCGAGATGCTGGAGGCGGTCACCGGACGCGAGGGCACCGGCCAGTCGGCGGCCATTCGCGGCTATCGGGTCGCCGGCAAGACCGGCACCTCGCGCAAGGTCGGCAAGGCCGGCTACGAGAAAAATTATCTGAGCGTGTTCGCCGGTTTCGTGCCGGCGACCCGGCCCCGGTTCGTGGCCGTGGTGGTGATCGACAATCCGAAGAGCGGCAAGTATTACGGTGGCGACGTCGCCGCCCCGGTGTTCCAGAGCGTGCTGGAGGGGGCATTGCGGCTGTATCGGGTCGCGCCGGATTGGCTCGATCAACTGACCGCCGACGCCTTGCCCAGGCCGATTCCGGACAGCATGGCCAGTGCCGAGTCGGTTCTGGAGGAAGTCGCTCCGACCGAGGCCGTGCGCCTAGCCGAGTCTCCCGAGGCCCAGCCATGACCTCGATGCCCAGCCACGTCACCCGACTCGCCGAGGTGCTGGCCGGACTGCCAGTCGAGATCGGGCTCGCGCCCGAACAGGCCGCGCTGCCGGTGACCGGCCTGTGCCTGGACAGTCGGGCGGTGACTGCCGGGAACCTGTTCTTCGCCCTGCCGGGTGGCAGTGGCCATGGCCTGGCTCATGCCGACGATGCCCGTCGCCGTGGTGCGCTGGCCGTGGTCTGCGAGCCGGCCGGCTGGACCGGTCCGCTCGGATCGGCGATCGCCATTCCGGACCTGAAAGCCCACCTGGGCGGGATTGCCGATCGTTTCTACCGGAGGCCGTCGGCACAGATGGTCGTGATCGGAGTGACCGGAACCAATGGCAAGACCTCGACCGTGCAATTGCTGGCCGGCGCGCTCGATCGCGACGGCCAGGGTGCCGCCAGCATCGGTACGCTCGGGGCCGGTCGGCCGGGTGCCTTGCGGGCCGGCGAACGGACCACGCCGGATGTGCTGTCGGTGCATCGTCTGCTGGCCGAACTGCATGCCGAGGGCGCGGCCAGCGTGGCCATGGAAGTCAGTTCGCATGCGCTCGACCAGGGGCGGGTCGATGATGTGCGTTTCCGGGTGGCGGTGTTCACCAACCTCAGTCGCGATCATCTCGATTATCACGGCAGCATGGCGGCCTACGGCGCGGCCAAGGCCCGCCTGTTCGACTGGCCTGGATTGGCGGCGGCGGTGATCAACCTCGACGACCCGTTCGGGGTCGAGTTGCATGCGCGGATGGCTGCCGGTCCCGAGCGCATCGGGGTCAGTGTCGAGGGCGACCCGCGCAGTCGGGTGCGGGCCGAGCGGCTTCGGCTGGACGATCAGGGCATCGGGTTCGATCTGATCGTCGAGGGTCGGGCCTGCCCGGTGCGATCGCGTCTGCTGGGTCGATTCAATGTCGATAACCTGCTGGCTGTGGCCGGTGCCCTGCATGCGCTCGGCTGGCCGGTCGAGGCGATCGCAGCCCGATTGACGATGGCCAGCCCGGTTCCGGGCCGGATGCAGCCGATCATCGGTGCGGCTGGGCGACCGGCCGTGGTGGTCGATTATGCCCACACCCCGGATGCTCTGGAAAAACTGCTGATCGGCCTGCGCCGGCACACCGAGGGCCGGCTGCTGTGCCTGTTCGGCTGCGGTGGCGAGCGTGACCCCGGCAAGCGGCCACAGATGGCAGCGATCGCCGAGCGATTGGCCGATGGGCTGTGGATCAGCGACGACAATCCGCGCTCGGAGGACGGCGACGCGATCGTCGCTGACATCCTGGCCGGTCTGGCCGATCGCGCTCGGGCGCGGGTGCAGCGCGACCGCGCTGCCGCCATCGCCGAGATCATCGCCGAGGCGCGTCCGGGCGATCTGGTGGCGATTGCCGGCAAGGGTCACGAGACCTATCAGGACGTCGCCGGTGTGCGTCGGCCGTTCGATGATGCAGCGGTCGCTGCCCAGGCACTGGAGGGCTGGCGATGAGGCCGCTTCGGCTGTCGGAAATCGCCGCCTGGTGTGGTGGCGAATTGCTGGGCGAGGATCGCACCATCACCGCGATCGGCAATGACAGCCGCACTGCGGCCGCCGGTTCGCTGTACGTGGCCCTGCCCGGTGAGCGCTTCGATGGTCATGCGTTCTGCGCGGACGCCGCCGCTGCCGGCGCCAGCGGATTGCTGGTGGCGCGGCCGGTCGACTCGGATCTGCCGCAGGTGTGCTGTGCCGACACCACGCGCGCGCTGGCCGACATCGCGACGGCGCTGGCGCGCACCCGTACCGGTCGGATTGCCGCCGTCACCGGCAGCAATGGCAAGACCACAGTCAAGACCCTGATTGCGGCGATTCTGGAATGTGCCGCGCCTGGCCGCAGCCATGCCAATCCCGGTAATCGCAACAACGAGATCGGCCTGCCGCTGGCGGTGATCGCCGCGCCCGAGGATGCCCGCTACTCGGTCTATGAAATGGGCGCTGGCAAGCCCGGCGATATCGCCTACCTCGCCGCGATCGTTCAGCCGTCGGTGGCCCTGGTCAACAACATCGGCCCGGCCCATCTCGAACGTCTGGGCAGCCTGCTCGGGGTGGCCGAGACCAAGGGCGCCATCCATGCCGCGCTGGCCGCCGATGGCGTCGCGGTGATCAATGCCGACGATGCCTTCGCGCCCTGGTTCCGGCAGCGGATCGGAACTCGGGTGAGGGTGCTGGATTTCGGTCTGGACGGCAATGCCGAGGTGCGCGCCGAGGCGGTGCGGCCGGATGCCGGTGGCTGGCGTTTCCGGTTGCGTCTGGCCGATGCCGTTGCCGAAGCCCACCTGGCCATGCCGGGCCGCCACAACCTCGGCAATGCCCTGGCGGCAGCGGCAGTCGGCCATGCCTTCGGATTCGCCATCGAGACCGTGGTCGCCGGCCTGGCGGCTGCCCAGGCGGTGCCTGGACGGCAGGCCGTGCATCGGCTGTCGGATCGGCTGTGCCTGATCGACGACAGCTACAACGCCAATCCGGGTTCGGTCGCAGCCGCCATCGAGGTGTTGCGCGGCTGGCGTGATGGGCCTCAGTCGGTGGCTGGTTCGCGGTCGCTGCACCGTTGGCTGGTGCTCGGCGATATGGCCGAACTGGGTCCGGACGGGCCGGCGCTGCATGCAGCGATCGGCCAGCGGGCCAGGGCGGCCGGGCTCGATCGGGTGTTCACGGTCGGTCGGCTCAGCGCCGAGGTCAGCCGAGCATTCGGTGACGGCGCGGCGCATTTCGACCGACCAGAAGCGCTGACCGAGGCGCTGACTGCCGCCCTGGCCGAGCTCGATGGCCCGGTGGTGATGCTGGTCAAGGGCTCGCGTTCGGCCGGCATGGAGCGCGTGGTGGCCGCTGTGGTGAACCGCAATCGAACCGGCAGCGACCGGGAGGCCGAACATGCTTCATGAACTGAGTCAGTGGCTGCAACAGATCGACGGCGCCTTCGCGCTGTTCGGCTACATCACCTTCCGCGCGATCCTGGCGGCCCTGACCGCGCTCGCTCTGTCGCTCTGGCTCGGGCCGGCAGTGATCCGCAGTCTGGCCGCGCTCAAGTCCGGGGGGCAGCCGATCCGCAGTGACGGTCCGGCAAGCCATCTGGTCAAGGCCGGCACGCCGACCATGGGTGGTGCCCTGATCCTGCTCGCCGTGGTCAGCGCCACCCTGCTCTGGGCCGATCTCGGCAATCGCTACGTCTGGGTGGTGCTCGGGGTGCTGGTCGCGTTCGGGGCGATCGGCTGGTACGACGACTGGCTGAAGATCGTCCGGCGTGATCCCAATGGCCTGAAGTCGCGGTACAAGTACGCCCTGCAATCCGTGTGCGGCCTGATCGCCGCCCTGGCCCTGTACTTCGGTGCCGATCACGCCTCCAATACCACCCTGTTCCTGCCCTTGCTGAAGGATGTGGCGGTGCCGCTCGGAGCGCTGTTCGTGGCGATCGCCTACTTCTGGATCGTCGGGTTCTCCAATGCGGTCAATCTGACCGACGGCCTGGACGGTCTGGCGATCATGCCGACCGTGCTGGTTGCCGCCGGGCTGGCGGTGTTCGCCTATGCCTCCGGCCATGCCGGATTCTCCCAGTACCTGCAGATCCCGGTGGTTCCCGGGGCCGGGGAACTGGTGATCGTCTGTGCTGCGATTGCCGGCGCCGGGCTCGGCTTCCTGTGGTTCAACACCTATCCGGCCATGGTGTTCATGGGCGATATCGGTGCCTTGGCGCTGGGCGCAGCGCTCGGCGCGATCGCGGTGATCGTCCGGCAGGAACTGGTGCTGGTGATCATGGGCGGCATCTTCGTGCTGGAGACGGTCTCGGTGATGCTCCAGGTCGCCAGCTTCAAGCTGACCGGCCGACGGCTGTTCCGGATGGCGCCGATCCACCATCATTTCGAGTTGAAGGGCTGGCCGGAGCCACGGGTGATCGTGCGCTTCTGGATCATTTCGGTGGTGCTGGTCCTGATCGGACTGGCGACCTTGAAGGTGCGCTGATGCGGACCATGTTCGCCACTGTCGATCAGGCCCGACGGCTGGATGAGGTCGAGGGCCGCTGCGATCCGGTCCTGCTGGTGGCAGCGCTGCTGCTCGCCGCGATCGGCATCGTCATGGTCGGCTCGGCCTCGTTCCATGTCGCCGAGGGCCGCAATCTGGCGGCCGGCCACTACCTCGAACGGCAATTGATCTTCCTGGTCATCGGCCTGGCAGCGGGCGGCGTGCTGTACTGCCTCGAACTGAAGTGGCTGGAGCGGCACAGCCAGATCCTGCTGCTCGGGTGTCTGGTGCTGCTGACCCTGGTGTTCGTGCCCGGCCTGGGACATACCGTCAATGGTGCCCAACGCTGGATCGACCTCGGTCTGTTCAAACTGCAAGCGGTGGAAGCGGCCAAACTGCTGCTGGTGGTCTGGTTGGCCAGCTACCTCAAGCGCCATGGCGAGGCGGTCGCGCTCACCTGGCCGGCGATCCTCAAGCCGATCGGGGTGATGGCCCTGACCATGCTGGCCCTGCTGGCCCAACCCGACTATGGCTCGGCGGTGCTGATCGCGGCGATCTTCGGCGGCATGCTGTTCCTGGGCGGGGCCAGCCTGACCCGGCTGTTCCTGCTCGGCATGATGCTGATGCCGGTGGTCGCCCTGTTGGCATTCTCGGAAAACTATCGGCTGCGCCGGTTCACCTCGTTCATCAACCCCTGGGCGGTGCAGTATGGGGATGGTTTTCAACTCACCCAGGCATTGATCGCGATCGGTCGCGGCGAATGGTTCGGGGTCGGCCTCGGCTCCGGTGTGCTCAAGCTGTTCTATCTGCCGGAGGCGCACACCGATTTCATCCTCGCGGTGATCGCCGAGGAACTCGGTTTTGCCGGGGTGATGCTGGTGATCATCCTGTTCGCGACAGTGGCGGTACGGGCCGTGGCAATCGGCTATCAGGCGCTAGAGATGAACCGCCGGTTCGCGGGTCTGACCGCGTGCGGGGTCGGGCTCTGGTTCGGTATCCAGGCGACCGTCTCGATCGGGGTCAATCTTGGCGCGCTGCCGACCAAGGGGCTGACCTTGCCATTGATTTCCTACGGCGGGTCGAGCCTGATTGCCTCGTGTGCGGCGGTCGGCCTGGTGCTGCGGGTCGGCTACGAACTGGAACGGGCGCGGGTGCAGGTAGCCCGGCACCGTGCCGAGCGCAGCGCAGAGGGCTGGAGTGCGCGTTCAGGCGATCGATCCGGCATCGACCGTGCGGAACAGCCGCTGCCCGAAGCCGGGGACGTGCCGGCCCCGACGGCATCCGGTCTCCGTCGCCAGCGCATCGAGCCGGCGCTGAATGTCGCATCCAGGGCCGCCAGTGGCGAGCGCGAGTCTGCGCAGTTCGGCGGTCCGGGGCGGCCGTCGGTCAATGCGGCCGGGGTGAACCGATGAGTACCACGGTGGCAATCCTGGCCGGCGGAACCGGTGGCCATATCTTTCCGGGCCTGGCGGTCGCCGAGGCGTTGCGGGATCGTTCGATCTCGGTGGTCTGGTTGGGTGCCGAGGCGGGCATGGAAACCCGACTGGTCCCACAGGCCGGCATCGAACTGCATACGATCAAGGTCTCGGGTCTGCGCGGCAAGGGCCTCACGGCCCTGCTGGCAGCACCCTTCCGGCTGCTGCGAGCGGTCTGGCAGGCGCTTGCCGTGCTGCGCCGGCTCGAACCGGATGCGGTGATCGGATTCGGTGGTTTTGCCGCCGGTCCTGGCGCGCTGGCGGCCCGGCTGCTGGCGGTGCCGGTGCTGATCCACGAGCAGAATCGCGTGCCCGGACTGACCAACCGTTTGCTCGCGCACCTGGCGCGGCGGGTGCTGTGCGGTTTTCCGGATGCCTTTCCGGCGGGCAATGGCGAATGGCTGGGCAACCCGGTGCGCTCGGCGATCGCGGCACTGCCGGCGCCGGCCCAGCGTTTCGCGGGTCGAACCGGCCCGGTGCGAATCCTGGTGCTCGGTGGCAGCCAGGGCGCGCGTGCGCTCAACCATGGCGTTCCCCTGACCTTGGCGACTCGGTTCGGTCGGACCGATCTGGTCGTCCGTCACCAATGTGGGCGCGGCAGTGAGGATGCGGTCCGAGCGGCCTATGCCGGAACCGGGGTGGTCGCCGAGCCGACCGCGTTCATCGACGACATGGCCTGTGCCTACGCCTGGGCCGATCTGGTGATCTGCCGGGCCGGTGCCCTGACCCTGGCCGAACTGTGCGCGGCTGGCGTGGCGGCGGTGCTGGTGCCGTTTCCGGCGGCGGTCGATGATCACCAGACCCGCAATGCCGAGTTCTCGGTCGAACACGGTGCCGCCGTGCTGGTGTCGGAAGGCGAGCACTTCGAGACTCGCCTGGGCGAGTCGCTGGCACCCCTGCTGGCCGACCCCGATCGCCGCCTGTCCATGGCCGAGGCGGCCCGACGTCTGGCCCGGATCGATGCCGCCGAGCGGGTCGCTGATGCCGTCCTGGCCGAGGTGGACGCATGATCCCGCGTCTGCATGGAGCCGGCGATTTCGCCAAGGCGTTCTCGCGCGTCCACTTCATCGGCATCGGTGGCGTCGGGATGAGCGGTATCGCCGAAGTGCTGACCACGCTGGGCTACAAGGTGTCCGGTTCGGATGTCGCCGAGGGCGCGTCCACCCGCCGACTGGCCAGCCTGGGCGCCCGCATCTGCATCGGCCATGCTGCGGACAATCTCGGCGAGGCCGATGCCGTCGTCACGTCGAGTGCGATCCGATCGGACAACCCGGAACTGCTGGCAGCGCGCGCACGCCGCATTCCGGTGGTGCCGCGTGCCGAGATGCTGGCCGAGTTGATGCGCTTCCGACGCGGTGTGGCGGTCGCCGGAACCCACGGCAAGACCACCACCACCAGTCTGGTCGCCAGCGTGCTGACCGAGGGCGGGCTCGATCCGACCTTCGTGATCGGTGGACAGTTGCTGTCGGCCGGTGCCAATGCCCGGCTTGGCGGCAGCCAATGGCTGGTCGCCGAGGCCGATGAGAGCGATGGCAGTTTCCTGCGGCTCAGTCCGTTGGTGGCGGTAGTGACCAATATCGATGCCGACCATCTGGAGAACTACGGTGGCGATTTCGGCCGGGTCAAGCGGGCGTTCGCCGAATTCCTGCACCGGCTGCCGTTCTACGGGTTGGCGGTGCTGTGCATTGACGATCCGGAGGTCGCCGAACTGGTCGAGCAGACCCATCGCCATGTGATGACCTATGGCTTCTCCGAGGCAGCCGATGTCCGTGCCGTCGATCCGCTCGCCGAGGGTGCCCGGATGCATTTCAGTCTCTGCCTGCCGGGCGCTGAGCCGTTTCCGGTGACCCTCAACCTGCCGGGTCGGCACAACGTGCAGAACGCCCTGGCGGCGGCGGCGATCGGTTGGCAACTCGGCGTTTCGCCGGCCGAGATCGGCTATGCCCTGGCACATTTCCGGGGGGTCGGCCGGCGCTTCAACCTGCTCGGCGAATACGACTTCGGATCGGGCCGAGCCTTGCTGGTGGACGACTACGGCCATCATCCGGCCGAACTGGCGGCGGTGTTCGCAGCGGCTCGGGCCGGTTGGCCGGAGCGCCGACTGGTGGCCGCCTTTCAACCGCATCGCTACACCCGCACGCGCGATCTGCTCGACGATTTCGCAGCGGTGCTGTCCGAGGTCGATGCCCTGGTGCTGACCGAGGTGTATCCGGCCGGCGAGGCGGCGATCGTTGGTGCCGACGGCAAAGCCCTGGCCCGGGCCATCCGGACCCGAGGCCGGGTCGATCCGGTGCTGGTCGCGACCACCGCCGAACTGCCTTCGGTGTTGCCCGACCTGCTGCGCGACGGCGATCTGCTGGTCGTACTGGGAGCCGGCGATATCGGTCAGATCGTGCGGCGATTGCCCGTGATCGAAGCGGAGACCGAACAATGAATGGCTTGGACATGGGCCGGTTCGGCCGAGTGGCGGTGCTGATGGGTGGCACCAGCAGCGAACGCGAAGTTTCGCTCGACTCCGGTCGCAATGTGCTCGAAGCCCTGCGTGCCGAGGGCGTGGATGCAATCGCGGTCGATGGCATTCCGGCCCTGCTGGCGTTGCTGGCCGAGCGCGCGATCGATCGGGTCTTCAATGTCCTGCACGGCAGTCGCGGTGGGGGCGAGGATGGCGTGGTCCAGGGCCTGCTGACTGCCTACCAGGTGCCGTTTACCGGTTCGGACGTGCTCGGCTCGGCCCTGAGCATGGACAAGATCCGCAGCAAACAGGTCTGGCAGGCGCTCGGCCTGCCGACCCCGGAGTTCCGGCGGATCGGTGCCGATGACGATATCGCCGCCGCGATCGCGGCGATCGGCTATCCGGCGATCGTCAAGCCGGCCTGCGAGGGATCCAGTGTCGGCGTCGCCCGTGTGCTGGGACCGGCCGATCTGGCCGCCGCCCTGGCCCTGGCCGAACGTTATCGGGCGCAGGGCGATCTGCTGGTCGAACGGCTGATCGAAGGCGGCGAGTACACGGTCGCCATCCTCGGTCGGCAGGCCCTGCCGAGCATCCGGATCGTGCCGGCCGGCGAGTATTACGACTATCACGCCAAGTACGTGGCCGACGATACCCGCTACCTGTGTCCGGGCCTGGACGATCCAGCGGCCGAAACCGCGATCGGTGACCTGTCGCGGCGCGCCTTCGAGGCGCTCGGCTGTTCCGGCTGGGGCCGGGTCGATCTGATGCGCGACCGGGCCGGCAACGCCTGGCTGCTGGAAGTCAACACCGCACCGGGCATGACCAGCCACTCGCTGGTGCCGAAGGCCGCCGCAGCGGTGGCCATCGACTTCCGGCAACTGTGCCTGCGCATCCTGGCCGACACCATGAGCGAGGACGGGCGATGAAGGTCTTGCGCGGACTGCTCTGGTGGCTGCTGGCCCTGGCCTTGATCCTGGCGCCGGGGGTGGCTCTGTTCAATGGCTGGATTTCCGAGCAGCGCTGGCCGATCGAACGGCTGCGGGTCGAATCCGACTCGGCACGCATCGATCAGCAGCAGATCAGCGACCGCGTCCAACCCTGGCTGACCGGGGGGTTCTTCGCGGTCCGTCCCGATCGCATCCGCGACGCCCTGTTGACCGTGCCCTGGGTGGCCGAGGCGCAGGTGCGCAAGCGTTGGCCCGATCTGCTGGAGGTCCGCTTGATCGAGCATCGTGCAGTTGCCCGGTTCACCGGCGGGCGGTTGTTGTCGGAGCGCGGCGTGCTGTTCACGGTGCCGGAGGCCGATATCGATCCGAGTCTGCCGAGTCTGGTCGGCGCCGACGACCAGGCAGTGGAGTTGATGGCCTTCCTGCGCGAGAGCGGACGGCGCCTAGCGACAGTCGGTCTGCGCCCGGTCGAGGCGGCCGTCAATGCTCGGCGAAGCTGGCGGCTGCGTCTGGACGATGGCACCGACCTGCACCTGGGTCGCGAGCAACCGCTGGATCGACTGAGTCGGCTGATCGACTTGCTGCCGGCCCTGCTGCACGCCGCACCGGCGCCCGGCCAGCGGCCGGTCCGCATCGACCTGCGCTACGCCGATGGCTTCGCCGTCCGTTGGCCGCAATCGGACACCGCCCCGGCGGGCACCCGCGCGCCCAGCGTGCCACCGGCATCAGGCCAGGCGGGCCTCGATCCGCGCGATCGCCGCGATCACCTGCCGGTGCCGGCTTCAGCCACGACCGGCCAGCCCGCAACGCGACCCGAAGCCATGACCCCCCACCCCATTCTCGGCACCCCGACATGAACCGCAAAGGCGACAAATCCCTGGTCGTCGGCCTCGACATCGGCACCTCCAAGGTGGTTGCCCTGGTCGGCGAATACAGTCCCGGCAATCCGATCGAGATCGTCGGCATCGGCTCGCACGATTCGCGCGGCATGAAGCGTGGTGTGGTGGTCGATATCGAATCGACCGTGCAATCGATCCAGCGGGCGATCGAGGAGGCCGAGATCATGGCCGGTTGCGAGATCCGCTCGGCCTATGCCTCGATCTCGGGCAGCCACATCCACTGCCGCAATTCGCCCGGCATCGTGCCGATCCGCGACGGCGAGGTCAGCTATGCCGATCTCGAGCGCGTCCTGGAGGCGGCGAAGGCGGTCGCCATCCCCTCCGATCAGCGCATCCTGCATGCCATTCCGCAGGAATACATCGTCGACAACTCGCAGGAGGGCATCCGCCACCCGGTCGGCATGTCCGGCGTTCGCCTGGAGGTGCGAGCCCACATCGTGATCGGTGCCCAGTCGGCGGCCCAGAACATCGGCAAGTGCATCCAGCGCTGCGGACTTCAGGTCGATGATCTGGTGCTGTCTTCGCTGGCCTCGGCCACCGCCGTGCTGACCGGTGACGAGAAGGAACTGGGTGTGGCCCTGGTCGATATCGGCGCCGGCACCACCGACATCGCGGTGTTCGTTCAGGGCGCGATCCGGCATACCGCGAGTCTGCCGATCGCGGGCGACCAGGTGACCAATGATATTGCCCACCTGCTGCGCACACCGACTCCGGAGGCCGAACAGATCAAGGTGCGCTACGCCTGCGCCCTGGCCCATCTGGCGACCGCCGAGGAGAGCATCCAGGTGCCGTCGGTCGGCGATCGGCCGCCCCGGCGATTGGCCCGACAGGCGCTGGCTGAGGCCGTGCAGCGGCGCTACGAGGAAATCTTCGAGATGGTCCAGGCCGAACTGCGCCGGTCCGGGTTCGAGGAACTGATCCGGGCCGGTCTGGTGCTGACGGGCGGTGCCGTGCGCATGGAGGGCGTGGTCGAACTGGCCGAGGAAATGCTGCACATGCCGGTGCGGATCGGCATCCCCCAGGATGTCGGCGGACTGGGCGACGTGATTGGCAATCCGATCCATGCCACCGGTGTCGGCCTGCTGCTGGCCGGACGGCAGATCGAGAACCCTCGTCGGCCGGTGCTGCCGCCGAGCCGCGTGGGTGTTCTGCTCGGTCGCCTGCGCGACTGGTATCGGGGAGCGTTCTGACCATGTCGAGCCTCGCCCATCCGTCCGACCGACTCGTTTTCCAGGCCCTGCCGGTACGGCTGCGGGGCCGTCACTGGCCACCCTGGCCGGTGCCATCGCTGCTGTCCTGCACCTGCTCCGCTCACCACACCAGAACCGCCGCAACGATCCGCCCCACCCCCCAGAGCCTGATCCACGGAGAACTGACATGGCCCACTTTGAACTGATCGAGAAATCCTCACCCAATGCCGTCATCAAGGTCGTCGGCGTCGGTGGCGGCGGCGGCAATGCCGTCGCCCACATGGTCAACAGCGACATCGAGGGGGTCGAGTTCATCACCGCCAATACCGATGCCCAGGCGATGCGCGGCAGCGGCGCCAAGCTCCAGTTGCAGCTCGGCGCCAATGTCACCAAGGGTCTGGGCGCCGGTGCCAATCCCGAGGTCGGACGGCAGGCCGCGCTGGAGGATCGTGAACGGATCACCCAGGCGCTGGAAGGTGCCGACATGGTGTTCATTACCGCCGGCATGGGCGGCGGCACCGGCAC
>DIHI01000045.1:9913-14089 GCA_002420085.1 Lysobacterales bacterium UBA5700 | reverse complement strand
GGCGGCACCGGCACCGGCGCCGCGCCGGTGGTCGCGCAACTGGCCAAGGAGATGGGCATCCTGACCGTGGCCGTGGTGACCAAGCCGTTCCCGTTCGAGGGCCGGCGCCGGATGCAGGTGGCGCTCAAGGGCATCGAGGAACTCGGCAATCATTGCGACTCCCTGATCACCGTGCCGAACGAGAAACTGATCACCGTGCTCGGTCGCGATGCCACCATGATCCAGGCGTTCCGGGCTGCCAATGACGTGCTCCAGGGTGCGGTGCGTGGAATCGCCGATCTGATCGTCCGGCCGGGCCTGATCAATGTCGATTTCGCCGACGTCCGCACGGTCATGAGCGAGATGGGCACGGCCATGATGGGCACCGGCTCGGCGCGTGGTGATGATCGGGCGATGAAGGCGGCCGAGGTGGCGATCAGCAACCCGCTGCTCGACGACGTCAATCTCGCCGGTGCCAACGGCATCCTGGTCAACATCACGGCCGGCGCCGATTTCAGCATGCGCGAGTTCGATGAGGTCGGCCGCACCATCGAGGAATTCGCCAGCGAGGACGCCACCGTGGTCATCGGCACCGTGCTCGATCCGGAAATGCAGGACGAAGTGCGGGTGACCGTGGTCGCGACCGGGCTCAATCGGGGTGTCGCCCGGATGCCGGTGCGCAATGAATCGACCCGGCCGGTCAAACTGGTCCGCAATGCGACGACCGGGGCGGCCGAATACGACGCCGACCCGCGCACGACCCCGATGCCCGGATTGCGGGCCTCGGCGACCAGTGAGGCAAGCGGCCCGCCGACCACCGCACTCGACACCTTTGCCGAGAAGAACCGGCAGTATCTGGACATTCCGGCCTTCCTGCGCCGCCAGGCCGACTGAGACGATCCGGCGTGGCGGCCGATCGGACAGCGGTGGGCTTGAACGTTAAGGTATGGTTGCCGGCTGGTGGCTCAGACTAGCCCGGCGTGCTCCAGACCAGGGGCACCCGGGCCGCCGGTCACGTGCGGCCGATCCTCCGACCGTCCCGGTCCGGTTCGACCGTGAGGCATTCCGATTGCGATGATCAGACAAAGGACGCTCAAGAACGTGATCCGCGCCACCGGCGTGGGCATGCATTCGGGCGAAAAGGTCTACATGACGCTGCGACCAGCGGCGCCGGATACCGGCATCGTGTTCCGTCGCATCGACCTGCCCGAGCCGGTCGAATTGCCTGCTCGTGCGGATGCGGTCGGCGATACCAGCATGTGTACCGCCCTGGTCAAGGGCGATGTCCGGGTGGCCACGGTCGAGCACCTGCTCGCGGCCATGGCCGGACTCGGCATCGACAATGCCTACGTCGACCTCAGTGCCGCCGAAGTGCCGATCATGGATGGCTCGGCCGGTCCGTTCATCTTCCTGCTGCAATCGGCTGGCATCGAGGAGCAGGCGGTCGCCAAACGCTTCCTGCGGGTACTCAAGACGATCGAAGTACGAGAGGACGACAAGTGGGCGCGGCTGTCGCCGTTCGACGGCTTCAAGGTCGGTTTCACCATCGATTTCCAGCACCCGCGCTTCGCTGACAAGACCAAGTGCAGTGCCGAGATCGACTTCTCGCGTGCCTCATTTGCCAAGCAGGTCGGTCGTGCCCGCACGTTCGGCTTCATGCGCGACATCGAGATGCTGCGCGAGCGCAACCTGGTGCTGGGCGGCAGCCTCGACAACGCCATCGTGCTCGATGACTATCGGGTGCTGAACGAGGACGGTCTTCGCTACGAGGACGAATTCGTCCGCCACAAGATCCTCGATGCGGTCGGCGACCTCTATCTGGCCGGCCACGGCCTGATTGGCGCGTTCTACGGATTCAAGGCCGGTCACGCGCTCAACAACCGTCTGGTCCGGGCGCTGTTGGCCGATCACTCGGCCTGGGAAATCGTGACCCACGCCGCAAACGCGCGCATTCCTTTTGAATTTCCCGCGTCGGGCGCGACCCAGACCGCCTGACAATCGCCTCGCGATGGGGTATAAAGCCCGCTGGCCCCGGGCTGCATGTCCATGCTCAGGGCTCCGGAAAGGAGGCCGACCGATCCAGGAGTATCCGCAGATCCGGCGGTTCTCGGGCATCGGAGGGATGTCGCAATTCATCGCGGCTCCGGGCTGACAAGGGGAGGGTGGCGCGTTCGGGCAGGGTCCGGGGCGAAGCGACTTTCACACAGATACCGGTCGTCGGCACGCCGACGGCGGCGGCGGCCGCGATCAGGTCGGCGTCGCACAGCCGGAATCTCGCCTTCCAGACCGGGGCATCGACAAAAAAAACCAATGTTCCGTCCCGGACGTTGCCGAGCCATGCGTGTTCGGACAGCGGTTCGGGGAGGAACGCCCGCAGGGCTCGATCCAACGCCTGCAACGCCTCGGCGCGTTGCAGCACGGTGGCGAGAGTCTTGTCCTCGGAGTCGGCATTCGGCAACGAACCGGGTTCCGGGGCAGCGGGCTTGAAGGGAGATCGACGGCCACTCATGAACATCATTATCGTCTCACGTCGGCTGCGTGCGCCACGCACGCTGTCATTGCGGGAAGCCCGCGGAATCGCGATCGTCGGTGGCCTGCTGGCCGCCATCCTGTCGATCGGGGCCCTGATCGGATTCACGGCCCGAGGCGTCAACGGCGCCGCCGAAGCCGAACTGGCCGGTTTGCGAGAGCGTCTGGTCGAGCAGCAGCAGGCCCTGGAACAGACCCGCGAAGAAGCGCGCATGGAGTTCAACGCGCTGGCCATGCGGCTCGGTGAGTTGCAGGCCCAGGCCAATCGACTCAATGCCCTCGGCGAGCGCCTGACCCGGATCGCCAAGCTGGAAGAAGGCGAGTTCGACTTCAACCAACTGCCCGGACTGGGTGGTGTCGAGCCCAGCGACGGCAGCATCGGTCCGGCCCTCAGTGAACGGATCGACGAACTGTCGCTCGACATGGCCCGCTCCGGCCGGCAACTGGATCTGATCGAGAACCTGCTGAGCGGCCAGGAGGTCGATCTCAGTCTCACCCCGAGTGGTCTGCCGGTTCGCAGCGGCTATGCCTCGTCCGGCTTCGGGCATCGAGTCGATCCGTTCTCGGGCGGCAATCAGTATCACCAAGGCATGGATTTCAGCGGCCCGCGCGGCACCGAGATTCTCACGGTCGCCGATGGCGTGGTGGTGTTCTCCGGCCGTTATGCCGGCTACGGCAACATGATCGATATCGATCACGGCAGTGGCTACATGACCCGCTATGCTCACAACGAGGCCAATCTGGTCCAGATCGGCGACCGGGTCCGGGCCGGCGATGTGATCGCCCGGATGGGTCGCACCGGTCGGGCGACCGGAACCCACGTTCACTTCGAGGTCTGGCGCAACGGCAGCCCGATCAACCCCCGCCAGTTCCTGGCGCGCGCTCGCGGTTGACCCCCTCGCGGTTGACCGCTGATCGTCGGCTCGCGTCGGCTCGCGTCGGCTCGCCGGCATGCCGACGCGGGCGTGCGATCGGCAGGCCGAGGGTGGTGTTCGTTCGCCTTGAAGCACGACGTGCCGCCCCCACGTTAAAATGATCGTTCGTGGCCGCCTGGGGCGGCCCGCTCATTTCTGTCCGCCCGCCGATCGGCAGGCGGTACATCCTTACTTCGCGCGACGGAAAGCTCATGCTCAACGCCCTACTCACCCGCGTCTTCGGCAGCCGCAATGATCGGCTCATCAAACAGATGGCTCGGACCGTCGCCCGGATCAATGCACTGGAGCCGGACCTCAAAGCGCTCAGCGACGAGGCCCTGCGCGGCAAGACCGAGGAGTTCCGCAGCCGACTGGCGTCCGGAACCAGCCTCGACGATCTGCTTCCGGAAGCCTTCGCCGTGGTTCGCGAGGCCGCCGTTCGGGTGCTCGGCATGCGCCACTACGATGTCCAGTTGATCGGCGGCATCGTTCTGCACCAGGGCAAGATCGCGGAAATGCGGACCGGCGAGGGCAAGACCCTGGTCGGCACCTTGCCGGTCTACCTGAATGCCCTGGCCGGCAAGGGCGTGCATGTGGTGACTGTCAACGACTACCTGGCGCGGCGCGACTCGGCCTGGATGGGCAAGGTCTACCAGTTCCTGGGCATGACCGTCGGCGTGGTCTACCCCGGCATGCCGCATTCCGACAAGAAGAGCGCCTACGACGCCGACATCACCTACGGCACCAACAACGA
>DIHI01000045.1:9205-9797 GCA_002420085.1 Lysobacterales bacterium UBA5700 | reverse complement strand
ACCTGCGCGACAACATGGCGCTGCGGCGCGAGGATCGTTTCCAGCGCGGCCAGTTCTTCGGCATCGTCGATGAAGTCGATTCGATCCTGATCGACGAGGCGCGCACCCCGCTGATCATCTCCGGTCCGGCCGATGAATCGCCGGACCTCTACGTCAAGACCAATCGCATCGTACCGCGCTTGCAGCGTCAGGAGGCCGAGGACGGCGAGGGCGACTACTGGGTCGACGAAAAATCCAAGCAGGTCCACCTCTCCGAAGCCGGCATGGAGAACGCCGAACGGCTGCTGCGCGAGGCCGGCATCATCGGTGCCGACGAGAGTCTCTACGACGGCAACAACATCGCCGTCGTCCACCACCTCAATGCCGCATTGCGGGCCAACGCCCTGTATCAGCGCGATGTCGATTACATCGTGCGCGAGGGCGAAGTGGTGATCGTCGATGAATTCACCGGTCGCACCCTGGCGGGCCGGCGCTGGTCGGATGGTCTGCATCAGGCGGTCGAGGCCAAGGAGGGCGTGCCGATCCAGCGCGAGAACCAGACCCTGGCATCGATCACCTTCCAGAACTATTTCCGCATGTACGGCAAGCTGGC
>DIHI01000045.1:8733-9074 GCA_002420085.1 Lysobacterales bacterium UBA5700 | reverse complement strand
GCCGACACCGAGGCCTACGAGTTCCAGTCGATCTACGGCCTGGAAGTGGTGGTGATTCCGACTCATCGGCCGATGATCCGCAAAGACCATTCCGATCTGGTGTTCATGACCAAGATGGCCAAGTTCAAAGCGGTCGTCGAGGACATCAAGGACTGCCACCAGCGCGGTCAGCCGGTGCTGGTCGGCACGACCTCGATCGAGACGTCGGAATTGCTGTCGCGCATCCTCAAGCAGGATGGCATTCGTCACGAAGTGCTGAATGCCAAGCAGCACGAGCGCGAGGCGCAGATCGTCGCCCAGGCCGGCCGGCCCGGTGCGGTCACCATCGCCACCAACATGGC
>DIHI01000045.1:2128-8644 GCA_002420085.1 Lysobacterales bacterium UBA5700 | reverse complement strand
ACCATCGCCACCAACATGGCCGGTCGCGGCACCGACATCGTACTCGGCGGTAATCTCGAAGCCGAACTGGCCGAGCAGGGCGAAATCCTGCCCGACAGCGAACGCGAACAGATCCGCAGCCGCTGGCAGGAGCGACACGACACCGTACTGGCCGCCGGTGGCTTGCATATCATCGGCACCGAGCGGCACGAATCACGGCGCATCGACAACCAGTTGCGTGGCCGTTCCGGTCGCCAGGGCGATCCCGGTTCGTCGCGTTTCTACCTGTCGCTGGAAGACAATCTGATGCGTATCTTCGCCTCCGACTGGGTGCAGAAGGCGATGCGGGCGATGGGCATGAAGGAGGACGAGGTCATCGAGAGCGGCATGGTGTCCAAACAGATCGAGAAGGCGCAACGCAAGGTCGAGGCGCACAACTTCGACATCCGCAAGCACCTGCTCGATTTCGACGATGTCGCCAACGACCAGCGCAAGGTGATCTACGTGCAGCGGAATGAACTGCTGGAGTCGGACTCGGTGGCCGAGACGGTCGCCAGTATCCGCGACGACATCTTCGCCGATCTGTCGTACCGCTTCGTGCCACCCGGCTCGGTCGATGAACTGTGGGATCTGGCCGGCCTCGAACGCGCGCTGACCGATGAGTTCGGCCTGCATCTGGATCTGAAGGCGATCGTCGGCGCAGCGCAGGAGATCGATGCTGAAGGCATCGCCCGCCAGGTGGTCGAGGCCGGACGCGGCCTGTTCGAGCGGCGCGAGGCCGAGTTGGGCGCCAACGACATGCGGGCGATCGAACGCTTCGTGATGTTGCAGGTGCTCGATCAGACCTGGAAGGAGCATCTGGCGCGGATGGATTACCTGCGTCAGGGCATCCATCTGCGCGGCTACGCGCAGAAGCAGCCCAAGCAGGAATACAAGCGGGAAGCCTTCGAGTTGTTCTCGCAGATGCTCGACAAGGTCAAGCATGATGCCATCGTGCTGCTGGCCCGCATCCGCATCCGCAGCGAGCAGGAAGTGGCGGCAATGGAAGCGGCCGAGGCCGAACGTCAGGCCCAGCGTCAGCGGGCGATGCAGTTCCAGCATCCGGAGACGGGTGGTCTCGGTGCCGATGAAGAAGCGGCCGAGGTCGAAGCCCTGTCCGGCCGCAGCGATCCGGTGGTGCGCGACCTGCCCAAGGTCGGTCGCAACGATGCCTGTCCGTGCGGTTCGGGCAAGAAGTACAAGCACTGTCACGGCCGTCTGGATAGCTGAGCCGGGACGGCCGACAGCGATTGCCAGCGATCGATCCAGGGTCGATCCAGACTGATCGGGTGCGACCGTGCGCAGCCAGCGACCGCCTGGCGTACCGTCGGGTGGCGGGCGGCCAGCACTGCCCCGCCAACTCGCTCAGTCGTGCGGCGTGCGGCCCGACAGGGCCGAGTAGCGTCGATGCAGGGTCTCGACCTGGTCGTCCAGGCCGGCCAGGTCGCCATCGTTGACGATCACGTCATCGGCGATCGCCAGCCGCGCCGCGCGCCCCGACTGTGCCGCCAGCATGCTGCGGGCCAGGTTGGCGTCGATCCCGTCGCGGGCGGTCAGTCGGGCGATCTGGAGCGCTTCCTGGGTATCGACGACCAGGATTCGGTCGATGAACGGCCAGGCCGCCTTGCCGCCCGATTCGGTCAGCAGTGGGATCGCCAGCAGTGCGTAGTTCGCTGCACCGCTGCGATCGGCCGCCAGCACCTGGGCGTGCAAGCGCTCGCGCACCCGTGGGTGGATGATGGCTTCGAGCTGGCTCCGGGCGCTCGGGTCGGAGAACACCCGTTCGCGCATGCGGCGTCGATCGAGGCTGCCGTCGGCACTGAGCATCGTGGTGCCGAAGGTCTCGATCACGGCCGCCAGGCCGGGTGAGCCCGGTGCCACCGCCTCACGGGCGGCGATGTCGGCATCGAACACCGGCACACCCCGGTGCTCGAACCTGCGGGTGACCTCCGACTTGCCCGATGCCACGCCACCGGTCACCGCGATGATCGGAATCATGGCATCCGGGCGGTTGCGTCGAGCCGGGGGGCCATGGTCGCATCGGTACTTGGCCAGAAGCGGCTGATCCCGGCGATGCCCTGGGCGCCGTGCCGGCGTGCTGCGGTCAGGTCTTCGGGGCCGAGGCCGCCCAGGGCATAGACCGGCAGGGCGAAGGGTTCCCGGATGCGGGCAAAGCCACCCCAGCCGAGCGGACTGGCCAGCGGATGGCTGGCGGTGGCGCGGACCGGTCCCAATACCGCGAAATCGACGCCGATGGTCTGGGCCATGGCCAATTCCTCGGCGTCGTGACAGGAGGCTGCGACCGGCAGGTCGGGTTCGAGCGGACGGTCGGCGAGCGTGCGCAATTGCGCCGATGTCAGGTGTACCCCGCAGCCCAGTTCGCGGGCCAGCGGCGGGCATCCGTTGATCAGCAGTTCGGCCTCGAATTCGCGACAACGGGCCAGGCAGCGGGCTGCGAGCAGGCCGAGGCGATCGCCATCGAGTCGCTTGGCGCGCAACTGCACCCGGCGCGCACCGTCGGCCAGAACCTGCTCGAAACGGGCGAGAAAATCGGCGAAATCCGGATCGTCGTCGGGATCGCCCGGATCAGGGCTGATCACGTAGCACGCCGGCCGGGTCAGCGCCGCCACGACCGGCAGGTCGGCCGGGGGCATGGTGTAGTCGGCCAGACGTTCCGGGCGCGTCCAGGCCAGGGCCTGGCCCTCGCGACCGCGTGCCGTGCCTCGCCAGGTCGGCACCTCGTAGACTTCCAGCAGGATGCGCTTGCCGCCATGGTCGCAGGGTACGGCGATCACCGGGGTGATTCGGTCGGCGGCGATCGCGATCCCGAGTTCCTCGTTCAGTTCGCGTGCCAGGGCCATGGCAGCCGTTTCACCCCGCTCGATCTTGCCGCCGGGAAACTCCCAGGCCCCGGCAAAGGCGCGACCATCGCCTCGGCGGGTGAGCAGGATCGCGCCCCGTGCGTTGCGCAGCACCCCGGCCGCGACCCGCAGCCGGCCATCGGAATCGATTTCGTTCATGCCGAGCCAGTATGCCCGATCACGGGCGGGCAGCGATGATCGAGCGAACCGGCTTCAGTGCGGACTGGCCAGGATCAGGTCGGCAGCCCGCTCGGCGATCATGATGGTCGGGGCATTGGTGTTGCCGCCGATCAGGCGCGGCATCACCGAGGCATCGACCACCCGCAGGCCGCGTCGGCCATGCACCCGCAAGTCCGGATCGACCACCGCCGCCGGGTCATCGGCCGCGCCGATTCGGCAGGTTCCAACGGGATGGTAGATGGTCTCGGCCTTGCGTCGGATGAAGGCATCGAGGCCGTCGTCATCGCGAATGTCGGCGCCCGGCAGAATCTCCTCGCCGCGATACGGGGCAAAGGCCGGCTGGGCCAGCAGATGCCGGGAGAATTTCACCGCCTCGCGCATCATCTTCAGATCGAAATCGTGCGGATCACTGAGGTAGTTGGCCGCGATCCGGACCGGGTCGAACGGGTTGCCGGAGTTCAGCCCGAGCCGGCCGCGACTGAGCGGACGCAGCACACAGGCATGGACGGTGTAGCCATCTCCCGGCAGGCGATTGCGCCCGTGGTCGTCGAGTTGTGCCGGCACGAAGTGATATTGCAGGTCCGGTCGGGCATCGGGGGCGAATTCGCTGCGCACGAAGCCGCCGGTTTCGGCGATGTTGCTGGTGCCTGGCCCACGGCGGAACAGGTAATACTCCAATGCCACCCGGACATCGCTCACCCGGTCATAGGTCAGCGCCCGTCGGGTGCAGCGTTGCAGGGTGCAGATATCGAGGTGGTCGTGCAGATTGGCGCCCACGCCGGGCAGATCGATCTGAATGTCGATGCCGTGGCGGCGCAGTTCGTCTGCCGGACCGATGCCGGACAGCATCAGCAACTGCGGTGAATTGATCGCGCCGCCGGACAGCAGGATTTCCTTGCGGACCCGCACGCAGTTCGGCTGGCCACGGTGGTGGAACAGCAGGGCATCGGCCCGGTCGCCGGTGAACAGCACTCGGGCGGCCATGGCCTCGGTGAGCACGGTCAGGTTGCGGCGTTCGCGGATCGGCGTGAGATAGGCTTGTGCCGCCGAGCAGCGGCTGCCGTCGCGCTGGGTGACCTGGTAGTAGCCGAAACCATCCTGATCCGGGCCGTTGAAGTCCGGGTTGTGGCGCTGTCCGGCCTGGTTTGCGGCTTCCAGAAAGACATCCGACAGCGGATTGCGGTGGCGCAGATCGGTGACCGACAATGGACCGGCATCGCCATGCAGGGCGTCGCCGCCCCGGCTGTTGTCCTCCGAGCGAATGAAGTAGGGCAGCACCGAATCCCAGTTCCAGCCGGTGGCGCCCATCGTCGCCCACTCGTCGTAGTCGAGGCGATGACCCCGCACGTAGCACATGGCATTGATCGAACTGGAGCCGCCGAGCACCTTGCCGCGTGGCCACCACAGGCTGCGGCCGTCGAGGCGATCCTCACGTGCGGTCTGATAACTCCAGTTGAGTCGGGTGTTGCCGGCCAGCTTGGCCAGGCCGGCCGGCATGTGGATGAACGGGTGCCAATCGCTTGGTCCGGCCTCCAGCAACAGCACCTGGCAGTCGGGGTCGGCACTGAGCCGATTGGCCAGAACGCAGCCGGCCGAGCCGGCGCCGACGATGATGTAGTCGTACTCGCTGTTCAGCTTGCGTCTCATGGGTCGAGGCTAGGCCGGCGTGCTAGAGCAAATGCTCCATGCGAGGATCACGGCTGGCATCACCCGGCGGTCACGTTTGCGGGTATCTTTCCCGCATGTCAGACATCCTGCCCGCTGCAACCACATCCGGCTCCCGTCAGGAGCGTCTGCGTGCCGTGCTTCGCGCATCGCCGCCGCTGATCTGGTCGTTTCTGTACTTCTTCTTCCTGCTGACCGGCTATTACGTGCTGCGACCGGTCCGCGATGCCATGGGCGCGGTCGGCGATCTGCAATGGCTGTTCACCGCCACCTTCGTGACGATGGTGGTTCTGCAACCGTTCTACGGTGCAATCGTCGCGCGCTTTCCTCGCCGGGTGTTCCTGCCGATCGTGTACCTGTTCTTCATCGCCTGTCTGCTCGGGTTCCATGGCCTGTTCGGACGGGAGGTGCCCTGGGTCGGTGATGTCTTTTTCGTCTGGTTGACAGTGTTCAACCTGTTCGCGGTGTCGGTGTTCTGGAGTTTCATGGCCGACGTGTTCAGCGATGCCGAGGCCAGACGACTGTACGGCTACATCGCGGTCGGCGGTACGGTCGGCGGCTTCCTCGGGCCGTGGTTGACCCGGCACCTGGTGCTGGACATCGGCATCGCCAACCTGATGCTGGTCTCGGCGGCGATGCTGGCCATGTGCCTGCTGTGCATCATGCGACTGCGGCGCTGGGTCAGCCGGGGTGACAGCCGTCAGGCGGCCGTCGATGACGAGGCGATCGGCGGATCGATCCTGGCCGGGCTGGCATTGATCTGGCGCCAGCCCCTGCTGCGTGCGCTGGCGCTGTTGCTGTTCACCGGGCTGGGCGGCGCGACCCTGGTCTACAACGAGCAGGCGGCGATCACCCGCGTGCTGTTTCCCGACAGCGCCGCTCGCACCAGCTTCTATTCGTCGATCGACCTGGCGGTCAATACCACGACCCTGATCGTCCAGTTGCTGTTGACTCGGGCCTTGCTGACCCGGTTCCGATTGGCGACCGTGCTGCTGATTCCACCATGCATTGCCCTGATCGGGTTTTCCATACTGCTCGCCTCGCCCCTGCCACTGATGGTGGCAGCGGTGCAGGTTTCGCTGCGTGCGGGTGAATTCTCGTTGATGAAGCCGGCCCGCGAGACCATCTACACCCGAGTCGAGCGCGAGTGGCGCTACAAGGCCAAGGCGGCGATCGATACCGTGGTCTATCGGGGTGCCGATCTGATCTATGCCTGGCTGCACAAAGTGCTGGCGCTGGGCGGTTCCAGCGTCGTCTTCGGTGGCGGTGTCGTGCTGTCGCTGGCATTCATCGCGGGCGCCTGGTGGGCGGGGCGGGCGCAGGCACGGTTCCCGGATCCGGCCAGCCGTGGCGCCGCGCCGGCCACTCCGGCGGCGGTCGGCTGAGCGATGCCGGCGCCGTTCGCCTGGCTGTGCGAACGAATCGGCCGCGCCCTCGCGGCCTATCTGTCGGCACCATCCCGGACCCCACCACATGGCCCCACCCATCGTCCGGAAGCCCTGCTCGCCACCCTCCGCACCGGTGATGTGCTGCTGGTCGAGGGCGGCAGCCGGGTCAGTACGGCGATCAAGTACCTGACCCAATCGACCTGGTCACACGCTGCCCTGTGCTTCCGCACGCCGGGCGAACTGCCGGCCGATCAGCGGCTGGATGCGCCAGTGCTGGTCGAGGCGGATCTGCGTGAGGGCGTCCGGACCGTGGCCATGCGTGAGTACCTCGGCCATCACACGCGGATCTGTCGGCCGGTCGGGTTGCCGCCCGACCAACTCGACATCGTCACCCGGCACATGCT
>DIHI01000045.1:463-1989 GCA_002420085.1 Lysobacterales bacterium UBA5700 | reverse complement strand
CCGGCGCCGGATGCTGGCGCTGGGCAGTGGCGACCCGACTCGGGCGATCTGCTCGTCACTGCTGGCCCAGGCGTTCCAGGCCGTGTCCTATCCGGTCTTGCCGGAGGTCGAGCGGAGTCCGGATGGCCGGCTGGATGCCGATCAGCGGGAAATCCTGCACATCCGCCATCACAGCCTGTTCGCGCCGCGCGATTTCGACATCTCGCCGTATTTCCGGATCATCAAGCCGACCCTGGAGTGCGGCTTCGACTTCCGGATGATGCGCTGGAGTGAGCCGGATGCCGGCCCCGAGGATCCCGGCCGGCCGGGCTGAGCGCCCTGCTGCACCCGTTGGGCTGGGCCGGAAATGATCGACCCCGGTCCAGATCGGACCGGGGTCGGGGTGCAGCGGCGCCGAAGCGCGTGCGGAATGCTCAGGCGGCCTTGCCGACCTTCTTGCTGAGTGTCGCCGTGCCGGCGGCCAGATCGGCGCTGTCGAATTCATCGACATCGATGGTGTCGAGGGTGAGCGCGCGCAGTTCTTCCAGTTGCCGCCGCTCGTCCGGCGTGATCCAGCCTTCGCGCACGCCCTCTTCGAGTTGCCGATCGAAGTCGAGCGCCTCGATGTCGCTGTTCTTGAGTGCCTTGAGGAACTTGCGTTCGACTGGTTCGGCCAGAATCACCTTGGGCAGGGCGGCGATGATCCGGCCGGCCGGATGGTTCTCGCCGGGCGTGAGGAAGATGCCCTCGCCCAGCCGGTCGCGGGCCTCGTTGGGCGACATCAGCAGGGCCGCAGCGCGGTGGCCGAGGCGATCCGAGGGCGCCTGAGCGCGACGACCGAGCGGGAACACCAGCGGCCACAGCAGCCATACCACCGGCCGGATCGGGAAGTTGCGCAGCGCACCCGACAGCGCCAGTTCGATCTCATGCACGCTGTGGTGGAAGGCCCAGGCCAGCAGCGGTCGATCGGCGACCGGCCGGCCATGGTCTTCGTAGCGCTTGAGCATGCTGCTGGCGATGTAGAGATGACTGAGCACGTCGCCCATGCGCGCCGACAGGCTCTCCTTGAACTTCAGCTTGCCGCCCAGCAGCAGCATGAAGACATCGGCGACCAGGGCGAGATTGGCCGAATAGCGGTTGAGCTTGCGGTAGTAGCGGCGGGTGTAGCTGTCGCCGGGCGCACTGCCGAAGCGGGCGGCGGTCAGGCCGAACCAGACGCTGCGCACGGCATTGGAGATTGCGAAGCCGATGTGTCCGAACAGCGCCCGGTCGAATTCCCGCAACCGGGTGTCCGGATCGGGATGGGTGGCGGCCTGCATTTCCTTCAGCACCCAGGGATGGCAACGGATCGCGCCCTGGCCGAAGATCATCATGCTGCGGGTGAGGATGTTGGCACCCTCGACCGTGATCGACACCGGCGAGCCCTGCCACAGCCGGCCCAGATAGTTGCGACGACCGAGGATGATGCCCTTGCCGGCATGCACGTCCATGGCGTCGCGAATGACCGTGCGGCCGACCTCGGTGGCGTGGTACTTGGCGATCGCCGA
>DIHI01000045.1:0-271 GCA_002420085.1 Lysobacterales bacterium UBA5700 | reverse complement strand
ATGCCGAACTGCTTGCGGATGCGGGAATAGGCACCGGTCGCGACCGCACTCAGCTTCATCGCACCGACCGCACTGGACGGCAGCGAGATCGCGCGACCGACCGAAAGCACCTCGACCAGCATCTTCCAGCCCTTGCCGGCCATGGCCGGGCCACCGATCAGGGCCGACAGCGGCAGGAACAGATCCTTGCCGCGTACCGTGCCGTTCTGGAAGGCGACGTTCAGTGGCATGTGCCGGCGGCCGACCTCCAGGCCCGGCGTATCGCGCGGCA
>DIHI01000037.1 GCA_002420085.1 Lysobacterales bacterium UBA5700 | reverse complement strand
TCTGGAACTGCTGCGGTAGCGTTGACGCAACACATCGTGCTGCGGCCAGTCGTCGAGTGCGACCAGACACCACAGGGCACCCCACGGATAGGGTTGATTGAGACGGTGCGGCGCCAGTACCTGACGCAGCCTCGATGCGGCGCCATCGGCGATCAGGATCAGGTCAAACGGTCCATGTCGCACCCCCTCGACCGTAATCAGCCGGCCGTCATCCGAGTCGATCCGATCGATCTCGGCGCCGAATTTCACGATCGCCTCGTCCGGGCGTGCCGCATGCAGCAGATCGAACAGCGCCGCTCGCTGCATGCCCAGCCCGAACAGGCGCCGATCGAGGTCGGTGTAGCGCATGTCGAGCACCTGACGGCCATCGGGCGTGTCGCCGAGCAGGCGTCGAACCGGCGCACCGAACATCAATGCCTCGGACAGCAGGCCCATTTCGTCGAGCACCGCCAGGCCGGTCGGTTGCAGCAACAGGCCGGCGCCAACCGGCATCGGCGTCGCTGCCCGCTCGAATACCGTCACCCGATGGCCATCACGGGCCAGCAGGATGGCCGCCGCCTGACCGGCACTGCCATAACCGGCAATCGCGATCTCCAGGGTGCGGACGGCCATGCTCGTAGCTGTGTGGGCGGGTCGGCAGTGTAGCCCGATCCCGCCGGCATTCACTCGCTCACGCCACCGGCACGCGAATCAATCGGCAGCCACCCGTGGACCGGCGAACGGGACATGGGCCAGTGCCCGCCGCATCCATTCGGCGGTCCACGATCGAAGATCGTCGAGGATCGCGTAGATGGTCGGTAGAAACAGCAGGCTGACCACGGTCGAGAAAGCCAGACCACCGGCAATGGCGCGCGCCATCGGGTAATAGGCCGGCCCATCACCGCCGAGTTGGGTGGCGCTCAGACTGAGCGGAATCAAGCCGAGCAGGGTGGTTCCGACCGTCATCAGGATCGGTCGCAGCCGTTCACGACCGCCCGCGATCAAGGCATCGGTGCGCGACAGGCCCTCGCGGCGCAGGTTGTTGATGTGCTCGATCATCACGATGCCGTTGTTCACAACGACCCCCATCAGCACCAGAATGCCGATTGCCGCCATGATCGAGAAGGTCGTCCCGGTCAACCAGAACAGCCAGAACACCCCGAGTGCGGAGAACAGGATCGCGCTCAGGATCGCCGCCGGAAACAGCAGCGACTCGAACAGGGCCGCCATCACCACGAAGATCATCAGCAGGGCCACCAGGGTATTGAAGCCCATCCGGGCGCCGGCCTCATCGTTTTCCTCAAAGCTCTGGCCGAAGCTCCAGACATAGCCAGCAGGCAGACTGGCTCCCGCCATGGCATCCTCGATCGCCTTGCGGGCATCCGGCAGCAGCACACCGTCGGCGAGGTTGGCCTGGATCGCCAGCGAGGTCCGACGATTCTGCCGATTGATCTGACTCGGACCGCGGCGAACGCCGACATCGACCACGGCCAGCAGGGGCACCGCCGACCCGTCGGCGCGCTGCAAGGTGTAGCGACCGAGGTCAGCGACACTCTGCTGCTCGCTGCCGGCAAAACGCAGCCACATCGGCACCTCCTTGCCATCGGCGCGGAATTCGCGCAAAGGCGTGCCGCGCAGGGCGATACCGACATAGGTCGCGACTTCCTGGGCGCTGAAGCCATACGCAGCCGCGCGCTCACGATCGACACTGACGGCAATCTCGACACTCTCGTCGCCGACCTCGGCACGGACATCGCGAAGCTCGGCGCGCCCCGCCAGCATCGGCACCAGCGATTCCGAAAGCTCGCGCAGGGTTTCGGCGGAATCGCCCTGAAGGAAGAACTGCACTCCCTCGCCCGAGCCACTGCCGCGCTGCTGCTGACTCAACGACAATTCGGCGGTCGCCAGACGTGGGAGATCGGCCATGATCGCCTCCTGGACCTTGGCCACCGAAGCACCGTCCATCGCGTCCGGTTCGAGGGTCAGGCGGGTCGCCGCCCAGCCGCGCTCGGAATACCAACTGTAGATCTGCTGGATGCCGAAACGCTCACGATTCTCGTCGAGATAGTCCTCGATCCGTTTCACCTCGCGCGAGAGTTGTGGCAACGAGTAGGCACTGTTCCAGCGGTACTGGATGTCGAACTCGCGCCCCTGCTCATTGGCGAACATGTCGAACCGGGTCGCCGTCGCCGGCACCATGCTGACCGCGATGATCCCGATGATCGCCAGGACACTCAGCGCCCGATGGTGCAGCGACCATTCGAGTATGGCGGCATAGCGGGCCACCATCCAGGCGATCAATCCCCGTGTGCCGGCACCGTTCGGCGGCCGGCGGATGCGGGCCGACAACATCGGGATCAGACTGACCGCGATGAGCCACGACACCAGCATCGAAATGGTGATGGTGACCGCGACGTGGGAAAGGAACAGGCTGATCTGGTTGCGTTCGCCGAAGATGTTCGGCAGGAACACGATGACCGAAGTCAGCGTACCGGCACTGATCGCCAGTTGTACCCCGCGCGTGCCCTCGATGGCCGCACGCCATGGGCTGTCCGGATACTTCTCCCGGTACTGAAAGATGCTTTCGGTGACCACCACTGCGTTGTCAACCAGCATGCCGATGGCCAGCAGCAACCCCATCATCGACAGGATGTTGAGGCTCATGTCCATGAAGTACATCAGCCCGAGCGTGACCACGATGGCGACCGGGATCGCCAACGCCACCATCAGGGTCGAAGGCCAGTGGCGCAGAAAGCCGAACAGCACCAGCACCGCCAAGCCCATGCCGACCAAGCCGGAACTGGCCAGTTCCGACAGCGACTCGGTCACCCCGCGCGCCTGATTCTCGATGACCGTGAAACTGATCCCGTGCAACTCCGGGCGCTGCGAGATCGGCTCCAGTTCGGCCAGCACCGACCGGCCGACATCGACCAGATTGGCGCTGCGCTCCTTGAAGATGTCGATGCCGACGGCCGCCCGGCCTTCCAGCCGACGGCCATAGTCGAGCCGACTCGGTTTGAGTTGGACATCGGCGATATCCGACAGGCGCGTACCACGACCATCGATGACCAGATTGCGCACCGCATCGATATTGGTCAGCTCGCCGATCGGCTGCACCCGCAACCGACGGTTGCCGTCATCGATCTCGCCGGCCGAGACGCTGAAATTGGCGGCCTGCAAGCGCTGCGCCAGGACATTCAGACTGATGCCGTGCGCCTCGACCCGCTCGGACGAAACAGCAATCTCGACCTCGGCCGGTGCTACGCCGGAGATATCGACACGGGCGACACCGGGCAGGCGTTCGAGTCGGCGCTTGATTTCCCGCTCCAGCAACTCGTAGCTGCCCGAAAGATCGCGATCGGTGGCGAACCGCACCCGCAGCACCGGCTGATCGCTGGTGGCGAACTTCATCACGAAGTAACGCTGCAAGTCACTCGGCAACTCGCCGCGTATGGCATCGATCCGCTCGCGCGCCTCGGCCGCGACGATCTCGATGTCGCGGTTCCAGCGGAACTCCATGAACACGAACCCCCCGTCGGCACGCGCCTGGGAATTCATCCGCTTGACCCCAGACAGGGTCGAAAGCGCCTCCTCGACCGGCCGGATGATGGTTCGCTCGACCTCCTCGGGCGTCGATCCGGGATACGGCATATCGACGAAGATGAAGGGCGCCTGGATTTCCGGCAGGAAGGCCAGCGGCAGCCGCTGGGTGGCGATCAGCCCGATCACCACCATCGACACGAACAGCATGGTGATCGTCACCGGCCGACGCAGACTCAACTCGGCCAGACTGAAACCACCGACGCGGGCTGAGGCCGATGGCGGCTGACTCGATGACGGTTGGCGATCGCTGCTCATGCGTGTTCTCCCGTGCCGAGCGCCGCATCGATCTCCTCGATCGGCCGAGCCAGTCGGGCATAGGACGCATCACTGCGCCGATCCAGCAGGTTGTAGACCACCGGAATCACCACCAGGGTCAACAGGGTCGAGACCAGCAGACCCCCGATCACGGTGATCGCCATCGGCGCCCGGACCTCGGCCCCCTCGCCCAGCCCAAGCGCCAGCGGCAGGAAACCGAACAGGGTCGTCAGCGTGGTCATCACGATCGGCCGCAGTCGGGCATGGGCGCCCTCAATGATGGCACGGGTCTTGGCCACTCCCTCGACCCGAAGCTGGTTGACCCGATCGATCAGCACGATGGCATTCTTGACCACGATACCGGCCAGCAGGATCAAGCCGATGAACACCACCACCGAGATCGAATTGCCGGTGAGCACCAGGGCCAACACTGCACCGACCACGGCCAACGGGATGGTGAACATGATGACGAACGGATGCAGCAGGGACTCGAACTGCGAGGCCATCACCAGGTAGACCAGGAACAGCGCCAGACCGAAGGCGAACAACAGGGATGCCGTCGAGGCATCAAGTTCTTCACCCTGACCGCCGATGGCCAGATCGACCCCGGCCGGCATCGGCCGCTCGGCGACCAGTTCGCGCACTGCCGTGACCGCCGAGGCCAGATCGCCATGGCGAAGATTGGCCGAGATCACCGCAACCCGCACCTGATCGGTCCGATGAATCTCGCTCGGACCGGTGGTGGCGACCACCTCGGCGACCGATTCCAAGGTCACCGGCCGTTCGCTCTGTGGATTGACGATCAATCGGCGAATGTCGTCAACCGACGCCCGATCGGCTTCTCTGGCCCGGACCAGGACATCGATCTTGCGGTCGCGGAAGCTGTAGCGGGTGGCAACCTCGCCGCGCACCTTGCGCACCACCTGATCGGCAATCTGGCGCGTGGTCAGGCCCAAGGCAGCGGCGCGCTCCTGATCGAAGCGAATCTGGATTTCCGGAAAACCCCGCTCGACCGTCGATTTGATGTCGGCGAAACGGTCATCGGCGGCCATGCGCTGGGCCAGATCGCGTCCGGCCTCGGCGAGGCGATCGAGATCGTTGCCACGCAATTCGATCTCCAGCGGCGTCGCAAAGCTGAACAACTCCGGGCGCCCGAAATCGACTTCAACGCCCGGAAAATTGGCGGTCATGCTGGCCCGCAGCGCCTCGGTCACCTCGGCCTCCAGCGCGCTGTCAGCACTGCGTTCGAGCACCACGGTCAGCGCCGCGATGTTTTCACCCGACTCGGTCGGGCTGGCGTCGAGCCGGTTACCGCTGCCACTCACCCCGTACAGCGTCCGGATGCCGGCCTGCTCGGCGTGCAGTCGCTGGACATCGCGCATCAACAGATCGGTGTCGCGCAACTGAGTGCCCGGCGCCAGCTTGGCGGTCATCGTGAAGCGATCCTGGGCCAACTGCGGAATCAGATCGGCGCCCAGGCCCGGAATCAGGGCCAGCACCGCCAGGAATGCCGCCAGCGCGCCACCCAGCACCAGGCCAGGGCTGGCCAAGGCACGCGGCAGCAGACGCAGATAGGCGTCCTCGGCCCGACCGAAGCCGGCCATCAGAACACCGCTCAACCAGCCCAGCGCCACACCGACGGTCCGTGCAAACAGCCGGCCGATCACGGCAACCACCCAGGTCAGTGCGAACAGCAGCCAAGGCAGCAGCCCGGCCAGAACCGCCACCAACACAGTCGGCACCAGCACCACCAGCTTCGGTATCAGGGTCACCGACCAGACCAGCATCCGCAGCGAGGATCGCGAACGGTTCACGGCAACGCCGTTCAGGACGATCGCCATTGCCGGATCGCCGTTCGCCGTCTTGCCATTCAACGGCCAGTACAGGACGCGCTTGATGAAGTCGAATATCCGACGCCAACTCGCCACCTCATCACCGGGCTCGACGGCATAGGCCAGCGGCGAAGTGGCACGCCAGGACGCCAGCATCGGAATCAGGGTCATCGCCACCACCAGCGACATCAGCATCGCAATGGCAACGGTCAGCGCCTGATCACCGAACAACTGGCCCGCCACACCCTCGACGAACACCAGCGGCAGGAACACCGCCACCGTGGTCAGGGTCGATGCCACCACCGCCATGCCGACTTCGCTGGTTCCGACGATTGCCGCCTCGATCATGCCCAGGCCGCGCTCACGCGCCTTGGCGATGCTCTCCAGGACCACGATCGAATCGTCCACCACCATGCCGGTCGCCAACGCCAGACCGGCCAGCGACATCACGTTCAGACTCAGACCGAACTGGCCCATGAAGAAGAACGTGGTAATGATCGACACCGGCAGCGACAGGGCGATGACGAAGGTGCTCCAGCCGTCGCGCAGGAACAGGAAGATCAGCAGCAGGGCCAGCGAACCGCCCCACAACGCCTCCGAACGGACCTCGTCGAGCGCCTGGCGAATGAAGATCGACTGGTCCTCGACCTCGGTCAGCTCCGCACCGGGCGGCAGCGACTGGCGAACCCGGCTCAAGGTCTGCTTGACGGCATCGGCGACAGCGACGGTATTGGCATCGCCCTCCTTGTAGACCGCCAACTCGATGGCCTCCTCACCGGCCAAGCGGATGATCGCCTCACGCTCCTTGTACCCCTGGCGCACAGTGGCGATCTCGCCGAGCCGGATCGGCACACCGGCAACCGTGGCCACCATCAACTCGCGCATCTCGTCGAGACCGGCGAACTGGTTGACCGTCCGAACCAGATAACGCTGGCTGCCCTCCTCGATGCGCCCACCGGAGACATTGACGTTCTCCAGTCGCAACCGTTCGATCACCGTGCCGACATCGATGTTCAACTGGGCCAGGCGCTGCTGATCGATCAACACCTGGACTTCGTCCTCCAGACCACCCGACACCTTGGTCGCCGCCACACCGGCCACCGGATCGAGCGCCTTCTTGAGTTCCTCGTCGGCGAAACGACGCAGGCGCATCAACTCGGCCTCGGCATTGGCCCCGACCACCTCCGGGCTGGCCAGCGCCAGACGCATGATCGGCTCGGTGGACGGATTGAAGCGCAGCAGCACCGGCTGCTCGGCCTCCAGCGGCAGCCGGAGGATTTCCAACTTGTCGCGAACCTCCATGCTGGCCCGATCCATGTCGGTGCCCCAGGCGAATTCCAGGATCACATCGCTCTGACCGGTACGCGACACCGAGCGCAGCTTGCGCAGGTTCTTGACCACCCCGACCGCTTCCTCGACCGGCTCGGAGATCAGGTTCTCGATCTCCGACGGCGCCGCACCGGTGTAGGTGGTGCGAACGGTCAGGGTCGGATAGGTCAGATCGGGCAGCAGATTGACCTTCAGATCACGCAGCGCGATCCAGCCGAACAGCACGAAGGTCAGCATGACCATGGCGATGGTGACCCGCCGCCGGGTCGAAAATTCGGCCAGACCGGCCGCCCCCTGGTAGGTCTTCATTGGGCAGCCGCCTGAGCGCCGCCCGTCAGACCCGCCTCGACGCCTTCCGGCGACTCATCTTCGGCCACCGCTGGCGCGTTGACGATCTCCACCGTGGCGCCATCGCGCAGAGTCGCCTTGCCGACCGTCACCACCTGCTCGCCATCGACCAGACCGGAGCGGATCTCGGCCAGACCGCCATCCAGATAGCCGACCTCGACCGCCACCCGGGCCGCCTTGCCGTCACGAATCGCGAACACCGCCGTCTCACCCTCGCCCTCGATCAGCGCCTCACGCGGAATGGTCAGCGCATCGGCACGCTGGTCGTACTCGACCTCGATTCGTCCGAACATGCCCGCCCGCAATTCCGGCTGATCCTCGAACCGCGCGACCACCCGGAAAGTGCCGCTGCCGGCATCGACGACCGGACTGACCCGATCGATCCGGCCCGGAAAACGTCGGCCCGGCACGGCATCGACCGCCAATGCGACCGGCAGACCGGCCGCCAGCTTGGCCAGATCCCGTTCCGGGACATTCAACACCGCCTCCAGCCGACTGCCATCGACGATCCGGAACAAGCTGCCATTGGCCTGGATCAGGTTGCCCTGCTTGACCATGCGCTCGGCGACCACACCGGAAATCGGCGCCAGAATGCGGGTGTAGGACAGTTCCAGTTCGGCGATATCGACCGCCGCGCGCTGGATGTCGAGTTCGGAACGGATCTTCTCGTGAGCATCGGCGCTCACCAGTTGCCGCTCGTACAGCTCGCTCGACCGGGCGAATTCGCTTTCCAGCTTCTTCAGGGTCGCGCGCTGCTGTGCCAGCGCCAACCCCTTGCGATCCGGATCCAGCCGCGCCAAGAGTTGACCGGCAACCACCTGATCGCCCTCCTCGGCCAGCAACTGATCGAGCACACCGCTGGTCTTGGCGACCACCATGGCCTCTTCGACCGGCACCAGCGACGCGGTTCCGGCATAGCTGGCACTGATCCCGCGCCGTCCGGCCGCCGCCGCCTCGACCGCCACCGGCTTGACGTCCTTGGCATCCTTGCCGGTCTCGGCCGTGGCCGTGGCTGACTCGGCGGCCGTATCCGGCGCCGAACCGCCACCACAGGCCGTCAGAAGCAGCGCCAGGGAGGCGGCAAGAAGGGTCGGGCGCATCTGAGAGTGTCCGGGACGAAACATGTCGAGGGTTCCTGCAAGGGCTGTGCGAGTGGGGGGTGTCACGTTGTGCTGGTGTTATAGTCTACTATATCACTAGGGTTGTCAAGACGGTCGGAAGCGTGGGATCAGTTTCGCTATTTGCCCTCCGCGCCAGCGAGTGCTCGAAGTCATCATGACCATCGACCGATGAATCGCGGCCGCTCGCACGGCCGCGTTGGCCTGAAGGAAGCCGAACCTGGAGGAAGCCGAACCCGACGAACGATGGCCATGATCTGCGCGCAATCGGACAGGGACGTTATAATCGCCGGCTTGTGACGCATCCTCCGATCCGAATCCCGACTTCGAGTCCCGCATGAAAACGCGCTACGCATCGATCGCCGTCCTGCTCGGCCTGACCCTGTCCGCTGCCGCATCGGCTCAGGGCGACGCCGAGAAGGGCAAATCCCTGGCCTACACCTGCACCGGCTGTCACGGCATCGCCGGCTACAAGAACGTCTACCCGCACTATCACGTGCCACGCATCGGCGGCCAGAACTACGAATACCTGGTGACCGCCCTGACCGCCTATCGCACGGGCGAGCGTCCGCACCCGACCATGCGCGCCCAGGCCGAGAGCTTCAGCGAGCAGGACATCCGCGACATCGCCACCTACCTTTCCGGCCAGGGCCGCGCGGCCCAGTGAACGAGCGCTTGCCCATGACCCGTCTTCTCATCATCGCCCTGCTGTCCCTCGCCACCGCCGACGCCCTCGCCCAGGGCAGCGTCGAAGCCGGCCAACGCAAATCCCAGGTCTGTCAGGCCTGCCACGGCCCGGACGGCAATGGCATCGGCGACCCGCAATACCCGCTGCTCGCCGGCCAGCACGCCGACTACCTCGCCAAGGCCCTGCGCGACTACCGATCGGGAACCCGTCCGAACGCGATCATGGCCGGCTTCAGCACCGCATTGAGCGATCAGGACATCGAAGACCTCGCCGCCTACTTCGCCGCACAGAGCGGCCCGCTCAGCACCCTCGACGGTCAGAACTGAGCGCCCCGAACCGCTGCCGGTCGCGCCTCGACCGACTCATCACAGGTCCGCCGACGGCTTCCGGCAGCCGGTTTCGTAAATCCCCGTCAACCGGTGCCGCTCGGCCTGACTGCGCGCCTCCGCGATCTGCTGCCACAGCGACTCGCACGCGCGCTGCTCGTCGGCATCCAAGGTGTCGGGATCGTCCAGCCCGAGCACCGGATTGTTCGGCCCGGCCATTCCGCAGCCCCCCGACACCGCCAACACCACCACCGAACACACCAGCCGCCAGCCCGGACGCCCCGGAATCGGAATCCGCACGGTTGCCGTGCTCGCCCGGACCGCACGCTCCAGGACATCGGTCAGCACATCCGGTGTCGGCTGCCAGTAGCCATCGAAGCGGGTCGCCTGGTAGACCAGGGGTGGCGGGCGATCGAACACCTTGCCGGCATGTTCCAGGCCGGCAATCTGGAAATCGAAATCCCGTCTGATCGTGTTCCGATCCACCTCAAGCAGCAGATCCTCGCTCAACGCCAGCGAACCATCCGGCCGATACAGCCGCTCACGCAGGGCGCGCTCGACCAGCACCGGACGCTCGGCTGGCGGCGTCTCGGCAACGGCGGTCGGCGCCAGCACCCGACGCACCGGTCGCACTGGCGGCGCCGGCAGCAACTCGGACTCACGCGGACTGCGGATCGCCGGCGGCACCGGCGGCGGCGCAGGAGGCTCGATCACCAGCCACTGGATACGAATCGGCTCACCCCGTGGCTGGACCGTCGCATGCGGTCGCGACCACTCGCGCAGAGCCAGCAGCAAGGCCGCATGCAACGCCACAACCAGAATCAGTGCCGGGCCATTCCATGGCTGTGCCGAGCGCCGATCAGCCACACCGTGGACCGCTGTCCACCCGACGCCAGACCACGACCGCGCGGCCAACCGGCACAACGCCGGTCATGTCCACCACAGCCCCGGCCATGGGCCCATCGAGCCCGTCCCCCGATCCAACATGCACCCCACCCTGCTCATCGACGATCCTCATCCGGCGAATGATCCACCGAGCGAGGTGTCGGCGTAAAGCCGTGGACCGGGTACACCCCGACTGATTCGCTCCCCGCGCTCGTCCAGAACCTAACCCACGAACGGGTCCAGTAATGGCACACCGAAGCCACTGAAGTCAGCCCTGTACCGAGTGGCCACCGTGAGACCGTGAACCTTGGCAGTCGCAGCAATCATCGCGTCCTCGCACAAGGTGTCGGACCACCTGTACCTGAGTTGTGCCCACGTTCGGAAGGCCACCGCGTCCATCGGCAGCACGTTGCACGCGGCGGCCAGCCTGTCCAGCCTTGCCTCGATCTCTCGTGCCTTCGCCGCATCGTCTGCCAGGCGCTGACCTGCGGTGCATGTCAAGCCAGGTTTCCACGCGGAAC
>DIHI01000048.1:26158-29842 GCA_002420085.1 Lysobacterales bacterium UBA5700 | reverse complement strand
CGTCGTCGCCAAGATCATCGAGTAAATGCAATCCGGGGAGCGGGGCGAACGTTCCCGCTCCCGACGCTCTTTAACGTAATTTCAGGACAGTCATCATGGCGGACCAGAAGATTCGCATTCGGCTCAAGGCGTTCGATCATCGATTGATCGATCGCTCCGCGAGCGAAATCGTCGAGACGGCCAAACGGACCGGCGCGCAGGTGCGCGGCCCGATCCCGCTGCCGACCAAGATCGAGCGCTACACCATCCTCGTTTCACCGCACGTCGACAAGGACGCGCGCGACCAGTACGAGACCCGCACGCACAAGCGCGTGCTGGACATCGTTGACCCGAATGACAAGACCGTCGATGCCCTGATGAAGCTCGAACTGGCTGCCGGTGTCGACGTTCAGATCAAGCTGGGCTGAGGTGAATGTCATGAGTATCGGAATCGTAGGACGCAAATACGGCATGAGCCGCGTGCTCACCGAGGACGGCAAGTCCATCCCGGTGACCCTGATCGAAGCCACACCCAATCGCATCGTGCAGATCAAGACCGTCGACAGCGATGGTTACAGTGCGGTGCAGGTGACGGCCGGCAGCAAGCGCGCCGCCCTGCTCAACAAGCCCAGCACCGGCCATTTCGCCAAGGCACGGGTCGAGGCGGGTCGTGGTCTGTGGGAATTCCGGGTCGCTGATGGCGATATCGGCAACTATCAGGTCGGCGGCGAGATCAAGGCTGATCTGTTCTCGGAAGGTCAGGCCGTCGATGTTACTGGCACCACCAAGGGCAAGGGCTTCCAGGGCACGATCAAGCGGCACAATTTCCGCATGGGCGATGCCACCCACGGTAACTCGCTGTCGCATCGTTCGCCGGGCTCGATCGGCCAGCGTCAGACGCCGGGTCGGGTTTTCCCCGGCAAGAAGATGTCCGGCCACATGGGCGATGTCCGCCAGACCACGCAGAATCTGCGGGTGGTCAAGGTGGATGTCGAGCGCGGTCTCATCGCCATTCGCGGCGCCGTTCCGGGAGCCCCCGGTGGCGAGGTCGTGATCCGGCCGGCAGTCAAGGCTTGAGGAGTCGAGTGATGGAACTTGCGGTCGTAAATGGCGCCAGCCCGTTGTCGGTTTCCGACACGGTGTTCGGTCGCGAATTCAATGAAGCCCTGGTGCATCAGGTGGTGGTTGCCTACCGCAACGCCGGCCGTGCCGGCACCAAGGCACAAAAGAGCCGCTCCGATGTGCGCGGCACCACCAAGAAGTTCAAGAAGCAGAAGGGCGGCGGAGCGCGTCACGGCGACTACCGTGCCCCGATCTTCATTGGCGGCGGTGTCACGTTCGCGGCGCGCCCGCGCAGCTTCGAGCAGAAGGTCAATCGCAAGATGTTCCGTGGTGCGATGGCCTCGATCCTGTCCGAACTGAATCGTCTGGGTCGGCTGAAGATCGTCGATTCGTTCGACGTCGAACAGGCCAAGACCCGTGAACTGGTCGCCAAGCTGGACGCGCTGGACGCGCCGAATGCCCTGGTGGTTACCGAGAACGCCAGCGAAGCGCTCTATCTGGCCGCACGGAACCTGCCTTATGTCGTCGTCACCGACGTGCAGGGTCTGGATCCGGTCGGCCTGGTCGGTGCCGAACATGTCGTGATGACCGCCGAGGCGGTGAAGAAGATCGAGGAGTGGCTGTCGTGAGCACCGAAAAGCTGTACAGCACCATCCTCGCCCCGCGCATTTCCGAAAAGAGCGCGCGGCTGCAGGAAGTGTCCAACCAATACGTCTTCGAGGTTGCCCGCGACGCCAGCAAGGCGGACGTCAAGGCAGCCATCGAACAACTGTTCAACGTCAAGGTGGAAGCGGTCAACCTGCTGAACGTGAAGGGCAAGAGCAAGACCTTCCGGTTCCGCATGGGACGCCGCAGCGATTGGCGCAAGGCTTACGTTCGCCTGGCCGAAGGCCAGACCATCGACGTGCTGGCCAAGGCTTGAGGTAAGGATCCATGGCACTGAAAACATTCAAGCCGACCTCGCCGGGACTGCGGTCCAAGGTACAGGTCGTCCACGACGACCTGTACAAGGGCCGTCCCCATGCCGCATTGGTCGAGAAGAAGACCAAGACCGGCGGTCGCAACCATCATGGCCGGATCACCACCCGGCATATCGGCGGTGGTCACAAGCAGCACTACCGGATCATCGATTTCAAGCGCGGCAAGGAGGGCATCCCCGCCCGTGTCGAGCGGATCGAGTACGATCCCAATCGCACGGCGCATATCGCCCTGCTGTGCTATGCCGACGGTGAACGCCGCTACATCATCGCGCCGAAGGGCCTGAGCGAAGGGGATCAAGTGATCTCTGGCAGCGACGCCCCGATCCGCACCGGCAACAGCCTGCCGTTGCGCAACATGCCGATCGGATCGACCGTTCACTGCGTCGAGATGAAGCCGGGCAAGGGTGCCCAGCTCGCTCGCGCCGCTGGCGCCTCGGTTCAGTTGGTTGCGCGTGAGCAGGGCTATGCCACGCTTCGGCTGCGCTCGGGCGAGATGCGCAAAGTTCCGATCGAGTGTCGGGCGACGGTCGGCGAAGTCGGCAATGTCGAACACAGCCTTGAGAAGCTCGGCAAGGCCGGTGCGACCCGCTGGCGCGGCGTCAAGCCGACGGTTCGTGGTGCTGCCATGAACCCGGTTGACCACCCGCATGGCGGTGGTGAAGGCCGCGCCGGTCAGGGCAACCCGCATCCGGTATCCCCGTGGGGTCAGCCGTCGAAGGGCTACAAGACCCGTAACAACAAGCGCACCCAGAAGTTCATCGTGCGCGATCGCAGGCGCTAACAGGTAAAGCCATGTCCCGTTCACTCAAGAAAGGCCCGTTCGTCGATCACCACCTCGCCAAGAAGGTCGAGGCGGCGATGGCGTCCAACTCGAAACGCCCGATCAAGACCTGGTCGCGTCGCTCGATGATCCTCCCCGACATGGTCGGCCTGACCATCGCCGTTCATAACGGCAAGGCGCACATGCCGGTGCTCATCAACGAAAACATGGTCGGCCACCGCCTGGGCGAATTCGCCCTGACCCGTACCTTCAAGGGTCATGGCGGCGACAAGAAGGCGGGGAGGTAATCGTCATGACTGAAGCCAGAGCCGTACTCCGCACCGCGCGGATCTCGCCGCAGAAGGCGCGACTGGTCGCCGATCAGGTTCGTGGCCTGCCGGCCGCGCGCGCCCTCGACCTGCTCAAGTTCAGCGACAAGAAGGCCGCGCACCTGTTTTACAAGGTTCTGTATTCGGCGGTTTCCAATGCCGAAAACAACCAGGGCGCCGACGCCGACGACCTCAAGGTCGCTCGGGTGTTCGTTGACGAGGGCCCGACCCTCAAGCGCTTCATGGCCCGCGCCAAAGGCCGCGGCACTCGCATCCTCAAGCGCACCAGCCACATCACTGTGGTGGTGGGTTCGGGCAAGTAAGCAGGGATACTGACGATGGGTCACAAAGTTCATCCGACCGGAATTCGCCTCGGCATTTCGAGGGACTGGAATTCCAAGTGGTACGCCAACAAGCGTGACTATGCCGGCTATCTGGTCGCCGACCTGAAGGTTCGCGAGCTGCTGCGTGAGAAACTGGCGCAGGCGGGCATTTCCCGGATCATGATCGAGCGCCCCGAGAAGAGCGCCCGGATCACCATCCACACCGCCCGTCCGGGCGTGGTGATCGGCAA
>DIHI01000048.1:24614-26080 GCA_002420085.1 Lysobacterales bacterium UBA5700 | reverse complement strand
CCGGGCGTGGTGATCGGCAAGCGCGGCGAAGACATCGAGAAGCTGCGCAAGCAGGTCTCCGAGGTGATGGGCGTTCCGGCCCATATCAACGTCGCCGAAGTCCGCAAGCCTGAACTGGACGCGCAATTGGTCGCCGAATCGATTGCACAACAGCTCGAACGGCGTATCATGTTCCGCCGCGCGATGAAGCGTGCAGTCGGCAATGCCATGCGACTGGGCGCCCTCGGCATCAAGGTCAATGTCTCCGGTCGTCTGAATGGCGCCGAGATTGCCCGTTCCGAGTGGTATCGCGAAGGTCGGGTGCCGCTGCATACCCTGCGTGCCGACATCGATTACGGCTTCGCCGAGGCGCGCACGACCTACGGCGTCATTGGAATCAAGGTCTGGATCTACAAGGGCGAAATCTTCGACTACGCCCAGGTCGGCCAGGAAAAGGTTGAAGAAGCGCGCCCGGAGCGCGGTTCGCGCCAGGCTGCGAAGTGAGGAATTGAATCATGTTGCAACCAAAACGCACCAAGTACCGCAAGGTACACAAGGGACGCAACGAGGGCCTCAGTTGGAGCGGCGCTGCCGTCAGCTTCGGTGAGTTCGGCCTGAAGGCGACCAGCCATGGCCATATCACCGCGCGTCAGATCGAGGCTGCCCGTCGGACCATCAGCCGCTATGTCAAACGCGGCGGCAAGCTGTGGATCCGAGTGTTCCCGGACAAGCCGATCACCAAGAAGCCGATCGAAGTCCGCATGGGCAAGGGCAAGGGCAATGTCGAATACTGGGTCGCTCCGATCCAGCCCGGTCGTGTCCTGTATGAAATCGAGGGCGTCAGCGAGGAGCAGGCACGCGAGGCATTCCGCCTGGCCGCCGCCAAGCTGGCGGTTCGCACCATTTTCGTTACCCGGACGCTGCGCTGATGGACACCAAGACTCTTTCCGGCAAGTCCGCCGCCGAACTGAATGCACACCTGATCGAACTGCGCAAGGAGCAATTTGCGCTGCGCATGCAGAAGGCCAGCGGACAGATGACCCAGACCCACCAGGTGCGCGGCCTCCGCCGTGACATTGCCCGCGTGAAGACCGCGCTGGCTGCGAAGAACGAAGGTTGAGCACGACCATGAACAGCACTGATTCCAAGCTGCGCACGATCGAAGGTCGTGTGGTCAGCAACAAAATGGACAAGACCGTGACCGTTCTGGTCGAACGGCAGGTCAAGCATCCGCTGTACGGCAAATTCATCCGGCGTTCGACCAAGCTGCACGCCCACGACGACGGTAATGTCTGTCGGGAAGGCGATGTGGTGCGGGTCAGCGAGTGTCGGCCGATCTCCAAGACCAAGAACTGGCGGGTGGTGGAAATCGTCACCCGCGCGGGCGAATAATCGGAGGGACACCCCATGATCCAGATGCAGTCCCATCTCGAAGCGGCCGACAACAGCGGCGCCAAGGAGCTCATGTGCATCAAGGTGCTTGGTGG
>DIHI01000048.1:15615-24443 GCA_002420085.1 Lysobacterales bacterium UBA5700 | reverse complement strand
GGCAAGGTCAAGAAGGGCGAAGTCTACGACGCGGTCGTAGTCCGTACCCGTTCCGGCGTGCGTCGTGCCGATGGCTCGTTGATCCGGTTCGATGGCAATGCCGCCGTCCTGTTGAACAACAAGCACGAGCCGATCGGAACCCGCATCTTCGGACCGGTCACCCGCGAACTGCGTGGCGAGAAGTTCATGAAGATCGTCTCGCTGGCCCCAGAGGTTCTGTAACTCGAAGGCGCAAGCGCGGATCGAGGGTCGAGCGCACGACCTGGCCTGTGGCCGGTGTCTGCTTCGACCGGTCCGATGGCGAGGTACACGAAGCAAAGCCCAGGTTGAGAGAATCAGTCATGAACAGAATCAGGAAAGGCGACCAGATCATCGTGATCGCCGGCAAGAACAAGGGCCTCAAGGGCGAGGTTCTGCGTGTGGACGGCGATCGGGTTTACGTGCAGGGCGCGAACCTGATCAAGCGTCATACCAAGGGCAATCCGCAGGCGGGACAGCCAGGCGGGATCATCGAGCGCGAAGCGCCGATTCACGTTTCCAACGTGATGCCATTCAATTCCGCCACCGGCAAGGGCGAGCGGGTCGGATACAAGGTGCTCGAGGATGGACGCAAAGTGCGTGTGTTCCGCTCGAGCGGTGAGGCGATCGACGCCTGAGGAATGCAACGATGAACCGGCTTGAGAAGATTTACAAGGAAGAGGTGGTGCCGAAGCTCATGAAGCAGTTCGGCTACACCAACCCGATGCAGGTGCCGCGTCTGGTCAAGGTCACGCTCAACATGGGCGTTGGCGAGGCCGTTGGCAACAAGAAGGTGCTGGAGAACGCGGTTGCCGACATGACCAAGATCGCAGGTCAGAAGCCGATCGTCACCAAGGCGCGTGTCTCGGTGGCCAGCTTCAAGATCCGCGACGGCTGGCCGATCGGCTGCAAGGTGACCCTGCGTCGGAATCGCATGTATGAGTTCGTTGATCGCCTGATCAACATCTCGCTGCCGCGTGTGCGCGACTTCCGGGGTATCTCGGGCAAGTCGTTCGACGGTCGCGGCAACTACAACATGGGCATCAAGGAGCAGATCATCTTCCCGGAGATCGACTTCGATCAGGTTGACGCGATCCGAGGCATGGACATCGCGATCACCACTGATGCCCGGACCGATGCGGAAGCCAAGGCATTGCTTGAAGCCTTCCGTTTCCCCTTCCGCAACTGATCGAAGCGAGCAATCACGATGGCCAAGACCTGCATGACCAACCGCGAAAACAAGCGGGCCAAGTTGGCGAAGAAGTACGCCGACAAGCGCGAGGCGCTGAAGAAGATCATCGCCAGCGGCGATGCCGGCTACGAGGAGAAGATGCAAGCCTCCGAGAAGCTCCAGAAGCTGCCGCGCGACTCCAGTCCGGTGCGTCAGCGCAACCGTTGCCAGCTTTCTGGCCGGCCGCGCGGCGTGTATCGCAAATTCGGCCTCGGCCGGAACAAGCTGCGCGAAGCCACCATGCGCGGTGATGTCCCGGGGCTGCGCAAGGCGTCCTGGTAAGAAGCCGGGATTGGAGATTCGGGATTCGGGATTCGTAGGCGCAATAGCCCCGCGACCCGCTTCTACGAATCTCGAATCCCGAATCCCCAATCCCCGCTCTCAGCGGATATCGATGCTACTCATTGAAGGTTACACACCATGAGCATGACTGATCCCATCGCCGATATGCTGGTGCGCATCAAGAACGCACTGGCAGTCGGCAAGAATACGGTTCTGATGCCGTCTTCCAAGGTCAAACTGGCGATTGCCGAAGTCCTCAAGGCCGAAGGCTACATCGCGGACGTGCGGGTTTCCGGCGAAGGCGTCAAGCCGGTCCTGGAAATCGTCCTGAAGTATTACCAGGGCAAGCCGGTGATCCAGACCCTCCGTCGGGTGTCCAGCCCCGGCCTGCGTCAGTATCGCGGTGTCGATGATCTGCCCAAGGTTCTGGGTGGTCTCGGCGTCGCCATCGTTTCCACCTCCAAGGGCATCATGACCGACCGCAGCGCACGTCAGAACGGCGTTGGCGGCGAAGTCATCTGCCTTGTGGCCTGAGGACGAGGAGTCGCAGACCATGTCTCGTGTAGCAAAAATGCCGATCGCCCTGGCCAAGGGCGTCGAAATCACCGTCTCCGACAGCGAGATCGTCGTCAAGGGCAGCAAGGGCACGTTGTCGCTGGCCCGCCCGGCGGGGGTCTCCGTCAAGGTCGAGAACGCCGTGGTCGGCGTCTCCGCCGACACCAGCGATCGTACCGCCATGGCCGGAACCGTCCGCGCGATCCTGGCCAACATGGTCGAGGGCGTCGCCAACGGATTCCAGCGCAAGCTGGATCTGGTCGGCGTCGGTTACCGCGCCAGCATGGCCGGCAAGGATCTCAACCTCAGCCTCGGGTTCTCGCATCCGGTGGTGTTCCAGGCGCCTGAAGGCGTCACCCTGGAAACCCCGAGCCAGACCGAAATCCTGGTCAAGGGTGCCGACAAGCAACTGGTCGGTCAGGTCGCGGCCAAGATTCGCTCGTTCCGTCCACCCGAGCCTTACAAGGGCAAGGGTGTTCGCTACTCCGGCGAGAAGATCGTCATGAAGGAGGCCAAGAAGGCTTGATGTTGGTCCGCATGCACGGCTCCGGCTGCCGCCGGTCGTCGTTCCGCAACCCATGTTGAGTTTCGGGCTTTCGAGGATTACGCAATGGAAAAGAATATCGCACGTCTCCGCCGCGCCAAATCGACGCGGGCGCACATTCGCCGGCTGGGCGTTCCGCGCCTGTCGGTCCTGCGGACCGGTCAGCACATCTATGCCCAGGTGTTCACCGCCGATGGCGCCAAGGTGCTGGCCTCGGCCGCAACCACCCAGGCTGATGTCCGCGAGGGGCTCAAGAGCCTCAACGATATCCAGGCCGCGACTCGCGTAGGCAAGCTGGTTGCCGAGCGCGCGCGTGCCGCAGGTATCGAGGAGGTCGCCTTCGATCGCTCCGGGTATCGCTACCACGGTCGGATCAAGGCCCTGGCCGATGCAGCTCGCGAGGCCGGGCTGAAGTTCTGATCGCAGCACTTGAATTCGTGTCGGCGGACCGCATTCAGGCGGTTCGTCGGTGCGACCGACCCGCCGGGCATGTCGCCCGGCAAGACAACCATAAGCGGCCGCCGTGCCGTAAGTAGAGGCATCGAATGAATTACTCCGATCGCGAAAGTGGCGATGGCCTGCTGGAAAAGCTGGTCGCCGTCAACCGGGTGGCCAAGACCGTCAAGGGTGGTCGCCAGTTCACCTTCACCGCACTGACCGTGGTCGGTGACGGCGCCGGCAAGGTCGGCTTCGGCTATGGCAAGGCGCGTGAAGTGCCGGTCGCCATCCAGAAGTCGATGGAGCGTGCCCGTCGCGACATGGTCAACATCGATCTCAACACCGCCACCCTGTGGCATCCGGTCAAGGCGCATCATGGTGCAGCCAAGGTCTACATGCAGCCGGCTTCGGAGGGTACGGGTGTGATCGCCGGTGGCGCCATGCGTGCCGTGTTCGAGGCGGTCGGGGTCAAGAACGTCCTGGCCAAGGCGATCGGTTCGCGTAATCCGATCAACCTGGTACGGGCCACCATCAAGGGTCTGCGTGCCATGCAGTCGCCAGAACAGATCGCCAGCAAGCGCGGCAAGACCGTCGAGGAGGTGCTCAATGGCTAAGAACAGCAAGCCGGAAGCGGCCACGGTCAAGGTCCGTCTGGTCAAGGGCCTGCGTGGCTGCCAGTGGCGGCACCGCCTTTCGGTCCGTGCCCTGGGTCTGAACAAGGTCAACGACGTGCGCGAGCTGAAGGACAGCCCGAGCGTGCGTGGCCTGATCGCCCAGGTCGATTATCTCGTCCGCGTCGAATCCTGATCGCGGCACAAGGAGAACCCTCATGCGTCTGAACACTCTCAAGCCAGCCGACGGCGCCCGTACCGAGCGTACCCGAGTCGGTCGCGGCATCGGCTCCGGCCTCGGCAAGACCGCTGGCCGTGGCCACAAGGGCCAGTACGCCCGCACCGGCAAGGGCAAGGTCAAGCCTGGTTTCGAAGGCGGCCAGATGCCGATGCAGCGGCGTCTGCCGAAGATCGGCTTCCGCTCGCGGATGGCCAAGGACACCGCTGATGTCCTGCTGTACAAGCTCGAACAACTCGGCACCGACAGCATCGATTTCGCCGCCCTGCGCGCCGCCAAACTGGTGCCCGCCACCGCCAAGCAGGCCAAGGTGGTGAAGAAGGGTGAGATCAGCCGTGCCATCACCCTGACCGGCATCCTGGTCACGGCGGGTGCCAAGGCGGCCATCGAAGCGGCCGGCGGACGAGTGGAGTAATCGGTGGCAGCGACTTCCGCGACCGCAGCCGGCATGCTCGGCGGACTGGGCAAGCTCACCGAGCTGCGCCAGCGTCTCCTGTTCGTCCTCGGCGCGCTGATCGTCTATCGCTTCGGCACCTATATTCCGGTGCCGGGCGTCGATCCGGCGGCGATGATGCAGTTGATGGAGCGTCAGAGCGGCACCATCGTGGACATGTTCAACATGTTCTCCGGTGGCGCCCTTGAACGCTTCAGTCTGTTTGCACTGAACGTCATCCCGTACATCTCGGCGTCGATCATCGTTCAGCTCTGTTCGCAGATCTTCCCGAGCCTCCAGGCAATCCGCAAGGAAGGCGAGTCGGGTCGGCGCAAGCTCAACCAGTGGACCCGCTACGGCGCGGTCTTCCTGGCGGCGTTCCAGGCGATGGGTGTGGCGATCGCCTTGCAGTCCGAGGGTGCCGGCGGTGGTCTCAACATCGTCTACAACCCAGGACCGGGCTTCGTGATGACGGCCGTCATTGCCCTCACGGCCGGCACCATGTTCCTGATGTGGCTGGGCGAGCAGATCACCGAGCGCGGTGTCGGCAACGGCATCTCGCTGATCATCTTCGCAGGCATCGTCGCCGGTCTGCCGAGTGCCATCTTCGGCACACTCGAACTGGTCGGCAACGGCGAACTCGGCATCTTCGCCCTGGTCGTGATCGTGGCACTGGTGTTGCTGGTGACCTACTTCGTCGTGTTCGTCGAACGCGGCCAGCGACGGATCACGGTGAATTACGCGCGGCGGCAGGGTGGTCGTCAGGCGTACATGAACCAGAGTTCCCACCTGCCGCTGAAGATCAACATGTCGGGCGTGATTCCGGCGATCTTCGCATCGAGCATCATCATGTTCCCGGCGACGGCCGCCACCTGGTTCAGCGGTGCCGGTCAGCTCAACTGGATGCAGCGCGCGGCACAGGCACTGTCGCCGGGCGAGCCCTTGTACATGATCCTGTATGGTGGCCTGATCGCCGGTTTCGCGTTCTTCTACACCGCGCTGGTATTCAACTCTCAGGAGACCGCCGACAACCTCAAGAAGTCGGGCGCCCTGATTCCGGGCATCCGGCCAGGCAAGGCGACCGCCGACTATGTCGATGGGGTGCTGACCCGCTTGACGGCGGCCGGTGCGGTCTATCTGGTCGCAGTCTGCCTGCTGCCGGAAGTGTTGCGCAATCAATTTCCGGTGCCGTTCTACTTTGGCGGCACCTCCCTGTTGATCGTGGTCGTGGTGGTGATGGATTTCACTGCCCAGATACAGGCCCATCTGATGTCTCATCAGTACGAGGGTCTGTTGAAGAAGGCCAACCTCAAGGGCGGTTCACGCGGCGGCTTCGCGCGCTGAACGCTTCGTCGGCCGCTCCGGGGTTGATTCCGGATCGGTCGGCGAGCAACGCCAGAGCATGGGCACCACTCCCCATGCCGAAGTTCCCCGGTTTCGGCCGGGGGGCTTCTACATAACCCGAAGCCTTGGTACAATTTCCGATTCACTGCGCTGAATCACGTTTTTGGAGAACGCCTCATGGCGCGCATTGCGGGTGTCAACCTTCCCGTCCACAAGCATGTGTGGGTGGGACTTCAGAGCATTTATGGTATCGGTCGGACTCGTTCGCAGAAGATCTGCGAACTGGCCGGCGTGCAACCCTCCACCAAGGTTCGTGATCTGAGCGAACCACAGGTCGAAGCAATTCGCGCCGAGGTGGGCAAGTTCGTGGTCGAAGGCGACCTCCGACGTGAAGTCGGCATGTCGATCAAGCGGCTGATGGATCTCGGCTGTTATCGAGGTCTGCGCCATCGACGCGGTCTCCCGGTGCGCGGCCAGCGTACACGTACCAACGCTCGTACCCGCAAGGGTCCGCGTCGGCCGATCAAGAAGTAAGGAGTTGTCAGCATGAGCAAGCCGGCCGCCGGCAAGGTTCGGAAGAAGGTCAAGCGCGTCGTCACCGACGGCATCGCGCACGTCCAGGCTTCCTTCAACAACACCATCGTCACCATCACTGACCGGCAGGGCAATGCCCTGTCATGGGCCACCTCCGGTGGTGCCGGTTTTCGCGGATCGCGGAAATCGACCCCGTTCGCGGCCCAGGTCGCTGCGGAGCGCGCCGGCAAGGCTGCGCAGGATTACGGGGTCAAGACGCTTGAAGTTCGCGTCAAGGGTCCGGGGCCGGGTCGAGAATCCGCCGTTCGTTCGTTGAACAACATCGGCTACAAGATTCTCAACATCATCGACGTGACGCCGATTCCGCATAACGGCTGCCGTCCCCCCAAGAAGCGGCGCGTCTGATCGCGCCACCGAGGAGCTGAACAACCATGGCCCGTTACATTGGTCCCACCTGCAAGCTGGCTCGCCGCGAAGGCGCCGATCTCAGTCTGAAAAGCCCGGCGCGCGCGGTCGACTCCAAGTGCAAGCTCGATCAGCGCCCCGGCCAGCACGGCAATCCGCGCCGCGGCAAGCTGTCCGATTACGCCACCCAGCTTCGCGAGAAGCAGAAGGTCAAGCGCATCTACGGTCTGCTCGAACGGCAGTTCCGCAACTACTACAAGAAGGCGTCCGGCCGCAAGGGCAACACCGGCGAGACCCTGCTGCAACTGCTCGAATCCCGCCTCGACAACGTCGTCTACCGCATGGGTTTCGCGATCACCCGGCCGCAGGCCCGGCAGCTCGTGTCGCATCGTGGCGTCACCGTCAACGGCAAGATCGTCAACCTGCCGTCGTATCAGGTTCAGGCCGGCGATGCCGTCGAACTGACCGAGCGCGCGCGTCAGCAGTTGCGTGTCCGCGAGGCCCTCAATCTGTGGCAGGAGCGCGATCTGGCTCCGTCCTGGGTCGAGGTCGATCATGGCAAGTGCTCGGGCGTGTTCAAGGCCGTCCCGGACCGTGCCGATCTGCCGCCGGATATCAACGAAGCCCTGATCGTCGAGCTTTACTCGAAGTAATTCACAAGAGGTCTTTCCATGACGGTTTCCGGCATCCAGATGCTTCGCCCGCGTGGCGTCGGCATCGAACGCATTGGCACCAACCGCGCCAAGGTGGTGATCGAGCCGCTTGAGCGCGGCTACGGCCACACGCTTGGCAACGCCCTGCGCCGTGTGCTGTTGTCGTCTATCCCCGGATTCGCCATTACCGAAGTCGAGATCGATGGTGTGCTCCATGAGTACACCACGGTCGAGGGTTTGCAGGAGGATGTCATCGATGTCCTGCTCAACCTCAAGGACGTGGCGATCCGCATGCACAGCGTTGACCGTACCACGCTCAGTCTGGTCAAACAGGGTCCGGGCGTGGTCACGGCGGGTGACATCCAGGTCGATCACAACGTCGAGATCATCAATCCCGGTCATGTGATCTGTCACCTCACCAAGGGCACCCATCTCAACATGCGCCTGAAGATCGAGCGTGGCCTCGGCTATCAGCCTGCCACTGCCCGTCGTCAGCCGGATGAAGAGGTGCGCGCCATCGGTCGTCTGGTTCTCGATGCCTCGTTCAGCCCGGTCACCCGTGTGGCCTACGCGGTCGAAGCGGCGCGTGTCGAGCAGCGCACCGACCTCGACAAGCTGGTTCTCGATATCGAAACCAATGGCACCATCGATGCCGAGGACGCGGTCCGTACTGCCGCCGACATCCTGGCTGATCAATTGTCGGTGTTCGGCGATTTCAGCCATCGTGAACGCGGCGCCGGTCAGAAGGATACCCTGCCGGGTGTCGATCCGGTTCTGCTGCGCCCGATCGACGATCTCGAACTGACCGTGCGTTCGGCCAACTGCCTCAAGGCCGAGAACATCTACTACGTCGGTGATCTGATCCAGCGCACCGAAGTCGAACTGTTGAAGACGCCGAACCTGGGCAAGAAATCACTCACCGAGATCAAGGAAGTGCTCGCCCAGCGCGGCCTGTCCCTTGGCATGAAGCTCGAAAGCTGGCCGCCTGCCGGTCTGCAACAGGGCATGCTCGGTTGATCGGCCGCACCGCATCGGCCACGAGCATCGAACACTCTTGAAGGAACCACGACCATGCGCCATCGCAAATCCGGACGCAAATTCAACCGCACCAGCGCGCATCGCGAGTCGATGTTTCGCAACATGGCGGCCTCGCTGATCAAGCACGAGGTCATCCGCACCACCCTGCCCAAGGCCAAGGAACTGCGGCGCGTGGCCGAGCCGCTGATCACCATGAGCAAGACCGACGGCGTCGCCAATCGGCGGCTCGCGTTCGCCCGTCTGCGCGACAAGCAGGCGGTCGGCAAGCTGTTCGTCGAACTCGGGCCGCGTTATCGTGCGCGTCCGGGCGGCTATCTGCGCATCCTCAAGTGTGGCTTCCGGCCTGGCGACAATGCCCCGATGGCCTATGTCGAACTGGTCGATCGCCCGCTGGATCTGGTCGAAGCCGGCGCCGAGTAAGCCTGCGCCGACTGCTGGACCCCTCGAAGCCCCGATGCAGATCGGGGTTTCGTGCTTCCGGGCTGGGGCATCGATCCTCGTCTG
>DIHI01000048.1:6628-15497 GCA_002420085.1 Lysobacterales bacterium UBA5700 | reverse complement strand
GAATCGCTGCGACCGACCGCCGGTCGGAACCGTCAAGCCGGTGCCCCGCCTGACACGGCAGGCATCGGGTAGACTTCGAGGCCGATGGCGCCAGCCGGATGGCACGAGGGCCAGGCGATGCTGCTGTGCTGGCGGCTACCCGCTGCCCGCTGGCACTGCCGAGCGCGAGGGTCAGAGTCCAAATCTGAGTACATGCCGATGTCCTTGAACCCATTCTCGTGGTCGTTTCGCAGCCAGTACGGACTCGGCGCCGCACTGTGTGCCGGGCTGGTCGGCTACGCACTGTATGCCCAACATGTGCTAGGTCTGGAGCCCTGCCCGCTGTGCGTGTTCCAGCGGATCGCCTACATGGCGATCGGAGCGGTATTTCTGGTTGCTGCTCTGCACAATCCGCGCGCTCGGGCCGGTCGGATCACCTATGGCGTTCTGCTCGTGCTGGCCGCCATCGGAGGGATGAGCGTGGCCGGGCGGCATGTCTGGTTGCAGTCGCTGCCGCCAAGCGAAGTGCCGGCCTGTGGCCCCGGTCTGGACTATCTGCTGGAAGCCTTCCCCTTGCAGGATGTGTTGGCGCGGGTATTCCGTGGCTCCGGCGAATGCGCCGAGATCGACTGGACCTTCCTCGGCCTGTCGATGCCGGCCTGGAACCTGATCGTCTACGCACTGTTTGCGACCGCTGGCCTGTGGGCGGCCGTGCGCCGCCGCGACCGCTGATCCGGCATGAAATCCGAACGATGCCCGTGATTTCCGGCTTGCGCGGGCAGTTCGCTGTGGCATGATGGTGCGATGCAACGTAAACAGACCCGCCCGATGCGCACCTACGACAGCGATCTCCAGCCTGTGGCACTGGCCGAGGGTTGGCAACCCGATTCTTGGCGTCGCCGCCCCGCACTCCAGCAGCCGAGCTACCCGGACGATCATGCCCTGGCCGACGCATTGAAGGAACTGCGGACGCTGCCGCCCCTGGTGACCTCGTGGGAGATCTTCGCGCTCAAGCGCCAACTCGCCGAAGCACAGGCCGGCGAGCGGTTCGTGTTGCAGGGCGGCGATTGCGCCGAGAGCTTCGCCGACTGTGAGTCCGGACTGATCTCCAACCGGCTCAAGGTCTTGTTGCAGATGAGCCTGCTGCTGGTCCATGGACTGCGGCGCCCGGTGGTTCGAGTCGGTCGTTTTGCCGGCCAATACGCCAAGCCGCGTTCGGCCGACACTGAGACCGTCGGTGAACTGAGTCTGCCGAGCTATCGCGGAGATTTCATCAACCAGCCGGAATTCACCCACGAAGCGCGCATCCCCGATCCGCGTCGGATGATCAAGGGGCATGCCCGCTCGGCGATGACCATGAATTTCGTGCGTTCGCTGATCGACGGTGGTTTTGCCGATCTGCATCACCCCGAGTATTGGGATCTGGGCTGGGTCGGTCATTCCCCGCTCGCCGCCGAATACCAGAAGATGGTCGCCGCGATCGGCGATGCCGTGCGCTTCATGGAAACCCTGTCCGGCGAACAGGTCCACAACCTCAACCGGGTCGATTTCTTCACCTCGCACGAAGCCCTGCTGCTGCCCTACGAAGAAGCGCTCACCCGCGAAGTGCCGCGGCAAAGTGGTTGGTTCAACCTGTCCACCCACTTCCCGTGGATCGGCATGCGCACGGCCGCACTCGATGGTGCCCACGTCGAATATTTCCGGGGCATTCGCAACCCGGTGGCCGTGAAGATCGGCCCGAGCGTCACCCCCGATCGGTTGCTGCCGCTGATCGACGCGCTCAACCCGAGTGACGAGCCGGGCCGCCTGACCCTGATCCATCGGATGGGTGCGGCTCAGGTGGCCGAGAAGCTGCCGCCCCTGCTTGATGCGGTCAAGCGAGCCGGCCGTCGCGTGCTGTGGATCGCCGACCCCATGCACGGCAATACCGAGAGCACCCACAACGGCTACAAGACCCGTCGTTTCGCCAATATCCACCGCGAACTCGAACTGGCATTCGACGTCCACGCCGCCGCCGGCACCCGGCTTGGCGGGGTCCACCTCGAACTGACCGGCGAGAACGTCACCGAATGTCTCGGTGGCGCGCGCGAACTGACCGAGACGGACCTCGAACGCGCCTACAGGTCCACCGTGGATCCTCGCTTGAACTACGAGCAGTCGCTGGAGATCGCCATGCTGATCGTGCGCAAGCACCAGCAACTGGCCCAACCCGCCGCGCCTGATCCGAACTGATCGGCCACGGGCGCTGATCGGCCTCGGCGCGCTGATCAGCGGCCCAGGCTGGAGCGGAACTGGGGATCGATGCGGGCTTGGCTCAGGCGCTCGTAGGCGTGGGCGATGGCGATCAGCTCGGGTTCTTTCCAGGCGGTGCTCATGAACACGATCCCGACCGGCAGTCCGTCGATGGCGCCGGCCGGAACGGTGATGCTGGGGTAGCCGGCGACCGCAGCGGCACCATAGCCGGCGCCGAGGAAGCGGTCACCATTGATCGGGTCGATGGTCCAGGCGGGGGAGACGGCGGTGGTCAGCAGAGCGTCGAGGCGGTGTGTACTGAGGGCGGCGTCGATGCCTTCCGGTCCGGCCAGTCGTCGGGCGCTGGCGCGGGCTTCGAGGGTGGCGGTGTGGCTGTCGGAGCCGAGTGCGGCGGCCTGCTCGAACAGTTCCTGGCCGAACCAGCGCAGTTCGGTGTCAGCATGCTGTTGGTTGAAGGCGATCAGTTGGTCGAGCGTGCGGAGCGGGGCATCGGTGCGGCGCAGGTAATCCTCAAGCGCCGGTCGGAATTCGTGCAGCAGCACTTGGAAGGCCGGGGCGTTGAACTGGCCATGGCTGGGCAGGTCGGCGGGGTCGATGATCTCGGCGCCGCCCTGGGCGAGGTGGGCGATGGCCTGTTCCATGAGGTCATCGACGCGGCTGTGGAAGCCCATGGCCTTGCGCATGACGCCGATCCGCAGGCCGGTCAGCGGGCGGGCGGCGTCGGGACTGCTGGCCAGGTTGGAAAAATCCGGCAGGTCGTGTGCGTCGGCGTCGGTGCTGCTCGGGTCGTGCGGGTCGCTGCCGCTCATGGCGGCCAGCAGCAGGGCGGCGTCGGCGACGGTGCGGGCCATCGGTCCGGCGGTGTCCTGACTGGGGGCGATCGGGACGATGCCGTGCCGGCTGACCCGGCCGACGGTGGGCTTGAGGCCGACGATGCCATTGACGGCGGCGGGGCAGATGATCGAGCCATTGGTTTCGGTTCCGACCGCCAGTGGCGCGAGTCCGGCGGCAACGGCCGCGCCCGAGCCGGAACTGGAGCCGCACGGGCTGCGGTCGAGCACATGCGGATTGCGGGTCTGGCCGCCGCGTGCGCTCCAGCCGCTGCTGGAACGGGTCGAGCGGAAATTGGCCCATTCGCTGAGATTGGTCTTGCCGAGGATGATCAGGCCGGCGGCGCGCAGGCGCGTGATCAGGTGGGCATCTTGGCTGGGATGGTGGTCGGCCAGGGCCAGCGAGCCGGCGGTCGTGACCATGGGGGTGGCGTCGATGTTGTCCTTGATCAGCACCGGGATGCCATGCAAGGGGCCACGCAGATGGCCGGCGCTGCGTTCAGCATCGAGCCGGTCGGCCTGGGCGAGTGCGTCGGGTGCCAGGTCGATGACGGCGTTGAGCTGCGGGCCGGCGTCGTCGAGGGCGGCGATGCGCGCGAGGTAGGCTTCGACCACGGCCCGGCTGCTGGTCTGCCGGTCGGCCAGCCGTTGGCGCAGGGTGGTCAGGCCATCGGCGGCCGGGTCGGGCGGCAGTGCGAGTGTCTGGCTGGGGTCAGGGGGTGACATGGCTGCGCCGGTCGGTGCCGACGATTGTGCTTCGGGCGCCGGTGCCGGGGTGCAGGCGCTGGCGAGCAGGAGCAGGGACGACAGGAGCAGGCTGTGCCGGAGCGTGTCGGTCAGGGACATGCGGAGCAGGGGCGTGAAGGGCATGGCAGGGCTCCGGTCGGTTCGGGCGATGGTGTTGTACGGGTCAGAGCGATGCCAGGAAAGCGGCGATGGCCGGGCCGAAACGGCTGAAATCGACCAGGAAGGCGTCGTGGCCCTGGGGAGAAGGCAGGGGCAGGAACTGGCTGTCGCTGCCGCCGCGCATCAGGCCGTCGGCAATCTCTTCCTGTTGCTGGAGCGGGAACAGGATGTCGGTCTCGACGCCGATCGCCAGTGCGCGACGCAGTCGAATCTGGCCGAGTGCGGCTTCGACATTGCCGCGACCGGCTTCCGGTGGGGCGTAATCGGCGGCATCGAACCAGTCCATGCTGCGACTGAGATAGAGGTAGCAATTGGGGTCGAACTGGCGGACGAAGCGTCGGGCGTGGCCTTCCAGATAGCTCTCGACCTCGAATTCCAGGCCGAATGGGTCGTCGTCGGGTCGCCGGTCCGAGTCCAGCCGAACCCGGCCGAACCGGCCGTGCCATTCCAGGGCCGAGCGGTAGGTGATGACGCCGAGCTTGCGCGCCATGCGCATGCCGTTCTCGGGGTAGCAGGTGTCGTCGTACCGGCCTTCGCGCCAGTTCGGGTCGAGTCGGATGGCTTCCCGTTGCAGGGAGCGGATGGCGATCGAGAACGGCAGGGCACGGGCGCTGCCGGAGACGTTGATGTGGCTGTGGGCGGCGCCGGGATGACGGAGCAGATAGGCGAGGGCGGTCATGCCGCCCATCGAGCAGCCGATCAGGCAGGCCAGGCGCTCGATGCCGAGTGCGCCGACCAGGGCGTGGGCGGCATCGGCGCCATCCTCGATCGACAGGTCGGGAAAATCGAGTCGATACGGCTCGCCGGTCGCCGGGTCGATCGATGCCGGGCCGGTCGAGCCCTTGCAACTGCCCAACGAGTTGATGCAGATGACGAACCAGCGCTCGCTGTCGATCGGTTTGCCGGGGCCGAGCATGGCTTCCCACCAGCCGGGCCGGGGATCATCGGGGTGGCTCGCGGCGTGGGCGTCGGGCGACAGTCCGGTCAGGATCAGGATGGCGTTGTCGCGGGCGGGACTGAGTCGGCCCCAGGTTTCGTAGGCCAGGCGGGCGCCGATCAGGGCGCCGCCACGCTTGAATGACAGGGGCGATGGCAGCGGGAAGAACCGGCTGGCCGGTGGGATGAATTCGGTCATGGTGCGGGTGGCTCGATTCGGCGTGGCGCGGCGTCCGTGCGGCCGCATCGGCGGTCGCGGGGTCAGTCGGGGCGGCGATGGCGGGGCCATCGCCGCGAGGGCTCATTGCAGCGAAGCGCGGGGGCGCGTGCCCAGCCTCGGGCTGCCGTTCATTCGATCACGCGGTCGATGGTCAGGGCAATGCGGGTGCCCGCTTCGGCCGGGATTTCGAGGCTGCCTTCGAGGTCGCCTGGTTCGGCATTGGCGCCGCCACGCCGCGAAATGCGGGCGATCAGGCGAATCCGGGGCTGCTCGAACAGGCTGCCTGTAGCCATCGGGTTGTCGCCATCGCCGAGCACGATGGTCCGTGGGAATGGGCCGAGCGGGAGCCGTTTGGCGGCCAGCGGCGGGCCGGCACCATCGATGCGGCGGGCCAACACGAACACCTGGGCCGAACTCGGCAGGTCAGCGGTGGTTTCGGCGAGTGCCGGGCTGATGTCGAGTTCGATCGTCAGGCTGCGCGCTTCGGTGGTTTCGGCGGCGGTCGGCGGCAGTGCCGGCAGGCCGGCTTCCGCGCGGACTTCGTCGATCCGCTGGCGCAGCGAGGGCAGGCTTTCCGGTGGGGCCAGTTCCAGCAGGCGCTGCCAGTGGACCAGGCCGGCTTCGGCCCGACCAGCCTGGATGTGGTGGGCGCCGAGCAGGAGCAGGCCGCGCTGCTGGTCGGGATCGATCGCCAGGGCGCGCTGGATCATCGCCAGCGGTTCGCCTTCGATCAATGGCCGCTCGCTGGCCATGACCATGGCTTCGGCGGCTTCGACCATGACGTCGGCGGATTCGGGCGCCAGCGCGAAGGCACGCATGAACGCATCGCGCGCGCCGGGGAAGTCCTGCTGGAAGCGCAGGGTGCGGCCGAGCAGCAGCCAGCCTTCCAGATCGTCGGGCTGCTGGTGCAGGCGGCTGCGCAGGGCGGTCAGGGCCTGGTCGATGCTCAGTTCGGCCGCGCCGGTCGCATCGGTGGCGGCGGGCACGACCTGCTGTGGGTCGAGTGCGGCGGGTGTGCCGACGCCGAGATAGAGGCCGCCGGTGGTTGCCGGTACGATCACCAGGGCGGCCAGCGCCCAGGATCGGGCGCCATGCCAGAGCGGTCTGGTCAGGGCGAGGGTGGTGGCGGCGACCAGGATGATCGCGGCGATGATGAAGACCGTCATGGTTCGTCCCTGAGCTCGCTGGGGTCGGTGTCGTTGGGCAACTGCGAGGCGCGACGGCGGACGATGATGATCACCACGGTGGCGCCGATCAGCAGCACCAGACCGGGGCCGAACCAGAGCAGCCAGGTGGCCGGTTCGACTGGGGTTCGATAGAGCACGAATTCGCTGTAGCGATCGACCAGATGGGCCTTGATCTCTGTGTCGGTCATGCCCTTGCGCATCAGTTCCAGAACCAGTTCGCGCAGGTCGCGGGCAATCTGAGCGTTGGAGTCGGCCAGTGATTGGTTCTGGCACATGACGCAGCGCAATTCGTGGGCGAGGGCACGGAACCGGGCCTCTTCGGCAGCATCGCGGAATGGCATCGGCTCCAGGGCCGGCAGCGACTGTGGCAGCAGCGCCAGTAGCAGCAGCAGGGCGGACAGGCGGCGGATCATGGGTTCGGGTCCAGTTTGCGCAGTTCCGGCAGCAATTCGCGCTCGATCGCGGCCGGATGCAGCGGGCCGACGTACTTCCAGCGGATGATGCCGTCGGCATCGACCAGGAAGCTTTCCGGGGCGCCGTACACGCCCCAGTCGATCGCGGTCTTGCCGGGAAGATCGACCACGATCAGGTGGTAGGGATCGCCGAACTGGGCCAGCCAACGGATGGCGTCCTCGCGCTGGTCTTTCCAGTTGAAGCCGACCACCTTGACCACGCCGTCGGCGGCCAGCCGCTCGATGTGCGGGTGTTCGTCGCGGCAGGCCGGACACCAACTGCCCCAGACGTTGAGCAGAAACGGTTCGCCACGCAGTTCGGTGAGCGAGACGGTGCGCTCGGGCTGGTACAGGGTCGGCAGGGTGAAGTCCGGTGCCGGTTTGCCAATCAGGGGCGAGGGAATCGCCTCGCGATTCTCGCGGCCGCTCATCAGCACCCCGGCCAACAACAGGAGCGCCAGCGCGACGAACGCCAGCAGCGGTGCCAGCCGAGCCATCATCGGGCCGGCTCCGGGCTGGCATCCTGTTCGGCGTCCGGGCGGCTTCGGAATCGGCGATCGGCAGCGACCAGGAAGGCGCCCAGGGCCATCAGCAGGGCGCCGAGCCAGATCCAGCGGATCAGCGGCTTGATGTAGATGCGCAGCGCCCAACTCTCGCCACGGGGGTCGAGCGGTTCGCCCAGCGCGACATAGACATCGCGCAACAGCCCCCAGTCGATCGCCGCTTCGGCCATCACTTGGCCGCCGCTGGCGTAGGCGCGCTTCTCGGGATGCAACACGAAGCTGCGCTGGCCGTGGGTGATGACCACGGTGCCGCGATCGGCGAGGTAGTTCGGGCCGGGGTGCTGTTCGACGCCCTCGAAGCGGAACTCAAGGCCGCGCGCACTGTAGGTCTGGCCGGGTTTCATGGCAACGTCGGTTTCCAGGTGGGTGCTCTCGACCACCAGTACGCCGGCAACGAAGATGCCGATGCCCAGATGGGCGAGGGTCATGCCCAGGGTCTCGCCGGTCCAGCGTGAACCGTTGCGACGGCGGGTCTGGACGTAGCGCAGGGTTCCGAGAATCACCCAGGCGGCTGCGGCAATGCCGGCGACGGTCTTGAGCGTGCTGCCCGGTGTGGTGAAGAAAGCGATCGCCGCCACCACTACGGCCAGGCCGGCCCAGGGCGCCAGCATGCCGAGTGGCCGGCTGAAGTGTTCGCGCTGCCAGCGAGTCAGCGGCCCGAACGGAACCAGCAGCACCAGTGGTGCCATCAGCACGGTGAACAGCAGTCCGAAATACGGCGGTCCGACCGAGAACCGGCCGAGGTTCAGGGCGTCGGCGAACAGTGGAAACAGGGTGCCGATCAGGACCATGGCACAGGCGGCGGTCAGCAGCAGGTTGTTGACCAGCAACAGGGTTTCGCGCGAGGCCGGGGCGAATCCGGCGCCGGCAGCCTCGCGCGGTGCGCGCAGGGCGTACAGCAGCAGCGAGCCACCGATCACCAGCACCAGGAAGGCGAGGATGAACAGGCCACGTTCCGGGTCCGAGGCGAAGGCATGGACACTGGTCAATACGCCCGAGCGGACCAGGAAGGTGCCGAGCAGGCTCAGGCCGAAGGCGCCGATGGCGAGCAGCACCGTCCAGCTCTTGAACGCGCCGCGTTTCTCCGTCACCGCGAGCGAATGCATCAGCGCGGTGCCGACCAGCCAGGGCATCAGCGAGGCGTTCTCGACCGGGTCCCAGAACCAGAACCCGCCCCAGCCGAGTTCGTAATAGGCCCACCACGAGCCGAGCGCGATACCCAGGGTCAGGAAGGCCCAGGCGACATTGGTCCATGGCCGCGACCAGCGGATCCAGCGGATATCGAGCTTGCCGTCGATCAGGGCGGCCACCGCGAAGGCGAATGCCACCGCAAAGCCGACGTAGCCCATGTACAGCATCGGCGGATGAAAGATCAACCCAGGGTCTTGCAGCAGGGGGTTGAGGTCGCGGCCTTCGGGTACCGCCGGCAGCAGCCGCTCGAACGGATTGGAGGTGAACAGGGTGAACGACAGGAAGCCGACCCCGACCAGACCCATGACCCCCAGAACCCGCGCCTGGACCGCATCCGGCAGGCGACGGCCGA
>DIHI01000048.1:0-6440 GCA_002420085.1 Lysobacterales bacterium UBA5700 | reverse complement strand
GACCGAGAAGTCCTGGCTGACGAAGGCCCAGGTCAGGACTGCGAACGACACCACCAGCAACAGGAACTGCGCCCAGGCCGCCGGTCGGGCGGTGGCCATCAGCGGTGCGGAGGCGATCTGGGCGCCGATCAGTGGCAGGGTTCCGAGCGCGATGGCGGCGATCAGGGCCAGGATCAGGGCGATCTGGCCGAGTTCCGGCAGCATGTTCATCGGATCGAGATCGCGTCGGACGGTCGGGTCGAAGGCCGACAGCCGCTGCCGTGCGGTTTGCTCATGGCGGCGGCCATGGCGTCGGCGACTTCCTTGGGCATGTAGGTCTCGTCGTGCTTGGCGAGAATCTTGTCGGCCACGAAGCGGTCACCGACCATGGCGCCGGTGGCGATGATGCTCTGGCCCTCGCGGAACAGGTCGGGCAGGATGCCTTCGTAGCGGACTGGCAGATGGCGTTCGCGGTCGGTGACGTCGAAGCTGACCCGCAGGGTGCCTTCCTCGCGAATGAAGCTGCCAGTGCAGACCTCGCCACCGAGGCGGAAGCGAACATCGCCCGGTGCTTCGCCTGACAGCACCTGGGTCGGGGTGTACAGGTAGGTCAGATTGCGTTGCAGCGCCAGACTGATCAGGCTGGCGGCGATCACGGCGGCCAGGGTGATGGCGAGGATCAGCAGCAGGCGATTTCGGCGGGTCGGGGTCATGGTGCGGACGTGGTTTCGGGACGGGAACGGGCGGCCTCGCGGCGTGCGCGCAGTGCGATCTCGCGGCGCAGTCGGCGCAGTCGCAGCCAGGGCGTCACGGCATCCCAGGCCAGTACCACGAGGAACACGGCCAGGGCACCCCAGACGTAGGGGGCATAGGTCAGTTCGGGCAGCAGGTTCATGCCGGCTCCCGGGGGATGGCCAATGCCCGTGCCCACTCCTTGCCGGCTTCGCGTGCCAGCATGTCCAGGCGGGCGCGTTGCAGCAGGGAAGCCAGGAACCAGAACTTGGTCGCGATCACCATCACCACCAGTGGCAGCACCATGCTCGGGTCGAGGCTGGATTCGCCGAAGACCTTGACGGTGGCGCCCTGATGCAGGGAGTTCCACCATTCCACCGAGTAACGGATGATCGGCAGGATGGCCACTCCGACGATCGCCAGGAAGCCGGCCGCGCGGGCGGCGGTGCGCCGTTCTTCGATGGCGGCGTTCAGGCCGATCACACCGAGGTAAAGGAACAGCAGGATCAGTTCCGAGGTCAGGCGCGGATCCCATTCCCACCAGGTGCCCCACATCGGCCGACCCCAGATCGAGCCGGTGGCCAGGGTGATCACCGTGAAGGCGGCGCCGATCGGCGCGCAGGCCATCGCCAGGGCCTCACACAGTTTGATTCGCCAGATCAGGGCAATGGCGGCGTAGAAGGCCATCAGGGCATAGACGAACAGGCTCATCCAGGCGCTCGGCACATGCAGATAGAGGATGCGTGCGCTGTCGCCCTGCTGATAATCGGCCGGGGCCTGATAGAGCGCCAGCCACAGGCCCCAGATCAGGCCGAGCGCGGCCAGTGCCCATAGCCACGGGATCCAGGTTCCGGCGAAGCGGAAGAAGTACGGTGGCGATCCGAGTTGGTGGAACCAGCGGACGATCGGATTCATGCGCGCTCGCGGTGGTCTCGGGTAGTCAGGTCAGTGCGATGCGGACGGCGGTCGCGGCCGCCAATGGCGCCAATACCAGGCTCAGAACCAGGCCGGCGGCCATCAACAGCAATGCTCCCTGCCACGGCAGGCCCTGCTCGGCGGCCGTCACGATACCGGCACCGAATACCAGCACCGGCACGTGTAGCGGCAGGGCCAGCAGGCCAAGAAGCATACCAGAGGAGCGCATGCCGACCGTGAGCGCTGCGACCACGGCGCCGACCAGACTGAGCAGCGGGGTGCCGACCAGCAGGGTCAGCAACAGGATGCCGAGCAGGTGCGACGGCAGGTGGATCAACTGTGCCAGCAGGGGCACGATCGCGATCAGGGGCAGGGCGGTGGTCAGCCAGTGGACCAGGATGCGGATCGCGATCAGCCAGGCCAGCGGCACCGGTGCCAACAGCATCTGTTCCAGGCTGCCGTCCTCGGCGTCGCCACGAAACAGTCGGTCGAGGGTCAGCAGGCTGGCCAACAGCAGGGCCACCCACAGCACGCCGGCCGCCATGCCGGCCAGCAGTTCCGGGCGATTGCCCAGCGCCAGCGGGAACAGGCTGACCACCAGCACGGCAAACAGCATCGGTTGGGCTGCGTCACCGCGTCGGCGCCAGACCAGTTTCAGGTCACGGACCAGCATGGCCCGTGCGGCGCGGGTCAGGCTCGGCTCAGCCATGGTCGGATGTCCGGTCGTTGGCCCGATCTCCGAGGCGGGCTCCGAGGCGAGCATCGGGCGGGTCGATCCGGCGGCGGCGTTCGCCCAGTGCCAGGTGGCGGGTGCGCACCGGCGGTTCGGCGTAGGCGCCGTGCGAGGTCACCAGGACGGCGCCACCCTCGCGGGTATGTCGCTGGATCAGACGATTGACCAGGTCGATACCTTCCAGGTCGAGGTTGGCATAGGGCTCATCAAGCAGCCAGAGGGTGGTCGGCACCAGCAGCAGTCGCGCCAGGGCCAGGCGTTTTTTCTGACCGGCCGAGAGTTTGCCGGCGGCGGTGTCCTGATAGCCGTCCAGTCCGACCCCGGCCAGGGCGCCGTCGATCAGGCTGCCCCGGCGCTGGCCAGCGAGTCCGACCGTGAAGATCAGATTCTCGCTGACGGTGAGGTCGGCCTTGTGGCCGTGCAGATGGCCGAGGAAGGCGGTTCGTTCGGTCAGTGTGCCGTGCCGGCAAGCCTGGCCGTGCAGCCGTATCTCGCCCGTGGACAGGCCGAGCAGGCCGGCCAGCACCCGCAGCAGGGTGGTCTTGCCACTGCCGTTGCCGCCGCTGACCAGCAGGGCTTCGCCAGCATCGACCTCGAAGTCGAGCGGGCCGAACACGGGCTCTTCGTTGCGCTCGAAGCCCAGGCCACGGGCGATCAACAGGGGGGCTGGCGGGGCAGTCGGTGTGGTGGCGACCATCGGTGATGACATGCGGCATGCTAGCCAGCGTTGGCTGCACGTGTCTATGATTTGCATCAAACCGGCCGATGGTCGGCGTTTAGACGCCGGTCGTCGTGTTCATCACGGCTTCACTGGCATACGGATTAAGTGCTGGTTGCCGTCCTGCCGGTCCATGCATCCTGCCGGCGGCCCGCGCGCCACCTGCTACCCGCCAGCGCATGTCTCGATGTGCGCTCCAGACACCCGAGAAGGCACACTCCCGATGATTCGCACTCGCCTGTACTCTGCAACGGTTGCCGCACTGGCAGCCTCGATGGCCGTGTTCTCGCCGCTCGCCGCTGCTCCGGTCGAGGCGATTGCCGGCAAGTTGACGGCGGAAAGCCCCGCCGCCAGTGTCGAACGCGCCTACATCGTGCTGTTCGCCGATGAACCCTTGGCCAGTTATCGCGGCGGCAGCGATGCGCTCGCCGCAGGTGGTCGTGCCGGCAAGCCGCTGGCGGCGACCAGTCCGGCGGTGACCGGTCGCAAGCTCGATCTCGATGCCCCGGAAAGTCGCGCCTATCGCAGTCATCTCCAGGCGCGCCGGGCCGATCACCTGACCGCCGCCAGCAGCCGAGTCGGTCGGCTGTTGCAGCCGGAGCGGATCTTCGATGTCGCGGTCAATGGTGTGGTGCTGCGCCTGCGACCGGACGAGGCGGCGGCCCTGGTCGGCAGCCCGGGGGTGGTGTCGGTGACTGCCGATTGGGTCGATCGGGTCCATACCGATGCCGGTCCGGCCTGGATCCAGGCGCCAACCGTGTGGAACGGTATCTCCGGCATGCAGTCGCGTGGTGAGCGGGTGATCGTCGGGGTCATCGATACCGGCGTCAATGCCAGCCATGTTTCGTTCGCTGCGACGGCGGGCAACTTTACCCACAGCAATCCGCGCGGCCAGTTTCTCGGCCTGTGTGCCTCCAGCCAGGCGGTCTGCAACAACAAGCTGATCGGCATCTACGACTTCACCACCGGTGAAGGCGATGCTGAACCGAACGACGGCCTGGATCTGGATGGCCACGGCTCGCACGTTGCCAGCACGGCGGTCGGCAATCCGATCTCGGTCAACCTGAACGGTTCCGCTCGGACCTTGTCGGGCGTTGCCCCACGCGCCAATCTGATCACCTATAAAGCCTGCGAAGGGGTCAGCGAATGTCGGGGTGTCTGGCTGGTCGATGCACTGAATCGGGCGGTCGCCGACGGCGTCGATGTCATCAATTACTCGATCGGCGGCGATGCCCGCAGCCCGTGGACATCGGCCGATGCGGTGGCCATGCGCAATGCCCGCGAGGCCGGGGTGGTGGTGGTGGTCGCGGCCGGTAATGATGGCCCCGGTGCGGCCTCGATCACTTCACCGGGCAATTCGCCCTGGGTCATCACCGCAGCGGCGGCTACCCACACCCGAGTGGAGGGCAATCGTCTGACCCTGTCCGGTGGCAACACGCCCCCGCCGGATGGTGGTGTGCTGTTCGGGGCCAGCCAGACCACCGCTGCAACCGAGTTCCTGCTGTTCGACCGCGATCCCAACCACCCGCTGTGTGGGGTCGGCGATGGCCTGGGACTGGATGCGGCTGGCAATCCCGATGGCAGCACCAACCCCTGGCCGACCGAGCCGAACCGGTTTGCCGGCGGTCGGATCATCACCTGTCTGCGTGGCACCCATGCCCGGATCGCCAAGAGCGACAACGTCCGCCGGGCTGGCGGCTCGGCCATGGTGCTGATCAACCAGGCCGTCGAGGGCGCCAGCATCGTCGCCGATCCGCACAGCATCCCGAGCACCCACCTGTCGTTCGCCAGCGGCCAGAAACTGCTGCAATGGTTGGCGACCGGCTCCGGGCACATCGGTTTCCTGAGCGCAGCGGCGATCATCGATTCGCCCGATGCCGCCGATGTCCTGGCCTCCTTCAGCGGTCGCGGGCCGAATCCGGGTGGTGGGACGATCGATCTGACCGGCGTGCTGAAACCGGATGTCACTGCCCCTGGGGTTTCGATCCTGGCCGCCATCGAGTCCGGCAATGATGTCGGTTTCCTGTCCGGCACTTCGATGGCGAGCCCGCACGTCGCCGGTGCCGCCGCCCTGCTGCTCGGCGCATCGCGCAACGCTGGCCGCTCGCCGGCCTGGCGAGCCGACCAGGTGATCACCGCCCTGACCACCAGTGCCCGGCCGAGCGCACTGCGAGAGGATGGCGTCACCCCTGCTGATGGTTTCGATCAGGGCGCCGGGGTCATCGACATCGGTCGGGCAGTCCGTGCCGGACTGAATTTCCCGTCTGCGGTGGCCGGTTTCCCGAGCTTTTCCACGGCCAATCCAGCCGCTGGCGGCCAGCCGCGTAATCTCAATCTGCCCTCGCTGGTCCACGACAACTGTTTCGAGACCTGTCAGATCAACCGTCGGGTGGTCGATGCCCGAGGGGGTGGCGCTTGGCAGATCGTGCCGGAACTGCCGAATGGTCTGGTTCTGACCAGCAATGGTGATCAGTTCACTCTCGCCAATGGCGCGGCCCGCGATCTGAGCTTCACCTTCACCCTGACCGATCCGACTCTGGCGGGGCGCTGGCAGTTCGGCCGGGTTCGACTGCGCAATCTCGGCAACGACGGTGTACCGGATACGGTGCTGCCGGTTGCGGTGTTCTTGACTGCCGGCGCGACCCCGGCCGAGATCGTTCGGACCGTCGTGTCCGATGCCGGGTCGAGCGATGTCAACTTGTCCGGGCTGATCAGCCTGCCGAGCGCGCGCTTCGAGGCGACCAGCCTGGTCGCGCCGGTGTCCAGCACGGTCAGCCTGAGCGAAGACCCGACCAGCGATCCTTACGATGATGCTGAGGGGACGGCGGTTCGCCTCCTGGAAATTCCGGCCAACCAGGGCACTGCCACGGTGCGCTGGCGGTTGACCGTGACCAGCGGTTCGGCCACCGCCGTCGATATCGACCTCTACGTCGGAGAGGACATCAACCAGAACGGGGTGGCCGAGGAAGACGAGGAACTGTGTTTCTCGATCGACCCGGCGGCGGACGAGCGTTGCGAGGTCGAGATTGTCCAGGCCCCGGGCGCCGGTCCGCGTGATATCTGGATCCTGCTCCAAAGCTTCACCGCCAGTGTCACGGGTGAGGATGCGGTGCAGTCCGACTCGGTCCTGGTCGCACTGGAGCCGGACAGCCAAAGTCGCCTGGTGTTCACCGGTCCGGGCACGGTCGCGTCGCAGGCACCGTTCACGCTGCGCATGGCCTGGAACGATCCGACCTTCCTGCCCGGAGAAACCCGGGTCGGCTATCTGCTGCTTTCGGCCCGGTCTGGCGCACGGGTCGCGGAGGTGCCGGTCCGATTGACCCGCACCGGCGCCACCCCGGCCGCCCGTGCCCTGGCCGATGG
>DIHI01000049.1:10105-10511 GCA_002420085.1 Lysobacterales bacterium UBA5700 | reverse complement strand
ACGCCAACCGCGCGCTGATGGGCGCCAACATGCAGCGCCAGGCAGTCCCGACCCTGCGTGCCGAGAAGCCGCTGGTCGGCACCGGTATCGAACGAGCGGTCGCCCGCGACTCCGGCGTCACGGTCAACGCCCTGCGCGGTGGTCTGATCGATCAGGCCGATGCCGGTCGCGTGGTCGTGCGCGTCAACGAGGACGAAATCGTCGGCGACAACGATCCGGGCGTGGACATCTACAACCTGGTCAAGTACACCCGCTCGAACCAGAACACCTGTATCAATCAGCGCACCCTGGTGAAGGTGGGCGATCGGGTGGCCGCCGGCGACGTGCTGGCCGACGGTCCTTCGACCGACATCGGCGAACTGGCGCTGGGCCAGAACATGCTGGTCGCCTTCATGCCCTGGAACGG
>DIHI01000049.1:9793-9939 GCA_002420085.1 Lysobacterales bacterium UBA5700 | reverse complement strand
AACTTCGAGGACTCGATCCTGATTTCCGAGCGGGTGGTCCAGGAAGACCGCCTGACCTCGATCCACATCGAGGAACTGAACTGCGTCGCCCGCGACACCAAGCTCGGACCGGAGGAAATCACCGCCGACATCCCGAACGTGTCCGA
>DIHI01000049.1:8442-9656 GCA_002420085.1 Lysobacterales bacterium UBA5700 | reverse complement strand
ATCCTGGTCGGCAAGGTGACGCCCAAGGGCGAGAGCCAGTTGACCCCGGAAGAGAAGCTGTTGCGTGCGATCTTTGGCGAGAAGGCATCCGATGTGAAGGACAGCTCGCTGCGTGTGCCGCCCGGCATGGACGGCACCGTGGTCGATGTCCAGGTGTTCACCCGCGATGGCATCGAAAAGGACAAGCGTGCCCGGCAGATCGAAGAGACCGAGATCAAGCGGGTCAAGAAGGACTTCGACGACCAGTTCCGCATCCTCGAAGCCGCGATCTATGCCCGGCTGCGTACCCAACTGCTGGGACGGGTCGCCAACGGTGGCCCGAACGGGATCAAGAAGGGTACGGTCCTGACCGAAGTCCATCTCGATGCCCTGGCCAAGGACGAGTGGTTCTCGCTGCGCATGAAGGACGATGATGCCGCCGAAGCGGTCGAGATCGCCCAGCGCCAGATCACCTCGCATCGTGCCGAGTTCGACAAGCGCTTCGCCGAGAAGCGCGCCAAGATCACCGCCGGTGACGACCTCGCGCCGGGCGTGCTGAAGATGGTCAAGGTCTATCTGGCAGTCCGTCGGCGCATCCAGCCGGGTGACAAGATGGCCGGCCGCCATGGCAACAAGGGCGTCATCTCCAACATCGTTCCGGTCGAGGACATGCCCTACATGGCCGACGGCACCTCGGTGGACATCGTGCTCAATCCGCTGGGCGTGCCCAGTCGAATGAACATCGGCCAGATTCTGGAGACCCATCTGAGCTGGGCCGCCAAGGGCTTGGGACTGCGCATCCAGGAGATGCTCGAAGCCAATGCCAGGGTCGCCGATCTGCGCAAGTTCCTTGACCAGATCTACAACCACGATCGCGCGTTGATGGGTGATCGGGTCGATCTCACCGAGTTCAGCGATGACGAACTGCTCGGCCTGGCCAACAACCTCACCGGCGGCGTGCCGATGGCAACCCCGGTGTTCGATGGTGCCGCCGAGGATGAGATCAAGGCCATGCTCAGGCTGGCTGGTCTGCCCGAGAGCGGTCAGACCCTGTTGATCGACGGACGCACCGGCGAGCCGTTCGATCGCCCGGTCACGGTCGGCTACATGCACATGCTCAAGCTCAACCACCTGGTGGATGACAAGATGCATGCCCGCTCGACCGGACCATACTCCCTGGTCACCCAGCAGCCATTGGGCGGCAAGGCGCAGTTCGGCGGTCAGCGCTTCGGCGA
>DIHI01000049.1:7751-8211 GCA_002420085.1 Lysobacterales bacterium UBA5700 | reverse complement strand
GACTGGGGACTCGGGACTCGGGAATCGTCAAAGCCTTGCTTGCTGACGACGACCCCCGACCGACCGACTCCCCGCTTCGATCTGTCAACGATTCCCGACTCCCGATTCCCGATTCCCGGAGAAAGCAATGAAAGACCTGCTCAATCTATTCAACCAGCAGCGCCAGACGCTCGACTTCGATGCCATCAAGATCGGCCTGGCCTCTCCCGACCTGATCCGCTCGTGGTCCTGGGGTGAGGTCAAGAAGCCGGAAACCATCAATTACCGCACCTTCAAGCCCGAGCGCGACGGTCTGTTCTGCGCGGCCATCTTCGGNNGGCAAGTACAAGCGCATGAAGCATCGCGGCGTGGTCTGCGAGAAGTGCGGCACCGAAGTGACCCTGGCCAAGGTCCGGCGTGAGCGCATGGGCCATATCGATCTGGCCAGTCCGGTCGCCCACATCTGGTTCCTCAAGTCGCT
>DIHI01000049.1:7210-7633 GCA_002420085.1 Lysobacterales bacterium UBA5700 | reverse complement strand
TGACCCTGCGCGACATCGAGCGCATCCTGTACTTTGAAGCCTATGTGGTCACCGAGCCCGGCCTGACCCCGCTCGAACGTGGTGAGTTGCTGACCGAAGAGCAGTTCATCCAGGCCCAGCAGGAACACGGCGACGATTTCGACGCGGTCATGGGTGCCGAGGGCGTCTACGAACTGCTGCGCACCATCGACCTGAACAGCGAAGTGGTGCAGCTCAAGGAAGAGATCGCCGAGACCAAGTCCGAGACCAAGCTCAAGCGCCTGACCAAGCGGGTCAAGTTGATGGAGGCGTTCCTGGAGTCCGGCAACCGGCCCGAATGGATGATCATGACCGTGCTGCCGGTGCTGCCGCCGGACCTGCGGCCGCTGGTTCCGCTCGATGGAGGACGGTTCGCCACCTCCGACCTCAACGACCTCTATCGCC
>DIHI01000049.1:6761-6972 GCA_002420085.1 Lysobacterales bacterium UBA5700 | reverse complement strand
AAGCGCGTCGACTATTCCGGCCGATCGGTGATCGTGGTCGGTCCGACCCTGCGCCTGCACGAATGCGGTCTGCCCAAGAAGATGGCGCTGGAACTGTTCAAGCCGTTCATCTTCTCCAAGCTCCAGCGGCGTGGCCTGGCCACCACCATCAAGGCGGCCAAGAAACTGGTCGAGCGCGAATCGGCCGAGGTGTGGGACATCCTGGAAGAGG
>DIHI01000049.1:5981-6586 GCA_002420085.1 Lysobacterales bacterium UBA5700 | reverse complement strand
GACGGCGACCAGATGGCCGTGCATGTCCCGCTGTCGCTGGAAGCGCAGTTGGAAGCACGCGCCCTGATGATGTCGTCCAACAACATCCTGTCGCCGGCTTCGGGTGAGCCGATCATCGTGCCGACCCAGGACGTGGTTCTCGGCCTGTACTACATGACCCGCGCGCTGGAAAACCGCAAGGGCGAAGGCATGACGTTCGCCAACGTGGCCGAGGTCAAGCGCGCCTACGACAACCGGGCGGTCGAACTGCACGCCAGGGTCAAGGTCCGGATCGACGAAGTGGTCATCGACGACGAGACCGGTCAGCGTGATCGGATCCGCCGGATCGTCGATACCACGGTCGGTCGCGCCCTGCTGGCCGAGGTTCTGCCCGAGGGCCTGTCGTTCGATCTGATCAACACCGAGCTGACCAAGAAGACCATCAGCAAGCTGATCAACGGCTGCTATCGCCAGCTTGGGCTCAAGCACACCGTGGTGTTTGCCGACCGGCTGATGTACACCGGTTTCAGCAATGCGACTCGGGCGGGCGTCTCGATCGGCATCGATGACATGGTCATCCCGGTTGACAAGAAGACGATCCTGGCCGAGGCCGAGGCCGAGGTGAA
>DIHI01000049.1:5567-5782 GCA_002420085.1 Lysobacterales bacterium UBA5700 | reverse complement strand
GTGGCCCGATCGATGATGGACGCGATCGGCGTCGACAAGGTCGCCAATGCCAAGGGCGAGCAGGTCGCCCAGAAGTCGATGAACTCGGTATTCATCATGGCCGACTCGGGCGCGCGTGGCTCGCAGGCACAGATTCGTCAGTTGGCCGGCATGCGCGGACTGATGGCCAAGCCGGACGGCTCGATCATCGAAACGCCGATCACCGCGAACTTCCG
>DIHI01000049.1:905-5468 GCA_002420085.1 Lysobacterales bacterium UBA5700 | reverse complement strand
GGCGCCCGCAAGGGTCTGGCCGATACCGCCTTGAAGACCGCCAACTCGGGTTACCTGACCCGACGTCTGGTGGACGTCTCGCAGGACGTGGTGATCACCGAGATCGACTGCGGCACCAAGGATGGCCTGATCCTGACCCCGATCGTCGAGGGCGGTGACGTGGTCGAACCGCTGCGTGATCGCGTGCTCGGTCGGGTCGTGGCCGAGGACGTGTTCCTTCCGGGCGATGACGAAGACCCGATCGTCACCCGCAACACCCTGCTCGATGAAAAATGGGTGCAGAAGCTCGACGATGCCGGTGTCCAGTCGATCAAGGTCCGCTCCACCATTTCCTGCGAGTCGGCGTTCGGCGTCTGCGCCAACTGCTATGGCCGCGATCTCGGTCGCGGGCACCGGGTCAACATCGGCGAAGCGGTCGGCGTGATCGCCGCCCAGTCGATCGGTGAACCGGGCACCCAGCTCACCATGCGCACCTTCCACATCGGTGGTGCCGCATCACGTGCCGCTGCGGTCGACAACGTCACCATCAAGACCACCGGCTCGATCCGCTTCACCAACATCAAGACCGTCGAGCATGCCAATGGCTATCTGGTGGCGGTCTCGCGTTCCGGTGAAATCTCCATCCTCGACACCCACGGTCGCGAGCGGGAACGCTACAAGCTGCCCTATGGTGCCCAGATTGCCGCGCGTGATGGTGATCCGGTCAAGGCCGGCCAGCAGGTCGCGACCTGGGATCCGCACAACCATCCGGTGGTTTCCGAGGTCGATGGACAGGTCCACTTCAACGACTTCTACGAGGGTGTCACCTACTCGATGAAGCGCGACGAGGTGACCGGCCTCGAATACATGGAGATCATGGATCCGAAGCGGATTCCGGGCGACAAGGATCGCGAATTCGAGTTGCGCGGTCCGGACGGCAGCCGCCACGGCCGGCGCAAGCTCAAGGATCTGGCCAATCTCCGGCCGTCGATCACGGTCATGAACGAGGCCGGCCAGAACGTCATGCTGCCGGGCACCAACCAGCCGGCATCGTACTTCCTGCCGCCGAAGTCGATCGTCAGCCTCGGCCAGGATGCCGGCGTCCGGATCGGTGATGCGCTGGCCAAGATCCCGCAGGAAGCATCGAAGACGCGCGACATCACCGGTGGTCTGCCGCGCGTGGTCGACCTGGTGGAAGTCCGCACCCCGCGTGATCCGGCCATCCTGGCGGAAATCTCGGGCGTGATCAGCTTCGGCAAGGACACCAAGGGCAAGCAGCGACTGATCATCTCGCCGGAAGATGGCGATGAAGTCGAGATCATGATCCCGAAGCACCGTCATGTCATCGTGTTCGAGGGCGAGCACGTCGAGAAGGGCGAAACCATCGTCGAAGGCGAGCCGAACCCGCAGGACATCCTGCGCCTGCTCGGCATCGAGCCGCTGGCGGCCTATCTGGTCAAGGAAATCCAGGACGTCTATCGCCTGCAGGGCGTGAAGATCAACGACAAGCACATCGAAGTGATCATCCGCCAGATGCTGCGCAAGGTGGAAATCGTCGATGCCGGCGACAGCCGCTACCTGGCTGGCGAGCAGGTCGAGCGCCAGCGAGTGATCGAGGACAACGCCCGTCTGGTCGCGCGCAACGAACTGCCTGCGACCTTCATTCCGGTGCTGCTGGGCATCACCAAGGCCTCGCTGGCGACCGAATCGTTCATTTCTGCGGCTTCCTTCCAGGAGACCACGCGCGTTCTGACCGAAGCAGCGGTTCGTGGGACACGAGACAGCTTGCGCGGCCTGAAAGAAAACGTTATAGTGGGGCGCTTGATTCCTGCTGGCACCGGTTTGACCTACCACAACGAGCGCAAAGCACGCAGCGAGACTGCGACCTTCGCCGATGTGGAGCAGGCTTTCCGGGCTGCCGAAGCCGAAGCTGGCGCCGCCGCAGAAGCGGCAGCCACGACGGGGCAGGGCTAAGGCAACCTCGCCTCCGAATCGAGGCGCGCAAATACGAAATGAGGCGCACGGACAGCGCCTCGTGTTCGAGCCCAGGATCAGGCTTCGTCGAGGCAGCGGTAAATTGCTGCCGAGGCGAAAGACAACATCACAATCGGCAGGCCGGATCCAACCGGCCTGCCTTGTTTTTCGTTCAGAACAGTCCAAGAGCTAATCAACAATGGCGACGATCAATCAGCTGGTGCGCAAGCCCCGTCAGGCCCTGACCGAGAAGAGTCAGTCACCGGCGCTTGCCAACTGCCCGCAGCGCCGTGGTGTCTGCACCCGCGTCTACACCACGACGCCGAAGAAGCCGAACTCGGCCCTGCGCAAGGTCGCCAAGGTGCGCCTGACCAATGGCTTCGAGGTCATCTCCTATATCGGCGGCGAAGGCCATAATCTTCAGGAGCACTCGGTCGTCCTGATTCGCGGCGGTCGCGTCAAGGATCTTCCGGGTGTCCGCTACCACACTGTGCGTGGATCGCTCGACGCGGCAGGTGTGACCAAGCGCCGCCAGTCGCGTTCCAAGTACGGCGCCAAGCGTCCGAAGTCCTGACCGCAGGCCGGCCCAGGCCGGCGCTGACGACTCGCATTACTCCGATCTTTCCAAATTCAGGCACGCATCATGTCCCGCAAAGGTTCTCCCGGTACTCGCTCGGTTCTGCCCGACCCCAAGCACAGCAGCGAAATGGTCGCTCGCTTCATCAACATGGTGATGAAGAGCGGCAAGAAGTCGATCGCCGAGAAGATCGTCTATGGCGCCATGGACGTCATCGGCGAGAAGAACGCCGCTCCGCTGGAGTTGGTCGAGAAGGCGCTGAACAATGTCGCGCCGGTGGTCGAGGTCAAGTCGCGCCGGGTCGGTGGCGCCACCTATCAGGTTCCTGTCGAAGTGCGCGCTTCCCGGCGCACCGCCCTGGCCATGCGCTGGACCATTGAGGCGGCCCGCAAGCGCGGTGAACCGTCGATGCCGCGCAAGCTGGCCGGTGAGCTGCTCGATGCTGCCGAACAGCGCGGCGGTGCCGTCAAGAAGCGCGAAGAGACCCATCGCATGGCGGAAGCCAACAAGGCGTTCTCACATTATCGGTGGTGATTGTCGTCATCGCTGACGGCATGACACACCCCGGCATCCATGCCGGACTTTCACAAATGCTGCGATCCGGACGACCGCGTTGAAGCAGGGCAAGGTCGCCCGTAACAGGTAAATACAATGGCACGCACCACACCCATCGAACGCTACCGAAATTTCGGCATCATGGCTCACATCGATGCCGGAAAGACCACCACGACGGAGCGCATCCTGTTCTACACCGGCGTCAGCCACAAGATCGGCGAAGTCCATGACGGCGCCGCTGTGATGGACTGGATGGAGCAGGAGCAGGAGCGCGGCATCACCATCACTTCGGCGGCGACCACCTGCTTCTGGAAGGGCATGGATCAGTCCTTCCCCGAGCACCGCTTCAACATCATCGATACCCCTGGCCACGTTGACTTCACCATCGAAGTCGAGCGCTCGTTGCGTGTGCTCGACGGCGCGGTGTTCGTGCTGTGTGCGGTCGGCGGTGTCCAGCCCCAGTCCGAGACGGTCTGGCGGCAGGCCAACAAGTACGGCGTGCCCCGGCTTGCGTTCGTCAACAAGATGGATCGCACCGGCGCCAACTTCGAGAAGGTGGTCGATCAACTCAAGAGCCGGCTGGGTGCCTACCCGGTCCCCATGCAGGTGCCGATCGGCGCCGAAGATGGTTTTCAGGGCGTGATCGATCTGGTCAAGATGAAGGCGATCATCTGGGACATGGAAACCCAGGGTACCAGTTTCGAGTACCGGGACATTCCCGCCGAACTCGCCGAAAGGGCGGCAAAGGCGCGTGAGTTCATGGTCGAGGCGGCGGCCGAGACGTCCGAGGACTTGATGAACAAGTACCTCGAAGGGGTCGATCTGAGCGAAGAGGAGATTCTCTCCGGTATCCGTGCCGGCACCATCTCCTGCAACATCATCCCGGTGTTCTGCGGCACGGCCTTCAAGAACAAGGGTGTGCAGGCCATGCTCGACGCGGTCATTCGGTTCCTGCCAGCGCCGTCCGATCGGCCGCCGGTCAAGGGTATGAACGAGCGCGACCAGGAAGCGACCCGCACCGCTGATGACAAGGATTCGTTCTCGGCACTGGCGTTCAAGATCATGACCGATCCGTTCGTCGGCTCGCTGACCTTCTTCCGCGTCTATTCGGGCGTGCTCAACTCCGGCGACCAGGTCTACAACCCGGTCAAGTCGAAGAAAGAGCGCATCGGCCGCATTCTGCAGATGCATGCCAACAACCGTGACGAGATCAAGGAAGTCCGTGCCGGCGATATCGCCGCAGCGGTCGGCCTGAAGGACGTGACCACGGGTGACACCCTGTGCGCCACCGACAATGTCATCACCCTGGAGCGCATGGTGTTCCCGGAGCCCGTCATCGCCATGGCGGTCGAGCCGAAGACCAAGTCCGACCAGGAGAAGATGGGCATCGCCCTGTCGCGGCTCGCACAGGAGGATCCTTCGTTCCGCGTTCGTACCGACGAAGAATCCGGTCAGACCATCATCGCCGGCATGGGCGA
>DIHI01000049.1:0-843 GCA_002420085.1 Lysobacterales bacterium UBA5700 | reverse complement strand
TGCATCTGGACATCATCGTCGATCGCATGAAGCGCGAATTCAACGTCGAGGCCAATGTCGGCAAGCCGCAGGTCGCCTATCGCGAAACCATTCGCCAGGCGGTCAAGCAGGAAGGCAAGTTCGTTCGTCAGTCGGGCGGCAAGGGCCAGTACGGCCACGTCGTGCTGGAGATCGAACCGCGCGAGCGTGGCACTGGCTACGAATTCGAGAATGCCATCGTCGGTGGTGTCGTTCCGAAGGAATACATTCCGGCGGTTGACAAGGGCATCCAGGAAGCCGTCGCCAATGGCGTCATGGCCGGATACCCGATCGTCGACATCAAGGTCCGGCTGATCGATGGCTCCTACCACGAAGTCGACTCCTCCGAAATGGCGTTCAAGATCGCCGGCTCGATGGGGTTCAAGGAAGGCTTCCAGAAGGCCAGCCCGGTGCTGCTGGAGCCGATCATGAAGGTCGAAGTGGTTTCCCCCGAAGACTACATGGGCGATGTGATGGGCGACCTGAGCCGTCGTCGCGGCATCCTCCAGGGTTCCGACGACAGCCCGTCCGGCAAGGTCATCAACGCCATGGTGCCGCTGGGCGAGATGTTCGGCTATGCCACCTCCCTGCGTTCGATGAGCCAGGGTCGCGCCACCTTCACGATGGAATTCGACCACTACGCCGAGGCGCCGAACAACATCGCCGAACAGGTCATCAAGAAGTCCTGATCTTCAGCTCCATCTTCAATTCATCATTATCGTTTTCCGAGGTAGACAGTCATGGCAAAGGGTAAATTAGAGCGCACCAAGCCGCACGAGAACGTGGGCACGATTGGTCACGTTGAGCACGGCAAGACGACGCTAA
>DIHI01000096.1:2182-22632 GCA_002420085.1 Lysobacterales bacterium UBA5700 | reverse complement strand
TTGCACGAGGCCCAGCGCACGTCGGCGCCCAGGTCCTTCAGGGTTTCGATCAGCACCGCGGTCTGGATAGTCATGTGCAGCGAACCGGTCACCCGCACGCCCTGCAGCGGCCGGGCCGCGGCGTACTTGCGACGGATCGCCATCAGGCCGGGCATTTCCTGTTCGGCCATGCGGATGCGCTTGCGGCCGAGTTCGGCGAGCGTGATGTCGCGGACCTTGAAATCGGTGAAGTCGGGGTTCTTGACCTGGGCGTTCATGGTGATGTGCTCCGTTGATAGTGAGTGGTCCGCAGCGCTGCGGACTCGCTAGAACGGGCGCCGTTGCAGTGGATCGGCCTTCGAGCCTGGCCTGCCGCAGCAGGTCGCAGCGCCCCTCGGAGGCGATCTGAAAGTATATCGGTCGGTGTGGCGAAATCATGAACAGCACGCCCGTGCCCGCCGCTGCGGCGGGCACGGTGGCGCGGGGGTGGAGCCGATGGTCGCGCTTACTTCAGCTTGGCGTCGGCGCGCAGGGCTTCGGCGCGATCGGTTCTTTCCCACGAGAAGGCGGTGAACGGCGCGGACTGCTTCTTCACCTTGACGCCGTTTTCGAGCTGCTCCCAGGTGTAGACGCAGTTTTCCACGGGCTCGCGGCCGAAATGACCGTAGGCGGCGGTGCGCTGGTACATCGGGTGGACCAGATCGAGCATCTTCAGGATGCCGTAGGGTCGCAGGTCGAAGTGGGCACGGATCAGCTTTTCGATCTGATGGTCGGGAATCCTGCCGGTGCCGAAGGTGGTCACCGAGATCGAGGTCGGTTCGGCCACGCCGATGGCATAGCTGACCTGCACCTCGCAGCGGCCGGCCAGGCCGGCGGCTACCACGTTCTTGGCGACGTAGCGGGCGGCGTAGGCGGCCGAGCGATCGACCTTGGATGGATCCTTGCCGGAGAACGCTCCACCGCCATGACGCGCCCAGCCGCCGTAGGTATCGACGATGATCTTGCGGCCGGTCAGGCCGGCATCGCCGACCGGGCCGCCGATCTCGAACGAGCCGGTCGGGTTGATGTGGAACTGGGTTCCCTTGTGCAGCCACTTGGCCGGCAGCACCGGTTTGATGATGTGCTCGCGCACGGCTTCGACCAGATCCTTGTGGCGGATGCCGGGATCGTGCTGGGTGGACAGCACCACGGCATCGATGGCGGCGACCTTGCCGTCCTCATAGCGCAGGGTGACCTGGCTCTTGGCGTCCGGACGCAGCCAGGGCAGGGGCGAGTTCTTCTTCTTGCGCACCTTGGCCTGCTGCTCGACCAGGCGGTGCGAGTAATGGATGGCGGCCGGCATCATCGCCTTGGTTTCGCTGGTGGCATAGCCGAACATCAGGCCCTGGTCGCCGGCTCCCTGTTCTTCCGGCTTCTTGCGGTCCACGCCCTGGGCGATGTCGGGCGACTGCTTGCCGATCAGGTTGAGCACGCCGCAGGTGGCGCCATCGAAGCCGACTGCCGAACTGTCGTAACCGATATCGGTGATGACCTTGCGCACCAGCGCCTCGAAATCGACCCAGGCGGTGGTGGTGATCTCACCGGCAACGATCGCGACACCGGTCTTCACCAGCGTTTCGCAGGCCACCCGGGCACGCGCATCCTGGCTCAGGATGGCGTCCAGCACGGCATCGGAAATCTGGTCAGCGAGCTTGTCCGGATGGCCTTCGGAGACCGACTCGGAAGTGAAGAGATAGCTGCTCATCGCGCCTTGTATCCTTATATGCGGATTGAAAGATTGGAAACCGACAAGTGTACTACAACCGACCTGCCGTCCGGGGTATCGCCCCCGGACCGAGCGCCGGGTCGGTCAGTAGACCCTGGCACTGGCCTGTACGAAGGCGAAGAAGAACACCGCGTTCGGGTCGTTCTGGACCTGATGCAGTTCGGTACGCATGCCATCGACGGTGGCCTGGTCGGTCTTGCCGGCGGCGATCAACTGGTCGGCACCGGACAGCAGCAGTTCCTCCCAGAAGGCGATCATCGCCTTGCGCCGGTCCGGCTGGCGGTTGTCGTAGTGGAAGGTCTTGATCTCGGTGGCGACGTCGCGGAAGCCACCGGCCAGCAGCAGGTTGCCAAGCTTGGCGCCGACGAAGGGATCGCCGCCGGAGTCGTACTGGTGGTCGTTGAACGCCATCCAGTAGCGCAGCAGGTTGGGCGAGTAGGGATCGAGGAAGAACGAGGAGTTCATCACCTCGGTGACGTACACCGGCGAGCCTGGCATCAGCACCCGGCGGACTTCGTTGAGGACGCGCGCCGGCTGCGGGACATGCTCCAGCACCCAGCACAGGAAGGCACTGTCGAAACGACGTGCCTCGAACGGCAGGTCGGTGGCGTCGGCGCGCAGCAGGGTGTAGCGCTCGCCCGCCCAGGGGCAGCGGGCCAGATTGCGTTCGGCGGCCGCCAGTTGCGCTTCGCTCAGATCGACACCGGTGATGTGCAGGTCGGGGAAGCGGCGCAGCAGGATTTCCGATTGGGCGCCGACACCACAGCCGACTTCCAGCAGGCGCTGGCAGCCGTCGTAGTCGATCCGGCTGAAGATGGTCGGTTCGGCGATCCGCGCCTGTTTGCGCAGTCGGGCCTGTTCGACCTCGGAGAAGCCATGGATGTAGGGAAATTCGGTGGCGCTGGAGGATTCGGTCATGGTCGGTTCGGGTTGCGCGGCGACCGGACTGGGTCGGGATCGCGGTCATTCTCGCGGATTCCGGTCACTGGCAGGGTGCTTGGCGGGCGAGGCCGATCGACGGCGCGTGCCGGCTGGCCGGCAGGGTCGCGCAGCAGGGTTTTTCTGGCGGACCAAGCCTCGCCTTCGGTCATCGCCGTCACGGCGCTGAATTCACCGGCGATCAGGGTGGCGATCGGCATGCCGTCACGGTACAGCACACGGGTACTGGCCAGGGCCGGCAGCTTCGGGCCGGCGACCACGAGGCCGGAGAGGTTGAGCGGATCGGACCCGCACAGACAGACCAGGCTGCCATCGGGTTCGCGCTGGCGCACGCGGCGCAGCAGGGCGATGGCTTCCGGCAGGGCGAATTGTTCGCCGGACAGGCCGGCGATGAAGCGACCGCCGCGCAGTTCGCCCCGTGCTTCCATCCGCTGGCAGGTGCGACGCAGGTCGCGCCAGGGTGGCAGCCAGGCAGGCTCACGATGCAGCAATTGCCAGGCCAGAACGCCGTAGCGGCGCAACAGGACGCGCACGATGTAGTCCAGGGTCTCGCGGGTGTCGGCCTGCCGTTGGTTCGGTTCAGTCGCTGTGCGCGCAGGTCGGATCAGCGCCCAGCGGCCGGCGTCGGCGATGCCGGTCAGGGCCGGTCGCCGACCGCGCGACCGGCGTCGGCCGGCGCGTTCGCTCGACGGCACCAGCAGGCCGCGCAGGCCGGCGAAACCGTCGGCTCCGACCCGACCGGCACTGACCAGTTCGCCCAGGGCGTCTTCCAGTTCGGCACGCAGCAGGCGGGTGCCGTCGCTCAGTTCGTCGAAGAACGAGGCGCCGTGTGTGCGCAGCCAATCGACCACCCGCTCGGCGCGCGAGGACAGTGCGCTGGCGGTGTCGATCGGGCCGGCCAGGGCGGTCCAGCGCGCCAGTGCCTTGCGCGGCAGCAGGACGATCGGGGTGGCGCGCACCGGCCCGCCGCCGCTGCGCGTGCTGCCGGCGCTGGCGACCGGTCCGTGCAGCCGGGTCCAGGCAATCCGGCCGGTCATGCTCAGTTCGTCCAGCCAGCGGATGTCGTAGTCGGCGATCCGCGCCGGCAACAGTTCGCTTTCCCAGGCGCCGGCAGCGGCTTGGTAGCCTTCCAGTTGGCCGAGCACGGCGAGCAGGGCATCCGGGCCGGATGCCTGGCTGCCCGGAGCGACCCGTTGCCACTCGAAGGCGAAGCGCATGAAGTCGCGCGGCGACACCGGCTCGATTTCCCGGCGCAGTCGGCCAAGGGTGTAGCGGTGGATGCGGGCGAGCAGGTGGCGTTCGCACCATTCCTGGGCAGACTCCTCCACAGCCGCCGGTCGGTCCAGGATTGGGCGGTGCGAACCTGCCATCGGAGTGAATCGACCACGCATGACATAGCCATCGCGCTCCAAACCCAGCAGGGCAGGTTCGATGGCGCTCGCCGGCAGGCCGATGCTGTCGGCGAGCCGGGCGGCGGTGACCGGGCCAAGGCCGGTCAGGCGGCCACGCAGCAGGTCGGTCAGGGCGGCCTCGGCGGTCCATTCGACGGTCGCCTGCTCGGCCGGGGCCTCGATCCGTGGTTGCCACTGCGCCTGTGGATGGACGGCGAGCATCTGCGGCAGGCGTTCGGCAGCGACCCACAGTGCGGGATGGTCTCCTCCTCCCGCCGGGAGGGGGCTCAGCAGCGTCGCGCGCTTGCTGGCGGCGAGTTCGACCAGCCAGTCGATCCAGGTCGGTTCGCCCGCGACCTCCTCGGCGGTCAGCCAGCCCAGGCTCATCAGGGCGTCGTGCAGTTCCTCGGCCGAGCGGGCATCGGGCCAGGCTTCCTCACGTACTGCCTCGATCGCGCCGGCATCGAGCCGGCCCAGGTCTTCGGCCGAGGCCGGGTCGGTCCAGCGCCGGCTCTGCACGGCCTGGGTGCGGCGTTCCTCCAGCGGCGCGTCGTCGAGAAAGGCATAGGGTCGGGCGCCGAGGATCTCGGCCGCCAGCGGCGAGGGTTCGGTCAGGTCGCGGCAGACCACCTCGACCTCGCCCGCGTCGATCCGCCGCAACAGTGTTTCCAGGGCGTCGATGTCCATGGCGTCGTGCAGGCAGTCGTGCAGGGTCTGGTTGACCAGTGGGTGATCGGGGATCTGCCGTTCGCCGACGATGTTCTCCAGACAGGCGACCTGATCCGGGAAGACGGCGGCGAGCAGGTCTTCCGAGCGCATGCGCTGAATCTGCGGCGGCACCCGCCGGCCGCCGGAGAAGCGCGGCAGGGCGAGGGCGGTCGTGGCGTTCCAGCGCCAGCGCAGCGGGAACATCGGCGCGTCCAGCAGGGCCTGGACCAGAACATCATGGACACTGTTGGCGTGCAGGAACCTGAGCACATCGTTGAGCGGGAAGCTGTGACTGGTCGACAACGACAGCACGATCGCATCGTCGGTGGCCGCCGCCTGCAACTCGAAATTGAAATTGCGGCAGAACCGCTTGCGCAATGCCAGTCCCCAGGCGCGATTGAGGCGGACCCCGAACGGCGTGTGGATGACCAGTTGGGTGCCGCCGGATTCGTCGAAGAAGCGTTCCATCGCCAGGATCTGCTGCGTGGGCAGCACGCCCAGCGCGGCATCGGCGGCTGCGTAGTAGTCGATCAGTTGCCGGGCGGCGGCGTCGGCGATGCCGACCTCATTGATCAGCCAGCGTTCGGCGATCTGCGGGCCGCCATCGCCCTGATGCAGCCGGGTGGCGATCTCCGCGCGCAGTCGTGCCAGCGCGAATGACAGTTCGTCACTGCGTCCAGGCGCCTCCCCCAGCCAGAACGGGATGCTCGGTGGCAGGCCCTGGGCATCCTCGACCCGCAGTTTGCCGCGCTCGACCCGCAGGATGCGATACGAGGCATTGCCGAGTTGAAAGATGTCGCCAGCCATGCTCTCGACCGCGAAATCCTCGTGGACGCTGCCGATGATGTGGGCCTGGGGTTCCAGCACCACTTCGTAATCGGCGGTGTCGGGGATGGCACCGCCCGAGGTCAGCGCAGTGAGCCGCGCACCGCGTCGGGCGCGCAGCATGCCGTGAACGGCATCGCGGTGCAGGTGGGCCGCGCGCGGGCCGCGTCGGCTGCTGTAGCCTTCGGCGAGCATGCGCACCACCTGGTCGTACTGGCTGCGGGTCAGGGCGGCGTAGGGTTCGGCGCGACGCAGGGCATCGAACAGTGCGTCCTCGTGCCAGTCCTGGCCGGCGACTTCGGCGACGATCTGCTGGGCGAGCACGTCGAGCGCCAATCGCTCGACGTGCAGGGTATCCAGTTCGCCCCGGCGCACGGCATCGATCAGGGCCACGCATTCGCCGAGGTCGTCGCGCGACAGCGGGAAGATGCGGCCCTTGGGCGTGCCATCGACGCTGTGTCCCGAGCGGCCGATCCGCTGGAGGAAGGCAGCGATGGCGCGCGGCGAACCGATCTGGCAGGCCAGTTCGACCTCGCCGATGTCGATGCCCAGTTCCAGCGACGCGGTGGCGACCAGCACCTTGAGTTCGCCGCGCTTGAGCCGTTGTTCGGCATCCAGGCGGATCTCGCGCGACAGGCTGCCGTGGTGGGCGGCGACCGCCTCCTTGCCGAGCCGCTCGCTCAGGTGCAGGGCCAGGCGTTCGGCCATTCGCCGGGTGTTGACGAACACCAGGGTGGTGCGGTGCTCACCGGCCAGGGTCGCCAGTCGGTCGTAGACGGTCGCCCAGACCTCCCCGGACATCACCGCCTCCAGTGGTGCCGGTGGCACTTCGATGGCGAGATCGCGGCGCCGGGTGTAGCCGACATCGACGATCTCGCCGTCGGGCACAGGGCCGGCTGCCGTCGGCGCCCCGACCAGATAGGCAGCGACAGCAGCCAGCGGCTTCTGGGTCGCCGACAGCCCGATCCGCGCCAGTCGGCGGCCGCACAGCGCTTCCAGCCGGGCCAGCGACAGCGCCAGATGGGCGCCGCGCTTGTTGCCGGCCAGGGCGTGGATTTCGTCGACGATCACCGTTTCGGTGCCGGCCAACATCTGCCGGCCCGATTCCGAGCCGAGCAGCACATACAGCGATTCCGGCGTGGTGACCACGATGTGCGGCGGCCGCTTGCGCATCGCCAGTCGTTCGCCCTGCGGCGTGTCGCCGGTGCGGACCATGGTGTGTACCTCGACGTCGGGCAGGCCGCGCTGGACCAGTTCGGCGCGGATGCCGGCCAGCGGTCCTTCGAGGTTGATCCGGATGTCGTTCGACAGCGCCTTGAGCGGCGAAACGTAGACGATGAAGGTCCGATCCGGCAACGGCTGGCCGAACAGATGGCCGTCACCGGGTTGCAGGCCGCGTCGGACCAGTCCGTCGATGGCGGCGAGGAAGGCCGCCAGGGTCTTGCCCGAGCCGGTCGGTGCGGCGATCAGGGTGTGTCGCCCCGACGCGATCGCCGGCCAGGCCCGGGCCTGGGCCGGTGTCGGTTGCCCGAAGGCGGCGCGGAACCAGTCGGCGACGGCAGGGTGGAAGGCGGCGAGTGGGTCGATGGGCGAGGTCATGACGGCGGCAGGGCAGGGCGATCGGACAGTCTGGATCGGTCCAGTCGCAGCGTCCGCGACAGTCGCGGTCACGGAAGGCCAGTGTCGCGCAAACCGAGCGGCGACGTCGCGCTCGTCGCCGCCGGTGTCGCTGTCGTCGGGCGTCGTGACTCAGCCCAGCCGATTGCCGGTCATGGCCAGAGCGCCAGGATCAGGCCGATCAGTGTGAATTGCAGGGTGTGGTAGCCGCCATTGATCAGGAACAGCTTGAGCGACTTGCGCTCGAACAGGTAGTTGATGCCGAAACTGGACGACACCCAGAACAGCCCGGCCGAGGCGCCTGCGCCGAGTCCCAGGGCGAGCGGTGGGCGCGGCCCGAGGAACATCGCGAACACGAAGGCGGCGGCCAGACTGAGCACGAACGCCAGCCCGAAGATCAGCGCCATGTTGCCACTGTTGATCTGGGCGTCGCTCAGGCCGGTCTCGCGTTGCCAGGCGCGACCGAACAGGATCGGTGAGTACCACAGGCCGCCGAGCACGAAGCTGGCGATGGCGGCGGTCAGGACCGCCCAGATATTGAACTCAGGCATGGGAATGTTCCTCGGCGTCGGGTGGTTGGGATGACAGCATCCGGCGCAAGCATGGCGGCTTGCCGGCGACCGGTCTTGGAAAAATGGGAACAGTGGTGGCGTTCATTCCACCACCACGCTCAGGCTGTCCGGACGCGACCGGCCAACCAATTCGCCCGGCGCGAAGCCGCTGAAGGCCCGGAAATCGCGGATCAGGTGGGCTTGATCGTAATACCCGCACTGGGCGGCGAGTTCGGCCCAGGGCACATGGTCGAGACCGCCCAGCCGGGCCAATGCCGCCTTGAATCGCTCGATGCGTGCGATCGTCTTCGGACCCAGGCCGACATCGCGGCGGAACAGATCGGTCAGATACTTGCGGCTGACCCCAGCCTCGGCAGCCAGTGCAGCCACGGGCATGTGGCCGGCGCTCGCACCGATCCGTGCCAGCGCCCACGGCACCAGGGCGTGCGGCTGGCAGCGCGGGTCGAGGCGGTCGAGCAGCCAGGCTTCGACCCGCGCGAAGCAGTGTCGAATCTCGGTGCAGTTCAGTAGCTGTTCGCGCAGATCCAGAACCCGGTCGCCCAGCAGGTCGGTCAGCGCCAGCACCTGACCGGCGGTCCGTTCGCCGTCGCAATGCAGCCAGGGCCGCGCCCCGCTGGCACGGAAGGCCACGCCCAGCAGTCGATTGCCGTTGGGGGCCTCGGTCTCGATCGGCCGCTGGTGCAGGCCGGAATACCAGATATCGCGGAACGGCACCCGCCGCTGCGGCGGCTCAGGTTCGATCAGGTACTGGGTCGGGCCGAGATTGATCAACAGAAAGCTGTCGCCGGTCGGCAGGATGCGGTCGCGCCGATAGCTGACCTGGCCCTCGCCGAACCACAGGGTGCTGACGTGGGGGTGCAGGGCCGGACAGGGCTGGCAGGTTGCGACGGTCCAGCGGCCCAGCGCGTCATCGTGCTGGTGGATGGCGACGCGGGACTGGAGACTGCCGTCCATCCGAAGATCGCACCCTGGCTGGGATCATGCCGGCCGAGCATAGCATCGCCGTGGCGCCGGCGATGGCGCGTGCGGTCACTCGCAGCGCGGGTCAGGCCGCCGCCGACAGCTTTCGGACGGTGTCGGCATTCGGCCATTGCCCGGTGCCGGCCTCGCCAGGGTGTTCGGCGCGTCGATCGACCTGTTCGATCAGCGCATCGAACTGGGCGCGGGTCAGGTCGAACTGCGCCTCGGCGGTCTCGGCGCGGTTGATCACGGCCCGGAAATCGGTGCGGTGTTGCTCGCTGTAGTCCGGGTGGTCCTTGGCGTACCAGCCGAGGTGCTTGCGGGCAATCCGCACGCCGGCCGGTTCGCCGTAGAATTCGTACAGGGCACGCAGGTGGCCGAGCAGGATGTCCCGCACCTCGACCAGGGTCGGCGGCGGCAGGCGTTCGCCGGTGGCGAGGTAGTGGCTGATCTCGCGGAACAGCCATGGCCGGCCCTGGGCGGCACGGCCGATCATCAGCGCGTCGCAGCCGGTACGAGCCAGCACCTGGGCCGCCTTCTCGGGCGAGTCGATGTCGCCGTTGGCCATCACCGGAATGCTCAGCCGCGATTTGATTTCGGCGATGGTGTCGTATTCCGCCTCGCCGGTATACATCTGCTCGCGGCTGCGGCCGTGGATCGCCAGTGCCGCGATGCCGCTGGCCTCGGCAATCCCGGCAATGATCGGCGCATTGCGTTGGCCGGCCGCCCAGCCGGTGCGAATCTTGAGCGTTACCGGCACATCGACTGCGCGCACCACCGCAGTCAGGATGCGGCCGACCAGTCCCTCGTCGCGCATCAGCGCCGAGCCGGCCCAGGCCGCGCAGACCTTCTTGGCCGGGCAGCCCATGTTGATGTCGATGATCCGGGCGCCATGCCCGACGTTGCAGCGTGCCGCCTCGGCCAGTTGGACCGGATCGGCACCGGCGATCTGCACCGAGACCGGATCGGGCTCGCCGGCATGATCGAGCCGGTGGCGGGATTTTCGGGTCTGCCGCAGTCGCGGGTCGGCACTGGTCATCTCCGACACGCACAGCCCCGCGCCCAGACGCTTGCACAGCATCCGGAACGGCTTGTCGGTGACGCCCGCCATGGGGGCGAGCACCACCGGTGGATCGATGAGGTAGGGGCCGATGCGCATGGCGGGCATTGTAAGCGGGCCGCCAAGCAGCGAGCCGGTCATCGCCAACGCCGTGAAGCGATCCATGCCCGGATCGGCCATCTGCCGGGACGTCGGTCTTCACGAGTCCGCAGCATGGCGCGCCAGGGGGCTGGCGATGGCCGGGACGGCCTGCTCAAGAGCAGGTTCATCGATCGCGATAGACCTGGCTGCGATGGCCAACCCGGACCACGTGAATCGTCACCACAGCATCCTCGATGCTGGCGATCACGCGGTACGCGCCGACGCGGTACTTCCAGAACCGCCCCAGATCCGGCCCGTGCAGCGGTTCTCCGGCCATCCGTGGGTGATCGGCCGTCAACACTCGTTCGCGCAGAAAGCGGATGATTCGCCTGGCGGCCTTGGCATCCAGTGCCGCCAGTTCTCGTTCGGCACTGCGCGAGAACTCAATCCGCCAGCCCAAGCAGGCGCTCCACGTCGTCGAGTGGAATCCGCTCCTCCTCGATGCGCGCGAGGGCCAGATGGTAGTCCTCAATGTCGTCGAGATAGGCAAGGATCGCCTTGCGGGCGTACCAGGTCTTGGTGCGCCCGGTCTTTTCGGCCAGCGCGGCCAAGCGTTCCTCAACATCTGCCGGAAGACGGATTGCAAGCATGATCATCCCCGAAGTTCGCGACCCGCGTTGACGGTTGGTCTGTGCCGATTCCTGCCGGTCGCCCCGTTTTTGGCTGGTAACGACAGCCTCGAATGCGGTGTCCGAGCCCTGTTCTCGATCAGTCGCTATACAAAGATAGCGCATGGCGTGTCGAACACTCAAGCGGACCGATGCGTTATCGCCATCAATTCACCCTGATTGCGCACACAGCATGGCTCGCCAGGGATCTGCCTGCCTCAATGCTCGATGCTCGATTCCCGGCTGTTGCGAATCCCGTCCGCCACAACTCCCATCAGCCGGGGTAACGGGCCTCGAATTCGCTTCGGGTCGGCATGGCCAGCGCGGCGCCGGGGCGCTCGGTGGACAGGGCAGCGTAGCGATTGGCGAAGCGGGCGGCGTGGACGAACGGGCGCTCCGGGTGCTGGGCGAGGGCGGCGGCCAGGGCGCCGTTGAAGGCATCGCCGGCACCGGTGGTGTCGATGGCGCGCACCGGTTCTGGGCCCAGGCGGTAGACGGCCTGGGCGTCGCCGTGCCGGTGCTGGCCGTGGCTGATCAGACAGCCGTGCCGGCCGAGGGTGATCACCACCGTGCCCGCGCTCAGCCGACGGCACAACTCGGCGAGCCGGTCGTCGGCCAGGCCGGCGATGTCGTCCGGGGCCAGGTCGAGTCCGGCGTGGCGGGCGAGCAGGGCGCAGAACTCGGTTTCGTTGGGGGTCAGGATGTCGGCCAGGGTCAGCAGTTCGCGGTCGATCTCGGCATCGGCCGGGGCTGGATTGAGGACGGTGACGATGCCATTCCGGCGGGCGTGATGCAGGGCGGCGGCGACCGCGCTCGGGGCGACTTCCACCTGTGCCAGGACGACCCCGGCACGTTCGATGGCATCGGCCTGGGCCAGGACATGGGCGTGCGAAAGCGCGGCATTGGCGCCGGGTGCGACCACGATCTGGTTGCGGCCCTCGCCATCGACCACGACGGCGGCACAGCCGGTGGCCGCTTCGACCCGTTCGGCGTGCAGGACGAGACCATCGGCGCGGGCCAGGGCGAGTGCCAATTCGGCGGCACCGTCGTGGCCCAGGGCGCACACCAAGCGGGTCTCGGCGCCGGCCCGTCGGGCAGCGATCGCCTGGTTGAAGCCCTTGCCGCCCGGACCGCTGGCGTAGCGGCCGGACACGGTCTGGCCGGGTGCCGGCAACTGGCTGCCGGTCCAGACGTGGTCCTGGTTGAAGGAACCGACGACGACCACTCGTCCGGTCATGGCCTCAGACCGTCGCCAGCACGCCCGCGATGGTGGCGGTCATGAAGGTGGCCAGGGTGCCGCCGAGCACGGCCTTGAGGCCGAACCGGGCCAGATCGTGGCGGCGCTCCGGAGCGATGCCGCCGATGCCGCCGATCTGGATGGCGATCGAACTGAAATTGGCGAAGCCGCACAGGGCGTAGGTGGCGATCAGTTGGCTCTTGGCCGAGAGGGTGTCCTTGATCTGACTGAGTTCGGCGTAGGCGACGAATTCGTTGAGCACGACCTTGGTGCCGATCAGTCCGCCGACCGCCACCGCATCCGACCAGGGCACGCCGATCAGCCAGGCGATCGGTGCCAGCAGCAGGCCGAACAGGGCCGACAGGCCGAGTTCGCGGCCAAGGGCGGCATTCAGACCGGTGATCTCGCCGAGCCAGGCGATCGGTGCGTCGAGCAGGGCGATCAGGGCGATGAAGGCGAGCAGCATGGCACCGACGTTGAGCGCCAGGCGCAGGCCATCGCTGGCGCCGGCGGCGGCAGCGTCGATGACATTGGCGGTGGTCCGCTCGATGTGGACTTTGACCGTGCCGCGAGTGAGCGGCTGTTCGACCTCGGGCACCAGGATCTTGGCGATCACCAGGGTCGCCGGGGCGGCCATGATGCTGGCGGCGATCAGGTGCTTGGCGAAGAACTGCTGGGATTCCGGGTCAGGACCGCCGAGCATCTGGACGTAGGCGCCGAGCACACCACCGGCGATGGTTGCCATGCCGCCGACCATCAGGGCCAGCAGTTCGGAGCGGGTCATTCCGGCGATGTAGGGCTTGATCACCAGGGGTGCCTCGGTCTGGCCGACGAAGGCATTGGCAGCCACCGACAGGGTTTCGGCGCCCGACACGTTCATGACCTTGGTGATCACCCAGGCGATGCCCTTGACGATCGCCTGCATGATGCCGAGGTGATACAGCACCGACATCAGCGAGGCGAAGAAGATGATGGTCGGCAGTACCTGGAAGGCGATGATGAAGCCCAGGCTCTCCTGGCCGGCCAGCGGCCCGAAGATGAAGGCCGAACCCTTCTGGGTGAAGCCGAGCAGTGCAACGAAGCCCTGACTGAGCGCGCCGAAGATGGCAGCGCCGAACGGGGTGAGCAGCACGAAGGCAGCGAAGGCCAGTTGCAGACCGAGGCCGGTGACGACCAGACGCCAGTCGATCGCCCGCCGATTCTCGGAGAACGCGAAGGCGATTGCGATCAGGGCGGTCAGGCCGATCAGTCCGAACAGAACATCGAGCATGTGCGCTCCGTGGGGCGAAATACCGGCCGCAGACTACGGCAGCAGCGTGCCGGCTACAAGCGGCAGTGCGCCATTTTTTCGTCAGTCGCGGGCCATCAGTCGGTTGCGACCCATGCGTTTGGCTGCGCGCAGGCGCAGATCGGCGACCCGCATCAGGCCGGACAGATCGCTGGCGTCGTGCGGGAAACTGGCCAGTCCCGCGCTCAGGGTGATCGAGATCGGCAGTTCGCCGACCCCCGGCGAGAACGGGCTGGCGGCCAGTCGGGCGCGCAGGCTTTCGACCAGTTCCCAGGCCGTGCCGAGCGGCAGTTGCATGAGCAGGGCGAACTCCTCGCCGCCGACCCGGATCAGCGGCTGGTCACGGCCGATCACCTTGCGCAGGCAGACGACCACGTGCTTGAGCAGCCGATCGCCGGTGCCATGGCCATGTTCCTCGTTGACGGCTCGGAAGTGATCGAGATCGATCAGGGCAAGGCTTATGGTCAGGTCGTCGCGCCGGGCATCGGCCAGGATCTGCGGAACCCGATGGATCAGATAGGAGCGATTGGGCAGGCCGGTCAGGGTGTCGGTGCCGGACAGCATGACCAGCCGCTGCATGCGGAACACGATCACCGCCGTCACCAGGGTCGCGATCAGCAGCACCCCGACCCGCTGGATCTGGCCGGGCAGATCGATCGAGCCGTAGATCGGTGAGGGCGGCGCTTCGGCGCCGTTGCCGAACACCACGATGGCGGTCGCAATGGCGGCGTACTGACCGGCGGCAAGCAGGCCGATGAACAGGCTGGCGCGGCCGTCGTTCTTCAGGGCGGAGATCACGATCGCCAGCAGGAATACCGCAAACACGACCTGGCTGTTGAGTGCCGCCGCCGGGTGCTCGAAGCTCAGAGCCAGCAGGGTGAGGGCGGTGAGGCTGACGTCGGAGGCGCCGGTGACGAATGGCAGCCAGCGGTGCCGACGTGCCCGTTTGGCCAGATGCAGCCAGATGGCCGCGACGACCAGTGCCAGCCCGGTGCCGGCCAGGCCGATCAGGGTTTCCCGCATGCGGCCGCCGCCGAGGTGATTGATCAGTGGCAGCAGCAGGAGCAGCAGGGTCGCGGCGATTCGCAGGCGGGCGATCAGCAACTCGCCCCCGGCGCCGATTTCCTGCATCAGCGCATCCGGCCGCTCGAACAGGGAGCGGACCAGATCGGACAGGGTTTCACTGAGAGTGCTCATTCGACCGGCTCGCTGCGGCGCGTGCGAAAGCATAGCCGGCATCGGCGCGCCGTGGGTGGCACTCGGGCACGAAATTCGGACCCGGATCGACCCTGGCGCGCAGGCAGTGGTGCCGACTCGGATCGATCGGCGGCGCGCTCAATGCCGACACAGCTCTTCCGGATCGTCGCTGGTGGCTGGCGGCGACTCGGTCATGGTCGACTGCGGGTTCGCAAAATAGCGGGCTCGCAACTGTTCGGCCTGGGTGTAGGCGTTTTTCACGCGCTTCGGATCCAGTTCGCTGGTCATGCGGTCGAGCACCGGATCGAGCCGGAACGGGTCGAGGCCAAGCATGCGGCTCAGGAACTGGAAGGTCATGAAGCGATCCGGGTCGGGTTGGCGGACGCCAAGCGGAATCGGCGGGGCGTGCGACTGCGGGACATGACTGAGCGCCAGCGGCGGCACGGCACCGGTCACGCCTTCAGCCAGCGCCCGTTGCAGCATGATCGGTGCGGCTTCTCGATAGTCGTGCCAGCGATCCAGATCGTCGAGGAAGTAGGTTCGATCGAGCATCGGACGGGTGGCGTACAACAGCCGCATGCTGGGGCTGCCACGCTCGGCGGCGATCCGTTGGAAATCATAGGCTTCGCGCAGGCGCTCCGACTCGACGCCCCGGCACAGTGTCTCGATCGGCTCGTAACGTTCGAGGGTCGAGGCCAGCATTGCGATCGTGCTGTCATCGGGCGGCACGGATTCTTTCTCGCTGTCACGCAGGCCGCTGTTCGCGGCAAATTCCTCATACCGTTGGATGGCCGTGAGGTAGCGTCGAGCGGTGGTGCAGCGATCCAATTCGGCGGCCAATCGACAGGCAGCGTCGGCATCGCCGCGCCGGGCGCGCTCGGCGAGTTCGTCGTAGATCTCGGCGAGCGGCAGGTCCGGCGGTGGCAACGGGGCCGAAACGGTCGGTTCAGGCTCGGACACGGCTGCGCTGTCGGCGGTCAGTACGTCGAAGGCATGGATGGCGCCGGTGTCAGGCTTGGATTCGATGGCCTCGGTCGATCCGGCCGTGCCCGCCGATCGGTCAGCGGGGTCAGCGGTCGATTGCTGCCAGACAAGCCCGATGATCAGACCCACGACGGCAGTCGCGATGGCGAGCACGAGGGTCTGTCTGGCGGTCGGCTTGGTGGGAATCACCTGGGCGTCCTCCTCGGTGGGTCGGTGGTTGGCACGGTGGTGGCGATTGGGCGGCGCATCCCTCCGGTTCGACGGCTCGATTGCGGATCGGTTCACTCGATCGGTTCAAATGCCGCCGAATCCGGAGCCGGCGATCCAGATCGCCATGGCGGCGAATAGGGCTGCACTCGCCCAGCGGGCAGCGCGCAGCGGCAGCCGGTCGGCGAAGTGGTTGCCCAGCCAGATCAGCGGCAGATTGGCGACCAGCATGCCGAGCGTGGTGCCGGCGACGACCTGCCAGAGGCTGTCGAAGCGGGCAGCCAGCACCACGGTGGCGACCTGGGTCTTGTCGCCCATCTCCACCAGAAAGAAAGCGATCAGCGTGGTCAGGAAAACTCCGTGGGAACCCCGGTCTTGTGGTGCGGCGTCCAGCCGATCGGGCACCAGAGCCCAGGCAGCAACCGCCAGAAAGGCCGCAACCAGCAGCCAGCGCAGCAGCCAGTCCGGCACGGTGTCGGCGAGCAGGACGCCCAGCCAGCCGGCCAGGGCGTGATTGCACAGGGTGGCGACCAGAATTCCGGACGCGATCGGTACGGGCTGTCGAAACCGGGCCGCCAGCAGCAGGGCGAGCAGTTGCGTCTTGTCGCCGATTTCCGCGATCGCGACGGAGACGGTGGAGATCAGCAGGGCTTGCACGAGGGCATGAAGATGAACGGGGGCGACAGATTAACCGATCCGCTGTCGGGGGCCGGGTGCAGGTCGTGTTCGAGCGATCGACGATGGCCCAAAAAATCGGCGGCGGGAAGCGCCCGCCGCCGGCTGCGTCAACAGGACGATCAGATCGGTTGGTTCGGGCGCGGCGGGGCCGGCGGCGGCGGGGGCGGCGGCGGTGCCGGTGCTCGGGGCGCCTTGATGAAGCGCATCGCGGTCGCTTCCGGGACGGTCACGGTAATGGTTTCGGCATGGCGATCGCGCTGGATCGACAGGTTCGCCTGTTCGCCCGGGCTCAGTTTGCGCAGGCCGCGCAGGACCGCACGTGGGTCGTCGGTGGCTTCGCCATTGACGGCGAGAATCACGTCGCCGGCCTTGAGGCCATCGAGGTGGCGGCCGGGGTTCAGCACCAGGGCGCCGCGTTCGATTCCGAAGTAGCGACCGAGATCGCTGTCGAGGCTGGTCAGGTTGAGTCCAGCCCAGCGCATGGCCTGGAACACCCGATGTTCGGCGCAATCGGTCTCCGGGCCTTGGCAGTCGGCGTCGTCGATCACGATCCGCTCGATGCGCTGGGTCATGGCGTCATCGTCGATGCCGCGAACGATGTCGATGTCGAAGTGCTCGCCCAGGCGAGCGAGCGGTGCCAGAGCGCCGGCCTGGGGGGTCCAGACCATCAGCCGATCCATCTTTTCGGCTTGCAGGGCGACATCGTGGCTGCGACCGTCGCGCTGGTAGGTCAGTTCGACCCGTTCGCCTTCTTCGAGTTCGCCGATCAGTTCACGTGCTTTGCCCAGTCGGGCTTCGGCATCGCGGCCGGTGATCTTCTTGCCCCCGACCGCGATCAGGATGTCGCCAGGCTTGATTCCGGCACGCGCGGCCGGACTGTCGGGGGTGGTTCCGGCGATCGCGACGCCCTCGTCACTCTCGGCCATGACGATGCCGATGATCGGTTTGCTCATGCGCAGTTCGCGCAGGGCGATGACCTGCTCGCCGGCCTCGCTGGCAGCCTGTTCGGCCAGTTGCCTGGACAGTTCGGCGACCCGACGCGAGGCTTCATGCAATTCCCGGCGGGCGGCGTCGAGTTCTGCGCGCGCCTGATCACTGGCCTGGCGATCGCGATCGTCCTGGGCCAGCGCAGGGGTCGATGCCAGGCTGAGGCTGGTCATCACGAGTGCTGCCAGCATGGGCAGGGAGGCGAGTGGATGGCGTTTCATGTGGGCTCCTTCGGGCTTCAGTAGGCCACCACCAGCGCGGCGTCGAACGCCTGGCCGTCGGCGGCAAGTCGATTGCGGGTTTGTTCCAGTCGATCGAGTTGGCGCAGCAGGGCGACGCGATCGGTCCACAGCGTGATCAATTGTTCCGGGCGGTTGTCGGCCAGGCCGAGATCGGCATCGATCAGGCGCAGGCGGTCCTCGATGTCGAGGCTGAGGGTGGCCAGTGCGGCTGGCTGCGGCCACCCCTGGGCGTCGCGCAGACGCTGTTCGAGGCGGGCCGATTCAGCCATCAGAGCGGTGATCACGATGTCGGTCGATCGCTGCTCGGTGGTACTTGCCGTGCCGGCGTCGGTCGGGTCGAGTGCGGCCGGCCAGGGCAGGATGGCGACCACCACCAGTGCAGCGGCGACGGCCAGCAGCCAGGTGGGCCAGGTCGGCTTGCGCTGGCTGGCGCGCCGAGCATCGGCCAGCCGTTCGGCAAGGCTGGGCCATGGATCGATGGCCGGACCTTCCAACGGCAGGGCGGCGAGTGTACGCGACAGCAGGATCGGTTCGGAACCGTCTGGTGCTGGCATGGGTTCGAGGCGGCGGGAGTCAGGCATGTTCGGCGGCCTCCGACAGGGTGATGCCGAGTTCGGCACGCAAGCGGCTGAGTCCGCGTGCCAACTGCGATTTCGAGAAACTGACCGTGCGCCCGAGCAGGGCGGCGATCTCGGGGTGGCTGTAGCCTTCGCCGTGGTACAGCCAGAGCACGCTGCGGGTGGTGTCCGGCAGTCGCGCCAGCACCCGCACCAGTGTCGCGGCGTCGGCAGCGGCCGGTGGCAACAGCATGTCGTCAGTGTCGTCGCTTTCTGGTTCCAGCGGTTCGTCGGTGTAATGCAGGCGACCGCGCTGACGCAGACGCATCAGGGTCTCGTTGATGGCGATCTGGCGCAACCAACCCCACAGCGGGCTGTCACCCCGGAATTCCGACAGTTTGTCGAGCACACGCAGCATGGTGTTCTGAAGTATGTCGAGGGCGTCTTCCGCATCACCGGTCATGCGCAGAGCCAGGGTGTAGACCGGTCGCTCGAAGTGTCGGTAGATCTGTTCCTGGGCGCTCCGTTCGCCCCGGCGGGCACGGGCCAGCAGGGTCTCCGGGATGTCGATGGCGAAGGCGGATGATGCGCTCACGGTGGTATGGATGCGCGAAGGCCGGAACCGGTCGCAGGCGATCGCGGAACAGGGCAGGGACCAGCGCCGAGCAGTGTCCGATCGTCAGCCGATCAGCCGCCGTGGGCGTCCAGGAAGGCGCGCAGGGCGGCACCGGTGGCGGCCGGGTCTTCGAGTTGCGGGTAATGGCCGAGGCCGGGCAGCCATTCCAGACGGGCGCCCGGAATGTCGGCGGCCAGGCGTCGGGCGATCTCGGCCACCGCGACCGGATCGTCCGGTCCCCACAGAATCCGAGTCGGAATGTCCAGCCGGCGCAGCGCACCGAGCCAGCGTCGGCGGTAGCGGAAGCGTTCGCTGACATAGCCGATGGTCTGGCGCATGCGCAGATGACCGTCGCGGTGGCGGATCAGTGCCCACATGGCGTCGAGTTCGTCGCGGCCGATCGGCCGGGCGAGGATGCGCCGAAGCTGGGCACGAAACACCGGCGCCGAGGCGAGGCGGGCGAACAGTCCGGCCAGTGGTGAGCGCAGCAGTTTCTGAGCGGGTGTCAGTCGGGCCAACTCGATGTGGACACTGCCGTTCATCAGCAGCAGCGACTCCAGTCGAACTCCGAGCAGGCCGCGTTCGCGGCGGGCACACAACTCGGTGGCGACACTGGTGCCCATGTCGTGACCGATCAGATCGATGCCATCGATGCCGAGATCGCGCAGCAGGATCTCGATGCAGTCGGCCTGCTCGAACAGCGAGTAGCCGTAGTCGGCCGGCTTTTCCGACAGGCCGAATCCGGGCAGGTCGGGGATCACCAGGCGTCGGCCGGCCAGGGCCGGCAATACCGCGTGCCAGTCGTGGCCGCTGCTCGGGAAGCCATGCAGCAGCAGGACCGCACGGCGCGCGCCGCCGGGCGCGGTATCGACCACGAACAGGTCGAGGTCACCGACCCGCCGGAGCATGCCCTGGCGTTGCCAGGCGAGTACGTTGGCGGGCAGGGAATCGACCATCGACCCAGAGTACCCCGGATGCCGGGCGCTGCCCAGACCGGTCGGCCGGACAGGCACACCATCGTGCGTGGTGGCCGTGCCGACGCGGCGATCGTTCAGGGCGGACGATCGCCGCGTCGGTGGCCGTCAGAACCCGAGACGGAAGCCCACGAAGCCGGCCTGTGGTCGGCCCGGGCGTGCTCCGGCCGGGCGCCGGGAGGCGATGTACGCTTCGTCGAACAGGTTTTCCACCCGAGCGAACACTTCGGCATTGTCGGCCAGGCGGTAGCTGGCGCTCAGGTCGAACACCCAGGCTTGATCGGTCGCTTGTCCGGGCAGGGGGGTGCCCTGGCCGGCGACCACGCGCATGCCATCGAAGTAGTTGCCGCCGAGGGTCACCCGCCAGCGTTCGCCTTGCACGCCGGCCTCGACATGGAACATGTGTTCGGGCAGGTAGGGCAGTTCGTCGCCCTTTTCCACGTCGCCCCATTCCTCGAACTCGCTGGAGAAGGCGGTGCGGAACTCGGCATCGGTGTAGGTGTAGTTCAAGCGCAGCGGTACGCCGAGCGTCCAGCCATGGGCCTTGCCGAGGTCGTAGCCGAGCGAGGCTTCGAGGCCGCGGATGCGGGTCTTGCCGCCGTCGAACTGATCGCCGATGGTGCAGCCGCCGCCCGAGGACTCGGTGCAGGTGCCGACCAGATTGCTGTAGCGGTTCCAGAAGCCGATCAGTTCGGCGTTCAGGGTCGGGCCGAACCAGCGTAGGCCGAGTTCGGTGTTGGTGCTTTCTTCGTTGTCGGCATCCGAGCCCGGTGCCGGTGGGCTGAAACCACGATGGACGCTGGCGAACACGGTCAGTCGATCGTCGACCAGGTGGGTGATGCCGAGACCGGGGCTGAAATCGGAGACGCTGTTTTCGATCACGCGGGTCGGTGCCTGTTCGCGGCCGGTCGGACTGCG
>DIHI01000096.1:0-2079 GCA_002420085.1 Lysobacterales bacterium UBA5700 | reverse complement strand
CCGAAGCGGATTTCGTCCTGAAGGTAGAAGGCCCAGGCTTCGGCTTCGCCGATCCGGTTGTCCTGGGTGCCGGGCAGGCGATCGGTGGTCAGCACCAGCCGGCCGTTGTCCATCCGGTAGCTGTCCTGATCCTGGAAGCGATCCTCTTCGTCTTCGTGATAGCGGGCGCTGAACTCGATCTGGTGTGAGACCGCGCCGGTCTCGAATTGCCAGCCCAGTACGCTCTGCACGCCACGGGTTTCGTAGGCGCGGCGGTTGTTGCGCAGGGTGAAGGCGTTGTTCGGACTGCTGGCGCCCCGAATCCAGGCCAGTTCCTGGGCGAAGCTGTCGGGGTTGTCGACGATCCGCGAGATGGCGATGCCATTGACCTGTTCGAGTTTGAACCAGTTGCGGTCGAACTCGGTCTGGTAGGCGACCGTGGTCAGGTCGAGGTTGGGCAGGAACTCGATCCGGTGGCGGATTTCGTACTGGTTGTGGTCGGTGGTGATGTTGTCGAGCTGCGAGCCGGCGTAGCGGCGGTTCGGCCGGTCGCGGAAATCGGCATCGGTCAGGCCCAGGTAGGTTTCGTTGGAATCCTGCTGGGTGTGGGCGATCTTGAATTCGAGTTCCTGGTAGACGCTGGCATTGGGGTCGGAGGTGACCAGGAATTTCGCCAGGTAGTCCTGGAGGTCATAGCCGGTGTCGTCACCGGCCGGCCCGGCGAAATCGAGGTTCTTGAAGCCATCGGTGTTCTGCTGGACGGTTTCCAGCAGGAAGCCGGTGCGTTCGCCGCGACCGCCGACCCAGGCGTGGCCGAGCACGGTGTCGTCACTGCCATAGGCGAAATCGACCAGGCCGCTGAAGCGGTCGGGGATCGGGGTGGACACCAGGTTCAGTGCGCCGCCGGTGGTGCGGGGGCCGGTCTTGATCGCCGAGGAGCCCTTGCGCACTTCCACTGCGCTCATTCGTGCCATGGTCGGAAAGTAGTAGGCGGCCGGCGCCGCGTAGGCGGCGGGTGACATCAGCACGCCATCTTCCATCAGGGTGATGCGACTGCTGCGGTCGGTGCCAGAGCCACGGATGCCGATGTTGGGACGCAGGCCGAGGCCCTCTTCGTCGATGGCGTAGACGCCGGGCACCTGACGCAACACGCGATGGACATCGCTGTAGTTGAACTGCTCAAGCGTTTCGGCATCGACGAAGTGGGCCGAGCCGGCGACCTCCTGGGCTTTCTCGGCACTGCCGACGACCATCAGTCGGTCGAGTTTGGCGGCGAACGAGTCACGATCGGCCGGGTCAGCGGCGGCGGTCTGGAGCGTCAGGGTCTGCACGGCGAGAGTCAGGGCCAGCGCCAGTGGTGCGCGGCGGAGGGGCTGGGCGGGCATTTCGGTTCCTTGGGTTGTTCTGGAGTTCTCGGGGTGTCGTTGCGGCGGGCGCCGTGTTCGGCGGCGCTGCGACAGCATTTTAATGCAAACACGAATGATTCGCAATGGCGAAAATGGGTGTGACCGTGACGACGGCCGGTGCGGGTCGGAAGCGCGGCCGGTCAGGGCGGGTGCCGCAGCGATCGGGCCTTGATCGTGGGCGTGCGGCCGGTGGTCTGTCACGACGGATCGGCTATGATCTGCGCTCACTCGACAGGGAACCGCCGACCGTGGAAATTTTCGCCATCGTATTTGTGCTGTTCGCGGTGATCACCGTATTCAAGGGCGTTCGCGTGGTGCCCCAAGGGTACGAGTGGACGGTCCAGCGCTTCGGTCGCTACGACCGCACGCTGGAGCCCGGCCTGGGCTTCACCATCCCGTGGGTGGAGTCGATCGGCCGCAGGATGAACATGATGGAGCAGGTGCTGGATGTGCCCTCACAGGAGGTCATCACCCGCGACAACGCCGTGGTGCGGGTCGACGGCGTGGTGTTCTTCGAGGTGCTGGACGCGGCCAAGGCGGCCTACCAGGTGGCCAATCTGGAACTGGCCATCCTCAATCTGACCATGACCAATGTCCGTACCGTGCTCGGTTCGATGGACCTCGACGAGTCGCTGTCCAAGCGCGACGAGATCAATGCCCGCCTGCTGGCGGTGGTCGATGAGGCGACCCATCC
>DIHI01000013.1:17313-17682 GCA_002420085.1 Lysobacterales bacterium UBA5700 | reverse complement strand
CATCGACATCCAGGTCAACGGCCAACCGCATCGCCTGCCGGCAACCGCCACCGTGGAGACCCTGCTCGAACAGCTCGGCCTCACCGAACGTCGGGTCGCGATCGAACGTAACGGCGAGATCGTCCCACGCAGCCAGCATGCCTGCACCTCCCTGGCGAACCACGACCGCATCGAAATCGTCCACGCCATCGGCGGTGGCTAGCCGCATTCGCCGTCCTGCCATTTCAGCCAGCAGCCCCGCCCGTCGTCCACCCGGCATCCGCACCCGGCACGGCCATCGCGCCACCTGATCAACATCGAATCTCAGTGCTACGACCCAGGGCCAACTCACCGACCCAGGCGACAGCACGCGCTGTCGAGCGAAAGACT
>DIHI01000013.1:14836-17249 GCA_002420085.1 Lysobacterales bacterium UBA5700 | reverse complement strand
GCTGTCGAGCGAAAGACTCGCGACACCCCGCTCGCTGTCCTGCCGCGCGAACCCGCTGTCATCCCGCGCGAACCCGCTCCGCACAGCACGGGCGTCTCGCCCGTGGCGCCGTAGCCCCCCACATCGCTGATTCGATCGCCCCGGCGTCAACCGCGCAACCACCGCCTGCGGCGGGCTTGCGGCGGGCCGGGTTCGATTCGTCCAATGACCGGTTCAGATCGTGACAGAGGGGGCAAGCGCCGGCTCCAGGGCTGGCTCCAGGGCTGGTCGATCGGGCGCGCTCCGGGCAGACTGTGCGGATGAGTCGTGATGCCTCCATCACAGCCCCCTTGATCCGCACTGGCCGGCCGGTCGGTGGGCCGGGGCGGATCGTCTGCCTGACCGAGGAACCGACCGAGACGCTGTATGCGCTCGGGCAACAGGATCGGATCGTCGGGATATCGGGGTTCACGGTCCGCCCGCCGCAGGCGCGGCGCGAGAAGCCGAAGGTCAGTGCGTTCACGTCGGCCCGGATCGAGCAGATTCTTGCGCTGGCGCCGGATCTGGTGGTCGGCTTCTCGGACATCCAGGCCGACATCGCGGCCGAGTTGATCCGCTCCGGGGTCGAGGTCTGGATCGCCAATCACCGCAGTGTCGCCGGCATCCTCGACTATGTCCGGCGACTGGGTGCGCTGGTCGGGGTCGCGGCGCAGGCGGAGACCTACGCCGAGCGGCTGGAGGCCGGTCTGGCCACGATTGCCGCCGAGTCGGAGCGTCTGGCGCGCCGGCCTCGGGTGTATTTCGAGGAATGGGATGCGCCAGCAATCACCGGGATCCAGTGGGTGGCGGAGCTGATCCGGATTGCCGGGGGTGACGACATCTTCCCGGAAATGTCGGCGAAATCGCTGGCAAAGGACCGCATCATCGCCGATCAGTCGGAAGTGATCCGACGCGCGCCGGACCTGATCCTGGGTTCGTGGTGTGGCAAGCGATTCCGTCCGGAGCGGATCGCCGCGCGGCCGGGCTGGTCGGACATTCCGGCGGTTCGTACCGGACAGGTTCACGAGATCAAGTCGCCGATCATCCTGCAACCTGGGCCGGCGGCGCTGACCGATGGGCTGCTGGCGATCGCGGCACGGATTCGCGCTGCCGTGTGACGGCGGCCGGCCGCGTGTCGGGCTGGTCTCAGGCGGCGTCGAGCACGGCCAGTGCCGATTCCGCCAGCCGTCGGACCATGGCGCCGGCTTCGGTGGCGCGGTCGCTGGAGGCATTGCCCTGCTGGGCACGCTTGGCGACGCCCTGGGCGATGGCGGCCAGCCGGAAGAAGCTGAACGCCAGGACGAACGGCCAATCGTGGCGTGTCGATGCTGCATCCTGTGCGCGATAGAGGTCCAGCAACCGGGCCTCGCTGGGGATGCCAAGGGCACTCCGGTCGAGGCCGGCAAGGCCGGGGATGACCGGGTTGCGGGGCAGGCGCAGAGCCATGCAGAAATAGCCCAGGTCGGCGAGTGGGTGGCCGAGGGTGGACAGTTCCCAATCGACCACGGCCAGGATCTGCGGTTGCTGGGAATCCCAGATCAGGTTGTCGATGCGGAAGTCGCCATGAACCAGGGCGGCCGAGCCGTCATCGGCCGGACAGCGTTCGGGCAGGCGCTCGATGAGTTGCTCCATGGCGGCCAGCGGGCCGGTTTCGCTGTCCCGGTACTGCCGGCTCCAGCGATCGATCTGACGGGCGAAGTAGTTGCCCGGCTTGCCGTAGTCGGCGAGGCCGATGGCGTTCGGATCGAGGCGATGGATTTCCGACAGCACGCGGAGGATTTCGCGATAGTAGGCGTCGCGCTGCTCGGTCTCGATTTCGGGCAGGGCCGGATCCCAGAAGATCCGACCGTCGATGTGACTCATCAGGTAGAACATCGAGCCGATGACGCTGTCGTCCTGACAGAGCAGCACGGGTTCGGCGACCGGCACCGGGCCGCCGTGCAGGGCCTGGAGCACGCGGAATTCGCGATCGACGGCGTGGGCGGACGGCAGCAGGGTGCCAGGCGGCTTGCGACGCAGGACATAGCGGCCGCTCGGGCTGTCGATCCGATAGGTCGGGTTGGATTGGCCGCCTTTGAATTTGCTGGCCTCGATCGGGCCGCGAAAGCCCGGCAGGTGGGCGTGCAGATAGTCGGCCAACCGTTCGGTCGGCAGGTCGGCCAGGGCGCTGGAGGAAGACGTCATGGTTCAGTTCTCGCGGGATTTCAGCATCGAGCGGGCCAGTGCCGCGAGATGGACTTCGTCCGGGCCATCGGCCAGACGCAAGGCGCGGGCGCCGGCATACGCCTGGGCGAGGAAGCGATCCTCGGACAGGCCAAGTCCGCCATGCATCTGGATGGCGCGGTCGATCACCTGACAGGCCATGGTCGGGGCGACGATCTTGATCATGCCGATC
>DIHI01000013.1:11841-14741 GCA_002420085.1 Lysobacterales bacterium UBA5700 | reverse complement strand
ATCTCGCAGCGCGACAGGGCGATGGCCTGCTGGGCCATGCCGTGCCGACCGAGTGGCTGGCCGAATGCAACCCGCTCACGGGCACGATCGAGCATGGCTTCCAGGGCACGCTGGGCGAGGCCGATCAGGCGCATGCAGTGATGGATGCGGCCGGGACCGAGCCGAGCCTGGGCGATGGCGAAACCCGATCCCGGTGTGCCGATCAGGTTTTCACGCGGGATGCGCACGCCATCGAAGCGCAGCTCGGCATGGCCGTAGGGGGCATCGTCATAACCGAACACCTTCAGCGGCCGGACGATCTCCAGACCGTCGGCATCGGTCGGCACCAGCACCATCGAATGTCGGGCATGGGCCGGGGCGTCGGGTTCGATGACACCCATGACGATCAGCACTCGGCAATTGGGGTGGCTGGCACCGGTGGTCCACCATTTGCGCCCGTCGAGCACCAGGTGGTCGCCGTCGGGCCGAATGCGCAGGGCGATCGTGGTGGCATCCGAGGAGGCCACGTCCGGCTCGGTCATGGCGAAGCCGGAGCGGATCTCGCCGGCCAGCAGGGGCGCAAGCCAGCGCTGTTTCTGGGCAGGGCTTCCGAACAGGTGCAGCACTTCCATGTTGCCGGTGTCCGGGGCATTGCAGTTGAACACTTCCGGTGCGCTCGGCGAGCGGCCGATCAGTTCGGCCATCGGGGCGTACTCGCTGACCGTCAGGCCGGCACCGTGTTCGGGATCGGGCAGGAACAGGTTCCACAGACCCTGTGCCCGCGCTTCAGCCTTGAGGGTTTCGATCAGCGGGCAGACCTGCCAGCGCCGTGCCGGATCGGCGTCCCATTCGGCCAGTTGCCGCTCGGCCGGGAGGGCGCGCTCATGCAGGAAGGCGTGCAGGCTGGCGTAGAGCCCCTGGGCTCGGGGCGAGAGATGAGCAGGCGGCTGGCAGTCGGTCATTGCAGGCACTCTTCGGCAGGTGCGGGTCAGAGATAGGTCCACAACTCGCGTGCGTCGGCGAGATGCGGCAGGTGGTTCCAGGCGGTCAGCAGAACCGTGTCGCCGGTCGGCTGCAATTCGCAGAAGGCGCTGTTGCGCAGGGTCAGGTTGAGCTCGACACTGCGGGCGTCGGGCACATCGAGCGCGTCGGCGGTGATCTGGGCGATGGTCCCGGCCGAACTGATCACCAGCACTTCGGCACCGTCTGCGGCGAGCGCGGCCAGGTCACGGCCAGCGGCGCGGCAGCGCGTGCTGAATGCCGACCAGGACTCACCGCCGCAGTCGAGTCCACCGGACTGCCAGGCGCGCAGGGCCGCGCGCAGGAAATCCATGATCGCCAGGCCGGCATCGAGCCGGCGTTCGCGCATGGCGGCTGCGCCGGGATGATCGGGTGCGGCGGCCAGGTAGGCACCGAATACGGCGCCGTGGTCGAATTCGGCCAGACGCGGATCGACCCGAGCCGGGGGCGATCCGGGCAGTTCGCCGAGCAAGGCGTCCAGGGTTGCCCGATGCCGACGCATGCCGCCATGGATGACCACATCGAAGCCGCGTCGATGTCGGGCCAGCCATTGGCCGAGGCGGCGTGCCTGCTCATGGCCGAGGTCGGAGAGCGAATCGTAGTCCTCGCTGGCAAAGGCAGCCTGACCATGACGGACCAGCAGCAAACTCATGTCCACCTCGACGCGATAGCCGTACCTGCGATCCGGCGGCAGCCGCTCCAGGCGCCCGCCGATGACCGTCGTGATCGCGACGTGCGCTGCCGCGACCCATGCATGAACCGACCGCGCACCCGGCTGCGAGCCCGACCGGCGCGGCTACTCGGCTGCGATCGGCCGGGGCGGCCGGGGCGGCCGACCGCACGATCGGCCGCAGCCGTCGCAACGGCCGACAGATCAGGGGCAACCGGGCCGGCCCAGGCCAGCCCGTCGCCGACGCCCTGCCCGACGCCGGCTACTGGGCGAAGAACTGCTGCTGGAAACGCGCGCGGATGGTTTCGGTCGAGCCCTGCGGGGTGACTTCGAGATCGAATGCCAAGGTCTCGCGATCCTGAAAGCGGGCTTCTGCCAGGTAATAGACGGCATCGGCTTCGCGCACTTCCATGACCCGCAATTCCTGGCGCTGGCCGTTGAGGTTGGTGGCGGAGGCCTTGACCGTGGCCGGCGTGCCATGGCTGCTGCCGTTTTCCGACTTCAGCACGGAAACATTGAGCAAGGCACGGTTGGCAGACCGGGTGATGCCGTACTGGCGAGCCACTTCGGGGGTCAGCAGGCGGGTCGGCAGGGCGTTGTAATGAACCCGGATGTCGCCGACCTCGATCATGTTGCCGTCCTCGGCCAGAACCGAGATCGACAACAACAGCAGGATCGGCACTGCGATCAGAGCAAGCAGATTCGGATGGGATTTGGCGCGCATGGGTGCTCTCCAGATCAGTGCGGGGACGCGCGACCATCATCGCGCCAACCGCGCTCGCTGTCACGGGCCGATCCGCCGCTAGTCCGGGTGACGTGGCTGGGACGGTCAGCATTGGTCGTCGTCGCTGTCTCTCGACAGGCTGCGACCGCGCTCGACGGCGGCGTCGATGGCGCGGCCGACCAGGTCCGGCAGACCGCCGCCGAACAGCGCTGCGAGTGCCGCTTCGGTGGTGCCGCCGGGCGAGGTCACCCGGTGCCGCAGTTCCGTGGCCGGCACCTGGGATTCGGTGAGCATGCGGGCCGCGCCCAAGGCGGTCTGCTCGCTCAGCAGGCGGGCCGTGGCCGGTGCCAGGCCATGCTGTTCGGCGGCCTGCTGCACGGCTTCGGCGAGCAGGAAGAAGTAGGCCGGGCCACTGCCGGAAACGGCGGTCACCACATCCATCAGGGCTTCATCATCGACCCAGGCGGTGCGTCCGACGGCGGCCAGCAGGCGCTCCGCCAGCGCCCG
>DIHI01000013.1:8778-11728 GCA_002420085.1 Lysobacterales bacterium UBA5700 | reverse complement strand
TTCGGCATCGCCCGAACGACTGCCAGGTCGCCACCCAGCCAGCGCTCGATCTGGCTGCTGGCGATGCCGGCGGCAATCGAGATCACCAGCGGTCGGTGCTGACGGGCGATCTCGGCCAGCGGTCGGCAAACCGCCGCCAGAACCTGTGGTTTGACCGCCAACAGCCAGACCGAGGCGTCGGCGACTGCGCAGGCGTTGTCAGCGCTGGCAGCGATGGCGAAATCGCGAACCAGGGCGTCACGCAAATCCTGGTTCGGTTCGCCGACCCGGATCGAGGCACTGGACCGACCGGTGGCGATCAGGCCGCCGATCAGGCTGCGGGCCATGTTGCCGCCGCCGATGAAGGCCAGGGTGTCGGAGTCGGGCGATGGCATCGGTGGCTGTCGGGTCATGGTGCGGGTCGGACACGAGGAATGGCCGTCCACGATACCAGCCTGGCAGGCGACCTGCGGCAGGCCGATCCGGCATGGCCGCCCACCTGCGGTCGCTGCGTTGTATCGGTCGAAACCGCGCTGCGGTTCGCGATTGCGCGTGCCGGTCGGTCGCGCGTCCCGGCCATGGGTCTATACTTCCGGACGCAGCGCGCATGGCATCCGCCGATGCCGCCGTCCAGTCGAATTCAGCCACGGGAGTTTTGCATGGATATCGCCGAGCTATTGGCGTTTTCGGTCAAGAACAAAGCATCCGACCTCCACCTTTCGGCGGGACTGCCGCCGATGATCCGGGTCGATGGCGATGTCCGCCGGATCAATATCCCTGCGCTCGACCACAAGCAGGTCCACGCCCTGGTCTACGACATCATGTCGGACAAGCAGCGGCGCGACTACGAAGAATTCCTCGAAGTCGATTTCTCCTTCGAGATTCCCGGCCTGGCGCGCTTCCGGGTCAATGCCTTCAACCAGAACCGGGGCGCCGGTGCGGTGTTCCGTACCATTCCGTCGGAGGTGCTGACCCTGGAAGATCTGGCCGCGCCGAAGATCTTCCAGGAACTGATCGAACAGCCGCAGGGGCTGATCCTGGTGACCGGGCCGACCGGCTCGGGCAAGTCAACCACCCTGGCGGCGATGGTCGATCACATCAACAAGAACGAGTACGGTCACATCCTCACGGTCGAGGATCCGATCGAATTCGTCCACACCTCGCAGAAATGCCTGGTCAACCAGCGCGAAGTGCATCGCGACACCCACGGTTTCAACGAGGCGCTGCGCTCGGCACTGCGCGAAGACCCGGACTACATCCTGGTCGGCGAAATGCGCGACATCGAGACCATCCGTCTGGCCCTGACTGCGGCTGAGACCGGACACCTGGTGTTCGGCACCCTGCACACCAGTTCAGCGGCAAAGACCATCGACCGGATCATCGACGTGTTCCCGGCCGGCGAAAAACCGATGGTCCGCTCGATGCTCTCGGAATCACTGCGGGCAGTGATTTCCCAGGCGCTGCTGAAGAAGGTCGGCGGTGGCCGGGTGGCCTCGCACGAGATCATGGTCGGCATCCCGGCGATCCGCAACCTGATCCGCGAGGACAAGGTCGCTCAGATGTACTCGGCGATCCAGACCGGCCAGAACCACGGCATGCAGACCCTCGACCAGAACCTCCAGGATCTCGCCAAGCGCGGCCTGATCACCCGCCAGATCGCCCGCGAGTACGCCAAGGACAAGAAATTGTTCGATTGATCGTGTCGAGATTCGAGATTCGAGATTCGGACGCCGAGACGCACAGCCCTGCCCTGACAAATCACCAATCCCGAATCCCGAATCCCATCCAAAGAGGAACCCCGAATGAGCAGCATCGATTTCACCAGTTACCTCAAGCTGATGGCGCACAAGAAGGCGTCGGACCTGTTCGTGACTGCCGGGGTGGCGCCGTCGATCAAGGTCAATGGCAAGATCACTCCGATCACCGAGACGCCGCTGACGCCGCAGCAGAGCCGCGATCTGGTGCTCAACGTGATGACGCCCTCGCAGCGTGAGGAATTCGAGAAGACCCACGAGTGCAATTTCGCGATCGGGGTCGCCGGTATCGGCCGCTTCCGGGTCAGTTGCTTCTACCAGCGCAACCAGGTGGGCATGGTGCTGCGCCGGATCGAGAGCAAGATCCCGACTGTCGAGGAACTCAACCTGCCACCGGTCATCAAGACCATGTCGATGACCAAGCGCGGCATCATCCTGATGGTCGGCGCCACCGGCTCGGGCAAATCGACCACGCTGGCGGCGATGATCGGCTACCGCAATCAGAACTCGGCCGGTCACATCATCACCATCGAAGACCCGATCGAGTACGTCCACAAGCATCAGGGCTGCATCATCACCCAGCGCGAGGTCGGCATCGATACCGACAGTTGGGAGGCGGCGCTCAAGAACACCCTGCGGCAGGCGCCGGACGTGATCATGATCGGCGAGGTGCGAACCCGCGAAGGCATGGATCACGCGATCGCCTTCGCCGAAACCGGCCACATGGTGCTGGCGACCCTGCACGCCAACAATGCCAACCAGGCGATGGACCGGATCATCAACTTCTTCCCCGAGGAGCGCCGCAACCAGTTGCTGATGGACCTGTCGCTCAATCTCAAGGGCGTGGTCGCGCAGCAACTGATCCCGACGCCGGACGGCAAGGCCCGGCGGGTCGCGACCGAAATCCTGCTCGGCACGCCGCTGGTCCAGGACTACATCCGTGATGGTGAAATCCACAAGCTCAAGGAGGTCATGAAGGAATCGACCAACCTGGGCATGAAGACCTTCGACCAGAGCCTGTTCGAGCTGTACATGGCCGGGGAGATTTCCTACGAGGACGCGCTGCGCCACGCCGACAGCACCAACGAGGTGCGCCTGAAGATCAAGCTCAGTCAGGGCGGCGATGCCCGCAGCCTGGCCCAGGGCATGGATGGAGTCGAACTGATCGATCAGCGCTGAGCCGATCCAACCGACGCTCAGGCCGGGTCGGCGTCGGC
>DIHI01000013.1:2447-8664 GCA_002420085.1 Lysobacterales bacterium UBA5700 | reverse complement strand
GTCGGCGGGCTGGTCGGCGGGCTGCTCCGCGTCGGCCAGGAAGGCCAGCAACCGGGCTTCGTCCCAGATTTCGATGCCGAGCGCCTGTGCCTTGTCGAGCTTGGAGCCGGCATTGGCACCGGCAATGACAAACCGGGTGTTGCGCGAGACGCTGCCGGCGACCTTGGCGCCGAGCGCTTCCAGGCGGGCACCCGCCTGATCACGGGTGAGGTGTTCGAGCGTGCCGGTCAACACCACCGTGCAACCGGCCAGCGGTGCCGGCCGGGTGTGCCGATCGACGGTCGGGCTGCGGGCGAGCAGATGAGCGATGCGCTGTTCGGTCGCATGCAGGCGCTCACTCCACGGGCCGGCACCGATCAGGTCGATCAGGGCACGCGCCGATGCCGTGCTCAGGCCGAGCGGGGCCAGGCCGCCGTCGTGCTCGGCGCGCAGGTCGTCGAGCCGCTGGAAGCGCTCGCCGATCCGCTCGATCGAGGTGTCGCCGAGTCCGTCCAGTGGAGCACCCAGCGCCTTGGCGGCCCGCAGCAGGAAGGCCAGACCGAGCCGCTCACGCAGGTCGGTCGCAGGCAGGCCGTTGGCCTCGACCTGGACACCATTGGCCAGCAAGGCATCGATCACGTCCTGGTTGTGCTGCTCGGCGAAGAAGGCCGCAACCGAGCGCGCCACCTTCGGACCGACATCCGGAACCGCCAGCAGCAGAATGGCATCGGCGTGTCGGATGGTGTCGAGATCGCCGAAGCTGCGGGCCAGGGCCTTGGCGGTCTCTTCGCCGATTTGCAGGATGCCGAGGCCGAACAGCAGCCGCTCCAGCGGGATGCGCCGAGCGGCATCGATGGCAGCGATCAGCTTTTCCGCCCAGCGGGTGGCGACCTTGGCCGGCTTGCCGGTCTTGCCGCGCTTGCCGATGCTGCGGTCGTGATCCGCCGCCGATGCCGCCAATGCCGCCAATGCCGCCAATGCCGATCGATCGTGATCGTGATCGTGATCGTGATCGGAATCGTGATCGGAATCGGAATCGACCGTGTGCTCGGTCGGCGCGTCGGCAGAGGTTTCGCCGGCCCGGGCCTCGCTCTGGCGCTTCATCTCCAGCAGGTCATCCACGGTCAGCCGGAAGATGTCGGCAACGGTGGTGACCCGGCCGAAGTCGATCAGATCCTCGACCATCCGTTCGCCCAGTCCCTCGATGTCCACCGCCCGACGCGAGGCAAAGTGGATCAGCGCCTGCTTGCGCTGAGCCGGGCAGTACAGGCCGCCGGTGCAGCGAGCGACCGCCTCGCCGGGTTCACGGGCGATGGCCGAGCCACAGGCTGGACAGTGTTCAGGCAGGGTGAACGCGGGATGCAGGGGCAGACCCTGGGCATCGCGCGGTCGCCGCTCGACATCGACCGCAGCGACTTCCGGGATAACGTCGCCGGCCCGCCGCACGACCACCGTGTCGCCGACCCGGACATCCAGCCGGGCGACCTGGTCGGCGTTGTGCAAGGTGGCATTGGTGACCGTGACCCCGGCGACCCGAACCGGCGCCAGTCGCGCGACCGGGGTGATCGCACCGGTGCGGCCGACCTGGACATCGATGGCCTCGACCGTGGTGGTCTGCTCCAGCGCGGGGTACTTGTGGGCCAGCGCCCAGCGCGGCGCCCGCGCGACGAAGCCGAGCATCTGCTGCTGGTCGTAGCGATCGAGCTTGTAGACGACGCCGTCGATGTCGTAAGGCAATGCCTCGCGCGCCGCCCCGATGCGCCGGTAGTAATCGAGCAGGCCGACCAGACCACGGGCGCGATCGACCTCGGGACTGACCGGCAGACCGAACGCACGGAACGCTGCCAGGGTTTCGGAATGGCGCTCCGGCAACGGCCAGCCCTCGACCTGACCCAGGCCGTAGGCGAAGAATGCCAGCGGCCGGCGGGCGGTGATCGCCGGATCGAGCTGGCGCAGCGAGCCGGCCGCACCGTTGCGCGGGTTGGCCAGCGGCTTCTCGCCACGCGCCAGGGCCTCGCGGTTGTAGCGCTCGAAGGCGGCACGCGGCATGTAGACCTCGCCGCGCACCTCCAGCCGGGCCGGAGCCTCGCCGCGCAGACGCAGGGGAATGGCCCGGACCGTGCGCAGATTGGCGGTCACGTCCTCGCCGATCCGACCATCGCCACGGGTGGCACCCCGGACGAATCGACCCTGTTCGTAGATCAGGCTGATCGCCAGGCCATCCAGTTTGGGTTCGACCGAGAATTCCGGTTCCGACACGTCCAGGGCTTCGGTCAACCGGCGCACGAAGGCGGCGGCTTCCTCCTCGTTGAAGGCGTTGGCCAGTGACAGCATCGGCACCGCATGTTCGACCTCGGCGAAGCCACCGTCCGGGCGGACGCCGATGCGGCGCGTCGGCGAGTCGGGGTCGGCCAGATCGGGATGCCGCTCTTCCAGCCCTTCCAGTTCGCGCACCAGGACGTCGTATTCGGGATCGCTCAGGGTCGGTGCGTCGAGCACGTGGTAGCGGTAGTTGGCGTCCTCGATCCGAGCGCGCAGTTCGGCCATGCGCTCGACGACCTCGGTCGTCTGGGCGACAGCATCGGGCGGTGCGGTGGCGGAGTGCTCGCTCATCACGGCTGGACCGGCTGTCCCGATCGGCCTACCAGCGGCTGCGACGGTCTTCGCGCTTGCGATCGTAGGCGCGCAGTTCGTCGCGGATGTGGGCGATGCGCTGGCGACTGAGGGCATTGCGATCCTCGTCAAGCACGATCGCGTCGAGCAACTCGGCCAGGCGCTGAGCGGTCGGCAGCAGGGCCTCCCAGGCATCGAGCGCGGGCAAGGGCCCGGGCAGGGCCATGAACAGGCTGATGCCAGGGGTCTCCAACTCGGCGATCTGCCCGAGATCGAACGAACCCGGCTGGATCAGATTGGCGACGCTGAAGATCGCCGGCTGATCGGGCCGACCATCGGCGAGCCGATGGAAGATATCGTGCCTGCCGAACACCAGGCCGGCTTTCTCGGCTGCCACCACCAGATCCGGCCCGCGCAGCACGCAGCCGGCACGGGCGGCGACCAGCAGGGTGACGATCCGATCGTAGGGCTGGGAGTGCGCGGACTCGCCCGCCTGCGGGCCGGTCATCGGCGGGTCCGCTTCGACGTCAGGATCGGTCGGCGACGGACCGGCGTCCAGACGCGGCTCGGCGCGAACCGGACTCCGCCCGCGTGGCAGGTCGCGCCGACCCGGCTCGCTGCGCCGTGGCTTGCCGAGCAGGATGACCGCCGCCACCACCAGGACGCCGATCACAGCGATCGGGATGCCGATATCCGGGTTCCAGGTCATCGCCAGCCTCCCTCCATCCGTGTGCTCACGCGACACCGACCATGCGGCTGGCCTCGGCCATGTCCACCGAGACCAATCGGCTGACGCCCGGCTCGCGCATCGTGACGCCACTGAGCTGGTGGGCTGCCTCCATGGTGGTCTTGTTGTGGGTCACCACCAGAAACTGTACCTGCTCCGACATCTCCCTGACCAGGGCGCAGAAGCGGCCGACATTGGCTTCATCGAGCGGCGCATCGACCTCGTCGAGCAGGCAGAACGGCGCCGGGTTGAGCCGGAAGATGGCGAACACCAGGGCGACCGCCGTCAGCGCCTTCTCGCCACCCGACAGCAGGGAAATGTTGCTGACCCGCTTGCCGGGCGGCCGAGCCATGATCGCCACCCCGGCGTCGAGCAGATCCTCGCCGGTCAGTTCGAGGTAGGCGTGACCCCCGCCGAACAGGCGTGGATAGAGATCCTGCATGCCGGCATTGACCCGGTCGAAGGTGTCCTTGAACCGACCACGGGTTTCCCGGTCGATCTTGCGGATCGCCGTCTCCAGGGTTTCCAGGGCGCTGCTCAGGTCGGCATGCTGGGCATCGAGATACTCCTTGCGCTTGGACTGCTCCTCGAATTCCTGGATGGCAGCCAGATTGACCGGCTCCAGGCGGCGCATCTTGCCGTCGAGTTCCGCCAACGTCTGGCGCCAGGTTCCGAGGTCGGCGTCTTCCGGCAGTGTGTTGATGACGTCTTCCAGCACTCGGCCGTCGCTGACGATGCCTTCGATCAGTTGCTGTTCGCGCAGGCTCAGGGCCTGCTCCTGCATGCGCTGCTCGCCGATCCGCTCGCGCTGGGCCAGCGCCTGCTGATCGCGCTGCTGGCGGATGCGCTCGTGACCGCGCATTTCTTCCTCGATGCCGGCCAGGGTCGAACGCGCCTCCGCCAACGCCTTCTCGACCGTCAGGCGCTGCTCAAGGCACACCTGCCGCTCGGCCTGGAGCGCCTGCACCGGGGCATCGCCGTCGGCGAGTTGCCCGGCGATCTCGTCACGCCGCTGGACCAGTTGCTCACGCTGCCCGCGCATGCGGGTCTGGGCCTGCACCAGGGCATCGATCCGGACCCGGTGCGACTGCACCGACAGCGCCAGACGATGGGCGGCGTCATGGGCATCGCGGGACTGAGCGCGGGCCAGGTCGCGGGCCTCGCCGAGCCGCTGCCGCTCGCGCTCCAGACGCTCACGGTCGGCTTCGAGTTCGGCCATCCGGGCCACCGCCTGTTCCAGGGCCGCGCGCGCCTCACGGGTGCCGACCTGGGCGGTCTCCAGGGTCTGGCCGAGTTGGGCGAGGTCGCGCTCGATCAGGTCCAGCCGGTGCCGGGCGGTGTCGAGCCGGCCCTGCCGACTCTGTATCTGTCCGGCCAGTTCGGACAGTTCGCGATGGCCGAGGTAGAGCGCGCGCTGGGCGTCCTCGCGGGCCTGATCGGCGGCCACCAGATCCTGGCGCAGGTCCGACAGCACCCGCTCCAGTTCGGTCTCCCGCCGACTCGATGCCTCCAGGGCATCGCGCAGGCCATGAATCTCGCGCTCGCGGGCCAGCGTGCCGTGCTGGGCCTCACCGGCCCGCACCACCCGCAACCAGCCCGGACCGAGCCATTCGCCCGTGCGAACGGCGATCGACTCGCCTTCGGTCAGGCTCGGCAACAATGCGCGGGCGGCGTCGAGGCTGTCGGCGGTGCGGACCGATGCCAGCAGTCGGCTGACCGCCAGCGGCCCCTTGACCTGGGCAGCCAGCGAGTCGGCCGGCGGCGGACGATCATCGGCCGCGCTATCGACCAGGGCGATGCGCCCCCGGTCGAAGCCTGCGACGGCCGCGACGGCGGTGTCGTGTTGATCGACGACAGCCGCTTCCAACAGAGTACCGAGCACGGTTTCCAGTGCGCTTTCCCAGCCCGGCGCCACCTCCAGCACGCTGCCCAGACGGGCCGCATCGCCCAGCCCGAGGCCAGCCAGCCAATCGCGGGCCGGGCCACGCTCCTGGCCGAGCGCCGACTGCTGGAGCGCCTCCAGCGAGGCCAGCCGGCCGCGATCGGATTGATGGCGCTTGCGGGTCTCGGCCAGTTCCGCCTGGGCCGCGCGTTGCTGGTCCTGCAGGACGGCGTGGGCCTGCTTGCCGGCCTCGACGGCGGCATTCAGTCGTTCCAGGTGTTCCCGCTGGTCGTCGTGGCGATTGCGAATCTCGGTCAGGGCGGTGGCCAGGGCGTCCAGATCAAGTTCGCTGCGCTCGCGGGCGAGCTGCGCGCGTCGTCGTTCGGCATCGAGCGCCTGACGCTCCAGATAATCGATCCGGGTGCGCTCGACATCAGCCGCGCGCGCTGCCTCGGCGCGTTCTCGGCCATGGCTGTCCCAGCGGGCCTGCCAGGCAGCCAGGGCGGCCTCGGCGGCATGCAGGGCATCGAGACAACTGCGATCGCGCTCGCTCAATTCGGCCAGACGCGGCTCGGATTCGCCACTCTCGGCGCGCAAGGCGGTCAATTGCCGATCGTCGTCGGCGATGTGGGCATCCAGTTCGGCCAATGCCGAAGCCGTTTCCCGAGCAGACTGCTCCAGTCGCTCGCGCAGTTCCCGCTGATGCTGGATCTGCTGCTCCAGACGGGCGGCTTCGCCGCTGATCCGGTAGCTTTCGGCCTGCACCTGGGCCAGGTGTTCGCCGGCCTCACCATGGCCGAGCCGGCAGCGTTCGAGTTCGGCCTCGGCGTGGCGCTGGTCGGCGAGCAGGCGTTCGAGTTGGGTGCGATCGCGCTCCAGGGCGGCACGCAGGGCGGCCAATCGGCGCTCGATGTCACGGTACTCCAGCGCCTTGATCTGGGCATCGGTATCGCGCGCCTTCTCCTGGAGGGCACGGTACTGTTCGGCCTGGCGGGGCTCCTTGCGCAGGTGTTCGA
>DIHI01000013.1:2047-2191 GCA_002420085.1 Lysobacterales bacterium UBA5700 | reverse complement strand
GATATCGCGGCGACGGCAGCGGGTGCCATTGAGGTAGTAGTGCGAGACGGCATCGCGCGAGACGGTGCGCTTGACCGAAATCTCGGCATAGCTGGCATATTCCCCGCCGAGCGTGCCCTCGCTGTTGTCGAACACCAGTTCGAC
>DIHI01000013.1:1052-1717 GCA_002420085.1 Lysobacterales bacterium UBA5700 | reverse complement strand
GCAGATGACCGACCTCATCCGGCTTCGACCTCCGCTGGCGTGTGTGCAGCGATCACCCGCAGGGCATGGATGTCGGTCGACATCAGTTCGCCGAGCGCGGCATAGATGCGGCGATGGCGCGCCAGCAGCGGCATTCCGTCGAACGCACCGCTGACCACGCGCACCGCGAAGTGCCCGCGACCGTCGCGGGCACCGGCGTGGCCGACATGCTGGTGGCTTTCGTCGAGCACGTCCAGTTCGACCGGCATCAGGGCCGCCGACAGCGCGGCACGGATCGCCTCGATCCGCACGCTCACGGCAGCACCGGCCGAAACGGCATGACCTCGACACGGGCATAGACGCCAGCCTCACGATAGGGATCGGCCTCGGCCCAGGCACGGGCCTGTTCGAGATCGGGGAACTCGACCACCAGGGCACTGCCGACGAAACCGGCCGGGCCTGGGTCTTCGGCATCGATCGCCGGCAACGGCCCGGCGATCTTCAGCCGACCGACATCGCGCAGCGCTTCGAGCCGGGCGATATGGGCCGGCCGAGCCGCGCGCCGTGCGGCCAGCGAGTCGGGTCGGTCGTGGCCGATGATGAGATACCACATGGCGGGTTCTGTGCCGAAGAGCGGAAACGGGCATGATAGCCGGCATTTCTCCGAATCGGCAGACATCCTTGGC
>DIHI01000013.1:274-1008 GCA_002420085.1 Lysobacterales bacterium UBA5700 | reverse complement strand
CGTCACTCGCTTCCCGGCCAGCCCCCCGACGGCTGGCATCATCCGCACGGCCACACTCGGCCGGAATGGCTGCACCCGTGAGCGAGCGGCTGGACACCCATCCACGCGACCCGCAGCCGCGCGCCCTGCACCGGGCGGTCGAGACCTTGCGCGCGGGTGGCTTGCTGCTGTGTCCGACCGATGCCGGCTATGCCCTGGTCTGGGGTCTGGACGCGCGCACGGCCGAAGAACGGGTGACCCGGCTGCGCCGACTGGACACGCGCCACCCTTTCACCGTACTCTGTGCCTCATTGAGCGCGGCCAGCAGGCTCGGCCGCATCGACGATCGCGCGTTTCGCCTGCTGCGAGCGTTGACGCCCGGGCCGGTCACGTTCGTGCTCCCGGTCGCGCCGGAGTTGCCCAAGCGCTTCAAACAGGCTCGGCGCAAGGCGCTCGGCATACGCATTCCCGATCATCCGGTCACCCGCCGTCTGCTGGAAACCTTCGAGCAGCCGTTGATGACCAGTTCGGTGGAGTTGCCGGACGAGGACACGCTGTACAGTCACGACGCCGAATCGGTGGCGGACGCACTGTTGCGCCATGTCGATCTGATGCTCGACGCGGGCGACTGTCCGCTCGGACCCACCAGCATCGTCGATTGCACCGGCCCATCCATCGAGATACTCCGACAGGGTTTCGTCCCGGTCGAACTCTGAAAGCAGATCGAACCCGCCGCCGCGACGGCGACCGTCCCG
>DIHI01000013.1:0-181 GCA_002420085.1 Lysobacterales bacterium UBA5700 | reverse complement strand
CCGCCGCGACGGCGACCGTCCCGGACAGCGAGTCCGATGACGGCATGACAACACGACCCACGACCACGGCATGACAGGACCGGAGGGGCCGCATCCGAATGAACCACATCGGCTTGACCCACGCGCCCGGCGAACCCGACCCGGCCGCCGCCGCACGCCAGCAGGAAATGCCGCTGGCGAT
>DIHI01000154.1:12753-12899 GCA_002420085.1 Lysobacterales bacterium UBA5700 | reverse complement strand
CGCGCCGCCATCCTCGAACACGCCGCCGACCTGCTCGAAGCACGGATCGCCGAGTTCATGGCCCTGTGTGTGCGCGAAGCCGGCAAGACCCTGCCCGATGCCGTCGCTGAAGTGCGCGAAGCCGTGGACTTCTGCCGCTACTACGC
>DIHI01000154.1:7818-12576 GCA_002420085.1 Lysobacterales bacterium UBA5700 | reverse complement strand
TGCATCAGCCCGTGGAACTTCCCTTTGGCGATCTTCCTCGGCCAGGTCGCCGCCGCACTGGCCGCCGGCAACAGCGTCATCGCAAAACCGGCCGAGCAGACCACCCTGATCGCCCATCGTGCGGTGCGCCTGCTGCACGAAGCCGGCATTCCTGAAACCGTCCTGCAACTGCTGCCCGGTGACGGTGCCACGGTCGGCAATGCCCTCACCGGCGATGACCGCGTGGCCGGCGTCGCCTTCACCGGCTCCACCGAAGTCGCCCGCCTGATCAATCGCCGTCTGGCCGCCCGCGACACCGCCATCGCCACCCTGATCGCCGAAACCGGCGGCCAGAACGCACTCATCGCCGACTCCTCGGCCCTGCCCGAACAACTGGTCAAGGACGCCATCGCCTCGGCCTTCCAGTCGGCCGGCCAGCGCTGCTCGGCAGCACGGGTGCTGTTCGTCCAGCGCGACATCGCCGACAAGGTGATGACCATGCTGGCTGGTGCCATGGCTGAACTGAAGGTCGGCGACCCCGGCCTGCTGTCCACCGACATCGGTCCGGTCATCGATGACGAGGCCCTGGCCATCCTCAACGCCCACGCCGAACGGATGGACCGCGAAGCAACGCCGATCGCCACCGTCGCTCTCGGCCCGGACTGCCAACATGGCTGCTTCTTCGCCCCGCGCGCCTACGAGCTCACGGCGCTGTCGCAACTGCACCGCGAAGTGTTCGGTCCAGTGCTGCATGTCATCCGTTTCGACGGCGATCGGATCGACAGCGTGATCGACCAGATCAACGCCAGCGGCTACGGCCTCACCCTGGGCGTCCACAGCCGCATCGACAGCACCATCGAACGGATCGCCAGCCGCGCACGGGTCGGCAACTGCTACGTCAACCGCAACCAGATCGGCGCCGTGGTCGGCGTGCAGCCGTTCGGCGGCGAGGGCCTGTCAGGCACCGGTCCGAAGGCGGGCGGCCCGCACTACCTGCCCCGCTTCGCCACCGAACGCACCCTGACCGTCAACACCACCGCCTCGGGCGGCAATGCCAGCCTGCTGACACTCAGTGAGTGAGAGTGCCGTGAGTGAGGCTGCGCCGGTCGGGACCGACAGCGTGGTCTTGCCGGCGGGTCATGGTGATCGGCATCATGGCGACCATCTTCCTGACCTGATTCCTTCAGACGGACCTGCACATGTCACCTGACCTCGAACTGATCGGCCGGCGCAGCTCGCACTACACGCGAGTGGTGCGCATGCTTGCACTTGAACTCGATCTGCCCCTGCGCCTCAGTCCGATCATGGACCTGATGAGCCGCGATGCGGCGGTGTTTGCCGGCAATCCTGCACTCAAGCTGCCGATCCTGCGGGTCGATGGCGAGTCGGTGTTCGGCACCGGCAACATCTGCCGGGTGCTGGCTCGGCGGGCGGGCGCCGAACATCGGGTGTTCTGGCCAGAGCAGGCGGACACGCCGCTGTTGCTCAATGCCCACGAGCTGCTGGCGCATGCCATGGCGGCCCAGGTCGAAGTGGTGATGCACGAGATCGTCGCCAAACGGCCGCCCGATGTCGTTTCAGTCAAGCGCCGTGAGGGGCTGGTCGCCAGTCTGGCCTGGCTCGATCGCCATCTGGATGCCATCCTCGCGGCCCTGCCCGACGATCGGCTGCGCTGGTTCGACATCACGCTGCACTGTCTGCTCGAACACATCCCCTTCCGCAATCCGATCGATCTCGACGGCTACCCGGCGCTGACCGCATTCAGCCGGGACTTCGCCCAGCGCGCTTCGGCGCAGGCGACGCCCTATGGCTTCGATGCCTGAGTCGGCTGGCTGGATGCGTGGCAAGCCACAGGTGGACGCTGGCCGAGGCCGAGCGCCGGACGTGATGGCCGCCGCTGCATCCGGGTGAAATGGTCGACTCCGGCAGTGTCGGTTCTGGCCGCGCGCTGACCGGCGCGACCCCCCGACCCTCCCACGCGCGATGTGAGAGGGCGAGCGACAGGTGGTTTCGCTACCCGGCGATCGTCGGCCCGAGCCGGTGGCCTGAGCCTCGATCCCAATGCTGAGCTTCGATGCCGATCAGGGCTGGCATTGCCAGCCCACATGCCTACTCGCTGGCTGCCTCTATCGGTTATCGACAGTCTCCGGTGCGGCCTTGAGATGGCGATCAAGGAAGGCCAGGATCGCGCCGTAGCCGGTGATCTGGTTCTTCTTCTTGGTGAAACCGTGGCCTTCGTCGTCGAATAGGACGTATTCGACCGGTACGCCATTGGCGCGGACGGCGGCGACGATTTCATCACTCTCCGGCTGGATGACGCGCGGGTCGTTGGCGCCCTGGAGCACGATCAGGGGGCGAACGATCCGCTCGGCATGAAACAGGGGGGAGGTGGCGATCAGTTTCTCGCGGTCGGTCTCCGGATTGCCGATCTCGGCATACAGTGCCTGTCGGAAACTCTCCCAGTACGGCGGGATGCTTTCCAGGGTGCGCAGCCAGTTGCTGACGCCGAAGATGTTGACGCCGACGGCGAATTCCTCGGGATGGAAGGCAAGTGCGGCCAGGGTCATGTAGCCGCCATAGCTGCCGCCCATGATGCCGATCCGATCGGGATCGACGTAGTCGAGCGATTGCAGGTATTTCTTGGCCTCGATCACGTCCCACAGCGGCTCGCGACCGTGCTTGCCGTCGTCGGCGGCAAAGAAGGTCTTGCCGTAACCGGAACTGCCGCGATTGTTGATGCCCAAGATCACGTAGCCATGATTGGCCAGATACTGGCGCAGGGCATTCCAGGCGCGGGTGGTCTGGCCGCCAGGGCCGCCGTGGACATCGATGATGGCCGGCATTCGCGCACCGGCGTGGGCCTGATGCGGTTTCCACAGGATGTTGGGAATCTCCAGGCCATCGAAACTCTTGAACCGCACGACCGAGGTTTCGACCAGATCTTCGGGGTCGATCGCCGGGTTGAGCGAGCGGGTCAACTGCACCGGGGCCTGGCCCAGGGTCAGGGTGTAGAGGTCATTGGGCTGGCGATCGCCGTTGAGGTAGAAGGCCAGTCGCGATTCCGAGCGGCCGATGGTCAGACCGCGAATCTCGCCAGCGGGCAACCTGGGCAGTTCGACCGCTGTGCCGGTGGTGGTTTCAACCATGCGAATGCGGGTGCGGCCGTCCTCGTTGATCCCCGTGACCCGATAGCTGCCATTGTGCGAGTAGCCGGCGAAGACGATGTCCCAGTCAGCCCGTTCGATCTCGCTGTGGCGGGCATCGGCGAAGTCGTAGCGGCGCAGGCTGCTGAATTCGCCATTGTCATTGCTGGTGTACAGCAGGTGCGTGCCGTCCGGCGCGAAATCCTGGATGGCGAATTGGGCATTGCCCTGGTGTGGACTGAGGTGGAGCGTCTGGTCGCGCTCGCGATCGTGCAGGTAGATGTCGTTGTTGACCGTAGTGTCCGGTTTGGTCAGGGCGATGTAGCGACCGTCGCCGGACACGGGTCCGGGTTCGTAGCCGGTGTCGTTGCGATAGATCATTTCCCGCGCGTAGCCATCCACGGCATAGGCATAGACGTCGAAGTAGCGCGCATCGCGTTCATTGGTCAGAACGAAGAACCGGCTGCCATCGTGGCTGAAGCCGGCAAATTCGGCCTTGAGTCCATCGCCGGGCGTGAGGTCGCGCTCGCTGCCATCGGCTTCGATCACGATCAGATGATTCAGTTCGTCGCCGCCGCGATCACGGGTGACCAGCACCCGATCATCACCGGGAAACCAGGCAACCGCGAAATGGTTGTCGCTGGTCGATGTGGTCACCGGGGTCCAGGTGCCGCCGCCGACGGCGATGGTGTAGGCATTCCAGATGCCGGTTCGATTCGACGACAGCAGGATGCGTGATTCGTCGGGCGAGAACGACGCGCCGGTCACGCCGATCGATTCAATGAAGTCCTCGATGCTGTAGGTTTTCGCCGGTCGGGCGGGCTCGACCGAGGCGGCGGCCGGCGTTGCATCCGGGGTCGCCGGTGGTTCTGCTGTGCCGCAGCCGGCCAGCATCAGGGCGGTGAGCAGGTTGATCAGAACCGCCACCGCCATCGGTGTCCGCTGCATGGACCTGCCGAGGGCTGTGCGCGGGGCAATCGATGGCATGCGGGTGGACATGACGACTGGGCTCCGGACGAATGGGGCGCCAGTATCGGTGTTCCCGATCGGTGCTGCCAGGGCCGAAAGGGACAGGCGACCCGCGACCCGCAACCGACGATCAGGCGGCCAGACCGTAACTGCGCAGCAGGGCGGTCGGGTCGGGCGCGCGCCCCCGGAAGGCGACGAAGCTCTCCAGGGCCGGACGTGAGCCGCCAACCGCGAGGATCTCGCGGCGATAGCGGCGGCCGGTCTCGGGATCGAACAGGCCAGCCTCCTCGAACGCGGCGAAGGCGTCGGCACTCAGGACTTCGGCCCACAGGTAGCTGTAGTAGCCGGCGGCATAGCCGCCGCCGAAGATGTGGGTGAAGGCATGCGGCAGACGGTTCCACTCCGGTACACGGATCACCGCGACCCGATCGCGAACCTGGCCGAGGATATCCAGGGCGCGACTGCCGAGGGCGGGGTCGTACTCGAGATGCAGGCGGAAGTCGAACAGCGCATATTCGAGCTGTCGGACCAGAAACAGGCCGGCATGAAAGTGGCGGGCGGCCAGCATCTTGCGGTACAGCGGCTCGGGCAGGGCTTCGCCGGTGCGCCAGTGGCGGGCGAACAGGTCGAGGGTTTCCCGCTGCCAGCAGAAGTTCTCCATGAACTG
>DIHI01000154.1:0-7646 GCA_002420085.1 Lysobacterales bacterium UBA5700 | reverse complement strand
AGGACATCATCGTGGCTGAGCAGGGCCGGCCGCTCGCCGACCGGCGGGGCGAAATTGCAGGTCAGGAAGGCGACCGGGCGATGGCGGTGGCTGCCGTCGGCGAGGCGCTCGCGGCAGACATCCATCCACGCGCCGCCGCGCTTGCTGGACCGGGCGTACAGGTCGAGGTAGAAGCCGGCCCGAACGCTGCCGTCAGCATCGATCAGGTCGAAGTAGCGGGCATCGGGATGCCAGAGTGGCACATCGCGACGCTCGGTGAAGGCGATCCCGAACACACGGCCGGCAATGGCGAGCAGGCCGTCCAGCACGGCCGGCAAGGGGAAGTAGGGCTTGAGATCCTCTTCGCTGAAGTCGAAGCGCGACTGACGCAGCATCTCGGCGGCGTGGGCGACATCCCAGGGCTGGAGGTCGGCCAGGCCCAGTCGATCGGCAGCGAACGCGCGCAGTTCGGCAAGTTCACGCTCGGCAACCGGTTTGGCACGCTCCGCCAGATCATGCAGAAAGGCCAGCACGCGCTCGGGGTCGCCGGCCATCTTGTCTTGCAGCGAGACATGGGCGGCGCTGGCGAAGCCGATCAGGCGGGCCGATTCGTGGCCGAGCGCGAGAATGCGCTCGATCCGTTCGGAGTTGTCGAAGCGACCGGCATGTGGGCCGCGATCGGAAGCGCGGGTGTTGTAGGCGGTGTAGACCGTTTCGCGCAGGCTGCGATCCCCGGCATAGGTCAGGATGGCCTGCACCGCTGGTCCCTTCAGGGTGGCCAGGTGACCTTCGCAGCCGGCATCACGGGCGGCCTGTGCCAGGATGTCGCGGGCGGACTCCGGCAGGCCGACAAGCTCATGTTCGGCGACCGGTCGGGTCCAGGCATCGGTGGCGTCGAGCACGGCCTCCGCGAAGCCGGTCCTGAGGGCACTCAATTCGGTCTGGATGGTCTTGAACCGGCTGCGTTCGGGCTCGTCGAGACCGACCCCGGACAGCCGGAACTCGCGCAGGGCATCCTCGACCAGGGTCCGTCGGGCACGATCCAGACCGGCGAACTCGGGATGCGCGTGCAGGGCGCGGACAGCCTCGAACAAGGCCCGATTCTGGCCAAGTTCGGTGTCGTGTTCGGCCAGTTTCTGCTCGGCCTGGTTGTAGGCGCTGCGCAGTTCCGGGGAATCCTTGACGCCATGCAGGTGGCCGATCGGTGCCCAGGCTCGGGCCAGACGTTCGGCCATGCGCTCCAGCGGTGCCATCAGCCGCTCGAAGTCGCGGGCCTCGGGATCGGCGATCAGGCGGGCGACTTCGGCACGGTAGTCGGCCAGCAGCCGATCGATGGCAGGATTGACGTGATCGGGCAGGATGGCCGGAAAATCCGGCAGCTCATGGTCGGCGAGCAGCGGGTTGTGTCCGGCGTTCCGGCTTTCGATGTTGATGTTCATGACAGGCAGATGCTGCCCCGACGTGGGGAAAACAAGGTGCGGACCGACCTGGCACGCAACGAGCGCACCGGGTCAAGGCCAGCAGGCCGGGCCGCTGCTCGGGTCGATGGCCGATCGCGGCTGGAACCCGGCGACTGCCGGACTCGGCACCTACGGGGCGATGCGATCGACGGTCGGGCGCCAGCTTCGATTGACATAGCTCGGCCGCTTGCGGCCGTAGCCTTCACTGCTGCCGTAGCCAACACCCAGTTCCCGCCGCCGTTCGTGCATCCGATCCTGGAGAACCTGACGCTTGGCGGCCAGCCAGTCTTCATGACTGACCGTGGCCGGATCGACGCCGCGCGTGCGTGCCTGCTCGGCCCGGTAATCGCAGAATTCCTCGTAGGCTTCCAGTTCGGGCAGCAGCTTGTCGGCGCACAGTTCGATCATGACCGCATCGTCGAGATAGCCGAGCACCGGGATCCGGTCGGGAATGACATCTTCGGGATCGGCGAAGTAAGCCAGGGCGTCCAGCACCCGTCGGCGATCGGCTTCGGGCATGGCCCAGGCCGAGTCCGACAGCATGGCCAGCATGTCTTCGAGCAGGTCGATGCGCTCGCCGATGAAACCGGGAATGTCCTGCACCCCGGCGCGCCCGAGCACGTCCAGGGCACCCTTGACGATGTCGGCGTCAGGCTTGCCGGCGGCGGCTAGACCGGCCTTGTCCAGGGCGGCACGGAAATACGTGAGGTCGGCGTCGCCGAGTTCGATGGTGATGGAGAGGGCCATGATTGATCCGGGGTGGCTGATCTGGGGTCGGATGGTCTGCGCAGACTAGCAGCTTGGCGAAAAATCTTCATCCAGGCCGCACGCCGGGCATGCCCGGCCACCTGCTAGCCCTCCACGGGCGGCGGACGGGTCGGGGGGCCGGCCGCAGCCGGGGGCTCGGTCGAGCCGATGGCTGCCAGATACCGCGCCGCCTTGATCGCCTGATCGACGATTCGGCGCATGGCACTGGCTTCGTCGAGGGTGCGAACCAGGCTGGTCGAACCGATCATACCGTGACCACCGGCACGCAGCAGCAGATCCTTGCTGTGTCGGTAGGTGTCCTCGAAGGCGCTGGCGGCGGTGCGCAGGGCGTCGTCATCGGCAGGCGATTGGCGATTCGGGTCGGCCAGCGCGAGGGCCTGATCGGCAGCGGCGCGCAGGCTGGCCATCAATTGCGCTGGACCGGGTGGCAATTCGCTGGTTCGGGGCGCGCGCGCCCATTCCACCGCGCGCTCGGCCATGCCCCGGTAATACTGAGCAACCCGCACGGCGGCCGGCTGGCCGGCTTCGACCACCGCATCGCCGCTGCTGTCGAGGCCACCGGCAAACTCGATGGTGGCCTCGCTCAGTCGCTCGATGGCATCGTGTTCGCCATCCAACCGACCATCCTGCGGCGCTTCGCTGCTCAACACCGAGCGTGCCATGCGATGGGCGATGGCGCCGATCCGGCGCAGTTCCAGGCGCAGAGCGTCGAGCGCCAGATGCGGTGTCGCCATCACCGTGCGATCGAGGTAGCGCGGTCGCGCCTCGTCCTCCTCGGCTCGCAGGAAGCGCCGATCGAGCCAACGCACCAGCACGCCGCGCGCCGGCCACATCAGCACCACACCCAGCAGGTTGGCCAGGGTATGAAACATCGCCAGCGAAGTCGCTTCGCGTCCAGCCAGACTCAGCGTCGCCGTGATCCAGCCGACGATCGCCAGCAGCCCCGGCAGAGCCAGCAGGGCGGCCAGACCGGCCACCAGATTGAACACGACATGCGCAGCCGCCACCCGGTGAGCCGCCGAAGTCGCGCCCAGGCTGGCAAGGATCGCCGTCGAGGTGGTGCCGATATTGGCGCCGATCACCATCGCCGCACCGGCCGACAGGGGCATCAGGCCACCGGCCGCAGCGGTCAGGGTGACCGCCAGTGCGGCACTGGAGGATTGCATCAACACGGTCAGCACCACGCCGATGCCTGCGAAGGCCAACAGACCAAGCACCCCGCTGCCGTCGAGCGCATGCAGGTCGAGCACGTCGCCGACATCGGTGAAGCTGTCCTTGAGCGCATCCAGGCCGAGAAAGAAAATGCCGAAACCGGCCAGCGCCTGCCCGAGCGCCGCCGGTCGGCCTCGTGAACTGATCCACAGAGCCATGCCCACAGCGATGGCCGGCATCGCCAGGACATGCAGATCGACATTGAACCCGACCAGGGCGACGATCCAGCCGGTCAGCGTGGTACCGACATTGGCGCCGAAGACCAGACCGATCGCCTGACCCAGACTGAGCAGACCGGCATTGACGAAGCCGATGATGGCGAAGATCACCGCACTGGACGACTGCACCAGGGCGGTGATCAGCAAGCCCGAGGCAAAACCCCGACCGATGCTGCGGGTCGCCGAACTCAGCAGGTGTCGCAAGGCCGGTCCGGCGGCGACCTTCAGCCCGTCGCTCATCAGCCGCATGCCGAGCAGGAACAGTCCGACACCGCCCGCAAACAGGATCAGACTGGCGCCGTATCCGGTCATCGCGGCGGATCAGGGTCGGTGTGCGGCATGGCCTTATGGTCGCGCGGCCCTGCGGCAACGGCAAGCATCGGGCTCGCAGCGATCGGGTTCCATTCGGCCGGCGAAGCCGGGTACGCTGTCCAGCATGACTGACAAGCCCCACGCACCCGCCACCGAGCGCAACCGCGAACCGATCCTGGCCGAGCTGCGCGCGCTGTTTGCCGACCATCAGCGGGTGCTGGAGATCGGCAGCGGCACCGGCCAGCACGCGGTGTTCTTCGCTGCCGCGCTGCCGCATCTGGTCTGGCAGTGTTCGGACCGGGCCGAGAATCTGCCCGGCATTCGCCTGTGGCTGGCTGACGCCGGCCTCGCCAACACCCCGGCGCCACTGGCGCTCGACGTGATCCGCGACCCCTGGCCGAGCGAGCGCTACGACGCCGTGTTCAGCGCCAACACCCTGCACATCATGCCCTGGCAGGCGGTCGAGGCATTGTTCGCCGGCCTGCCCGCTGTGCTGCACCCCAGTGCCACAGTGGCGATCTACGGCCCATTCAACCGCAATGGCATCGCCACCAGCGACAGCAATGCCGCCTTCGATGCCAAGCTCCGCTCCGAACAGCCACACATGGGCCTGCGTGATGTCGAAGCGGTCGATGCCCTGGCCCAGGCTGCCGGCCTGGCCCTGATCGCCGACATCGCCATGCCGGCCAACAATGCCTTGCGGGTGTGGCGGTTGGTCAAATCGACATAGGCCGGCGGGCGGCATGCGTCACTGACCGAATCCGTTCACGAATCGCTCGCAGCACTACCATCCTGATCGGCACGGTCGGCCGATTCCGACCCACTTGCCGGGCACTGCCGCACACGGCATGATCGTGCCCTTGCGCACGCGCGCCCAGCGGCGGCAGAGTCGATTCGACCATGACCCATCAAGACCGGCTTCGGCTCGACGCCCAGAGCGAGCGCCTGGAAACCCTGGCCCGAGAACATCCGCGCACCTACCGGATGCAGGTCGCCGGTCTGGCACTGCTCGGCTACGGCTACCTCGGCCTGATGCTGACCCTGCTGCTCGGCCTGCTGGCCCTGAGCGCCGCCTCGGTGATCTACCTGAAGGCACTGGGCGTGAAGTTGCTGTTGCTGATCGCCCCGTTCGTGTGGCTGGTCGCCCGTGCCCTGTGGGTCCGTCCGGAAGCCCCGACCGGGCTGGCCATCACCGCCGCCGACGCTCCCGAACTGTTCGCTCGCATCGAACGTCTGCGCACCGCGCTGTCGGCGCCCCGTTTCCATCGCGTGCTGATCACCGACGACTTCAATGCTGCCGTGTCGCAAGTCCCGAGGCTCGGCCTGTTCGGCTGGCAGCGCAATTACCTGGTGATCGGCCTGCCATTGCTCAAGACCCTGACGCCTGAACAGTTCGAGGCCGTGCTCGCCCACGAATTCGGCCACCTGGCCGGCGGTCATGCCGCCTTCGCCACCTGGCTGTACCGACTGCGGCTGGCCTGGGAACGCCTGCGCCATGCCCTGGAAACCACCCAGAGCGCCGGCACGATCCTGTTTCGACGGTTCTTCGCCTGGTTCGTGCCGCGTTTTTCGGCCTACAGCTTTCCGTTGGCGCGCGCCAACGAATACGAGGCCGACGCCGTCGCCGCCCAGCTCACCTCGACCCGTGCCCTGGCCCAGGCCCTGACTGCCGTCAATGTCCTGGACAGCTACTTTTCCGAGCGCTTCTGGCCCGGCATCCACGCCCAGGCCAACCATCGGCCCGAGCCTGCCTTCACACCGTTCGCCAGCATCGACCTGCGTCTGCATGCGGAAATCAATGCCGAACTGTGCTCCCAGTGGCTCGATCACGCCCTGGCCACCCGTACCGGTCGAAGTGATACCCATCCCGCACTCGGTGATCGGTTGCAGGCGATCGGGGCCGAACCAGAAATCCGGCTACCGGAACCCGGTGCCGGCGCCGACTGCCTGCTGGAACCCGCCCGTGCCGAACTGATCCGGCGCCTCGACCAGGCCTGGCACGACACCATCGCCGCCGATTGGACCCGACACTACCAGGAAACCCTCGAAAACCGAGCCCGTCTGGCCGAACTCGATCAACGTGCCAACATCGAACCCCTGAGCATCGACGAGGCGATCGAACGTGCCGGCCTCGAACGGCGGGTCGGTGCCGGACTGGATGCCGCCATCGACCAGTACCGCAACGTGCTTGCGGCCGAACCCGAACACGGCATCGCACACTATCTGCTGGGCAATTGCCTGCTCGAACGCAACGACCCGGATGGCATTGCCCACATGGAACGTGTGCTCGTCCTCAACGACGAACTCTGCCCACACGCACTCGACGCACTGGCTCGGTTCCACGCCCGCATGGGCGATCCCGATGCAGCCGAACGCAGCCAGGACCGTCTCGATGCCCGGCTCGAAGAGGAACGTGCCGCCGCGATCGAACGCAGCGGTGTCCGACGGAGTGATCGGTTCATCCCCAGCGGCATCGACGACGCCACCCGCACCGCCCTGGCCCAGGCCCTGCGCGACCATGGCGTGCGCGAAGCGTGGCTGGTCCGCAAGGACTGCCGACACCTGCCGCAGCGCCCGTTGTACGTGCTCGGCTTCCGCTACACCGGCCGACTGCGCGTGTACCACGCACGCACGGTCAACGCCGTAGTGTCGCGTATCGCCGAAACCGTGTCCTTCCCCGGCGAAACCCTGGTGCTGCACACCGAAGCCAGCAACACCGGCTTCCGCCGCAAATTCCGGCGAGTACCGGACAGTCGGGTGCTGTAGCTGTAAAACCGGCGTGCCCGTCGAGCACAGCCCGCGCAGGCGCTCGGAGCGTTCCCGCAGTCGAGACCATGCCGTTTCGTACCGGATGAATTTTCATCCGGTTCACGATGGAGCAGGTCGATAGCGCCTGGCGACACTCCGGCTGCTTGGCGGCGGCATCTTGGCGGCGGCATCTTGCCGGCCACCTGTACTTCGAACGCAGGACTGTAACGGGTCATCGCTGTGCTCCCATCACCCCCACAGGGCGGATAACAGAGCAGCGGACAACTATCGTGACAGAGGGGGAGGGCGTTCACGCATGCTCAAGCTGTGGCGATGTTGGCTTGTGGTGTACACCGAAGAGCCCAGGCGCCGGTAAGGGAAACGAGTGTCACTCTTGCGGCGCTCACACCTCCAAAAAGGTGGCGAACAAGTCTGGCGTATCGGTTTGGCATTTCCCGAATTGCGGGGATCCTTCAATTCGGTGGATTATGTCGATGGTTACATCGTTATTCGACGTGGGCGGCAACAAATACCGGATCGCTACTGTCATTCATTACGACAAACATCGCCTTTATATTCGACAAGTGATGACCCATGCCGAATATGATTGAAACCACTGGAGGAAAAAATGAACGCCGCGCTCAACATTGAAAAACTGGTTCCTGCCTGGCAAGCGCTCAGAGCCACTGCACCCGTGTCCCATATCGAATCCGAGAGCGATTATGAGCAGGCCACAGAATTCTTGAATAAGCTGCTCGATATTGTCCGGGACGATGCCGCCCATCCGTTGTATTCACTGGTTTCCGTGGTTGGCGATTTGATCGAAGCCTACGAAAATGACCATGAGCCGTTTTAGTGCAGCGGATTGGCGGCAGCATAACCTGTGTGTCTAAGGAACCTCTGATTTATTCCCTGATTCTGGTATCATAGTGACTGCCGTTTCAGAAGA
>DIHI01000060.1:3843-3991 GCA_002420085.1 Lysobacterales bacterium UBA5700 | reverse complement strand
GGCTCGCCGCCGGCCAGCACACCCTGCATCGGGCTGCGACCGGTCAGCGAATGGCTCGGCACGGCTTTCTCCAAACGGTAACCGACTGGTCAAACCAGATTCGCACAGTGATCGCACGATGACGGCCTCCCCCGCAGCAGGTTGACCG
>DIHI01000060.1:0-3729 GCA_002420085.1 Lysobacterales bacterium UBA5700 | reverse complement strand
CCTCCCCCGCAGCAGGTTGACCGCCATGACCGAGCCACTCACAGCCCGAACCGACAGCCCGATCACATACGGTGAAATCGATTTCGACCATGAGGACAGCAATCGCTCCAACAACCGTTACTTCGGCGACGTGCTGGACGTCAATCTACGCCGCCGTCGCCTGTTGCAGGGCGGCGTGGCCGGTGCAGTCGCCGCCGGCCTGTTCGCCCAGGGGCTGAACCTCGCCCTGATCGGCAAGGCTCGCGCCGACGAACTGCCGGACGGAATCCCGCTCGGATTCCAGGCCGTGCCGCTCGGGGTTGCCGACACCATCACCGTACCGGCCGGTTACACCGCCACTCCGGCCTTTGCCTGGGGCGAACCGATCGTCTTCCCCTACCCGGCCTTCCGGCCCGATGGCAGCAACAGCGCAGACGATCAGCGCAGGCAGATCGGCATGCATCACGATGGCATGCACTACTTCCCACTCGGTGAAGGCGAGCAAGTCAATCGTCGCGGCCTGCTGGTGATGAACCACGAGTACATCCAGCAGGACACCCTGCATCCGGCCGGCATCGACTTCGCGCCGAGCCAACCGCGCGACCCGTTCGAGGTTCTGAAGGAAGTCCACGCCCATGGTGTCTCGGTGTTCGAGATCGCCCGCGACGAGAACGCCACCTGGCGCATCGTCCGCAGCCGCTACAACCGACGCATCCATGCCGGCACGGTCATGAACCTGAGCGGCCCGGTGCGCGGCCATGACAAGGTGCGCACCGCCTTCAGCCCATCCGGCACCCGCACCCGGGGCACGATCAACAACTGCGCTCACGGCCACACACCGTGGAACACCTACCTCACCTGCGAGGAAAACTGGGCCGGCTACTTCGCCAATCGCGACAGTGACCGCCCGCGCGAGCAGACCCGTTACGGCACCGGTGCCACCTCTCGCTACGGCTGGGACACGGTCGATCCGCGCTTCGACGCCGCCCGCAAAGGCGATAACCCCCGACGCGACTATCGCAACAACCCGAACACGATGGGCTGGATCGTCGAGATCGATCCGTTCGCGCCGAACAGCCGGCCGATCAAGCGCACCGCCCTGGGCCGCTTTGCTCACGAAGCCATCGTGTTCGCCGAGCCGGTCGAAGGTCAGCCGATGGTCGCCTACTCCGGCGACGATTCCACCTTCGAGTACATCTACAAGTTCGTCAGCGCCCAGCCGTATCGGGCCGGCCTGACCGATGGCTCGATTCTCGATACCGGCACCCTGTACGTCGCTCGCTTCAATGACGATGGCAGTGGCGAATGGCTGCCGCTGGACATCGACGACAGTGGCTTCCGTGCGGCTGCCGAGGCGGCTGGCGTCGAGTTCGCCGACCAGGGTGATGTGCTCATCAATACCCGAATCGCTGCCGACGTGGTCGGTGCCACCCGCATGGACCGTCCGGAATGGGGCGCGATCGACCCGAAGTCGGGTGATGTCTACTTCTGCCTCACCAACAACACCCGGCGCAGTAGCAGCCAGGTCGATGCCGCCAACCCGCGCGCCGGCAATGCCACCGGCCACATCATCCGCTGGACCGAAGCCGGCTCCAACCCGGCCGCCCTCCACTTCGGCTGGGATATCTTCCTGCTGTCCGGCGGCCCGGACGCCAGCCTCGGACCGGACGGCAATCCGCTCGATGCCGACAGCAGCCACGCCAGCCCGGATGGCCTGTGGTTCGATGCCAGCGGCCTGCTGTGGATCCAGACCGACATGAGCGGCAGCCAGTTGCTGGGCTCGGACGGCCAACTGAGCGGCAGCTTCGGCAACAACCAGATGCTGGTCGCCAACCCGGCCACGGGCGAGATCAAGCGCTTCCTGGTCGGTCCGGTCGGCTGCGAAGTAACCGGCGTGGTCAGCACCCCGGACCGGCGCACCCTGTTCGTGAACATCCAGCATCCCGGCGAACAGGGCCCGATCCCGGACGGGCGCAGCTACTCCTCCAACTGGCCGGACGGCGGCGATGCCCGACCGCGTTCGAGCACCGTGATCATCACCAAGGACGACGGCGGCATCATCGGCACCTGAACCTGGCCGGACCGTCCACACCGTCATTACCGTCATCGTTGGAACCGGTGGGGCCACCGCCCCACCGGTCGATCCTCGCTGTGACGGAAAAGTCGCGGTTGACCGCTGCCCGCACCCGTGCTACATCGCTGCGCTACGGCCGGGATCGACCCGGCACACAACGGGAAGGAAAACCATGAGCGATCTGAAATCACAGTTCGAGGCGGCCCTGCAAGCGGTCAAGGGCCTGAGCGAACGTCCGGACAACGAGGTTCTGCTCAAGCTGTACGCCCTCTACAAGCAGGCCACCGATGGCGACGCCCACGGCGAGAAGCCGAAATTCTGGGACGTGGTCGGCGCCGCCAAGTTCGAGGCATGGGAGAAACTGAAGGGCCTCGACAAGGATCAGGCCATGCAGAAATACATCGATCTGGTCGCACGGCTGACCGGCTGACCCGCGTGGCCCGCGATACCCGCCAACGGATCCTCGACACCAGCCTGGCCATGTTCAACGAACAGGGCCAGGCCAACGTCACCACCAACCACATCGCCGATGAGTTGGGCATCAGTCCGGGCAATCTCTACTACCACTTCCGCAACAAGGACGACATCATCGAGCAGCTTTTCTCGCGCTACGAGGAAGCCCTCGACGCCGCCCTGTCCGGCCCAGGCGAACGGCTGCCCGAACTGGAAGACATCTGGATGCAACTGCACCTGGTGTTCGAGTGCATCTGGACCTACCGTTTCCTGTACCGTGACCTGGTCGATATCCTCAGTCGCAACCGCCGTCTGCGGCTGCGCTTCGCCCGAATACTGAAGCGCGCCGCCGACAACGCCAGCGGCGTGATGCGTGGCCTGGTCATGGCCGGCCTGATGCGAGCCTCGGCCGACGAGATCGAAGGCACGGCGACCAATATCCTGGTGCTGTCCACGTTCTGGCTGAACTACGCAGCGGCACGTGGCGACAATGACGAACACAGCGCGATCCGGCAGGGCATCGTCCAGGTGATGCTGCTGCTTGCACCGTTCCTGCGCGATGGCGAGCGCCTGCATCTGAACCACTTGGTCCAGGCCTACCGGATGTGATCCCGAGAAACACGCGGTGCGTGCCCCGGAAAGCGTTTCAACCATGCCACCGGTCGTTCCACGCCGCAAAGGCAGGTCGATCAGGCTGAAATGCGGCATTTCGAGGCTATGTGGTTACGCATCTCTGTTTCGGTGTCGCCCGCGAAACCCCGATCAGCGAACAACATAGCGTGATCGATCTGTTCGGCCTGTCACAACCTGTTGATCCGTGCGAGCTACTTGCCGAGCCCAGTGTTCACAGCGAACGCATTCGACCACCACACGCGGCACNNCAGGCCTACCGGATGTGATCCCGGTTCATTGAATCTGCTTGTCATGCCGTTACCGTGATGCAGGTTGATTGCGCACGACGTGCCGACCGAACGACGACCTCGACATGCTGGTCAAGCGACACCAATGCCTGCACCAGCCGTTCGAGCCAGTTGTCTTACGGTTTGCAGCGACGAAGCAGGGACAGCTTAGGTTGCGTCATGCGGTTATTTCAGCGACCTCGGTCTGGCTGAGGCCGCACTGGTCAATCAGTTCATTGGCTTGACTGCCAGAACGGCTTTGCCGAGAATTCTTCGACATCATCGAAACCGAAGTCAGCCAATGCATTGGTGGTGCCTTGAGGA
>DIHI01000077.1:2153-6928 GCA_002420085.1 Lysobacterales bacterium UBA5700 | reverse complement strand
ACGCGGGCAGACTTCAACGCATCGCAAGCGGGAGAGGGGAGCAGAACGCAGGCAGACTTCAACGCCTCGCATGCGGGAGAGGGGAGCAAAACGCGGACAGACTTCGACGCATCGCAAGCGAGAGAGGGGAGCAAAGGCGGTGCGACTGCCGGTCTTTCCCCTCTCCCGCGTGCGGGAGAGGGTGGCCGAAGGCCGGGAGAGGGCCAGTGCCGAGAAAACAAAACGACCCCGAAAGAAGTCCAGAGCCGCTCAGCCGACCGGGAAAAGCCCAATCCATGCATCGAATGAATGACCTCGCCAGCTATCCGGACAGTAACCCGGAAGAGCCCCTTGGGCACTTGTCACCGGCGAGGAACCTTTGATCGAGAGTGTAGCCCATGACCGATTCAGACGACCACACCGCCGCGCGCAGCTTCCGCTTCGACGAAAAATACCTCTCCCAGATTCCGGCGCTGCAGGTGCTGGTCAACATGGGCTACCAGTACCTGACGCCTGCCGAGGCGCTGGCCGCGCGCGGCGGCAAGGCCGGCAACGTGCTGCTGGAGGATATCCTGCGCGAGCAGTTGAAGAAGCTGAACCGCATCCAGCACAAGGGCGGCAGCTATCTTTTCAGCGAGGAGAACCTCCAGAGCGCCATCCAGCGGCTGAAGAACGTCAAATACGACGGCCTGCTCAAGACCAACGAGGCGGTCTACGACCTGCTGACGCTGGGCGTGGCGCTGGAGCAGTCCATCGAGGGCGACGTCAAGAGCTTCACGCTGAACTATGTGGACTGGCGCGACTTTTCTACGGGTGGGGCCAACAACGTCTATCACGTGGCCGCCGAACTCCCCGTGGAGCGCACCCGCAGCGTCGAGACCTGCCGACCCGACATCGTGCTGTTCGTCAACGGCATCCCCTTCGCGGTGATCGAGTGCAAGTCGCCAAAAGTGGAAGTCGCCCAGGCCATCTCGCAGACCATCCGCAACCAGCGCGATGAGTACATCCCGCGCCTGTTCACCTACGTGCAGATGGCGCTGGCGCTGAACAAGAACGAGGCGCGCTACGCCACCGTCGGCACACCGGCCAAATTCTGGTCGAACTGGAAGGAGGACGTGACGGATGCCGAGTTGGCGCCACTGCTGGAGCGCCCGCTGCCAGAGTCGGTGAAAGCCTCGTTGTTCGACCTGGCCTTTGCCGAGTTGGGGGTGCGCGAGGAGATTGCGCCCTACCCGGTCGGCCGGCAGGTGACCGAGCAGGACCGCACGCTCTACGCCCTATGCCGCCCGGAGCGACTGCTGGAGATGGCATGGGCCTTCACCGTGTTCGACGGCGGCGTGCGCAAGATCGCGCGCTACCAGCAGGTGTTCGCCATTCGCGAGGTGTTGCGGCGGGTCAGGCAGACCGACGACAGCGGCAAGCGCCGGGGCGGCATCGTCTGGCACACCCAGGGTTCGGGCAAGTCGCTGACCATGGTGATGCTGGCCCGCGCGCTGGCGCTCGAACCTTCCATCCGCAACCCGCGCATCGTGTTGGTGACCGACCGGGTGGATCTGGACAAGCAGCTCGGCAACACCTTCGCCGCCTGCGGACTCTCGCCCGACCGTGCCGAGAGCGGCCGCCATCTGGTGGAACTGGTGTCCGACGGCAAGGCGCACATCGTCACCACGCTGGTGCATAAATTCGACAAGGCGCTGGCCTACAAGAAGTTCAGCGATGCCTCACCCGATATCTTCGTGCTGGTGGACGAAACCCAGCGCACTCAGTTGGGCGGCTACTCGGCGCGCATGCGGCAGATGTTCCCGAATGCCTGCTATATCGGTTTCACCGGCACGCCGCTCCTGACCCGCGAGAAGAGCGACGTGGCCAAGTTCGGCGGCGTGATCCACACCTATGCCATCGACCAGGCGGTGCGTGATGGCGCCATCGTGCCGCTGCTCTACGAAGGGCGCATGGTGGAGTTGGAGCAGAACCAGGCCGCGATCGACATCTGGTTCGAGCGCCACACCCAGGGGCTGACCGACGAACAGAAGACCGACCTGAAGAAAAAATACGCCCGCGCCGAGATGCTGAACAAGGCCGAGCAGGTGATCTACATGCGCGCCTTCGACATCAGCGAGCATTACCGCCAGAACTGGCAGGGTACCGGCTTCAAGGCGCAGTTGGTAGCGCCCAACAAGGCCGCCGCTCTGCGTTACAAGGCGTTTCTGGACGAGTTGGGGGCGGTCAGCAGCGAGGTGATCATCTCGCCACCCGACGAACGCGAGGGCTTCGATGAGATCGACGCCGAGGAGTCCACTGATGCGGTCGTGGCGTTCTGGCAGCGCATGATGAAGCGCTACGGCTCGGAGGACGACTACAACAAGCAGATCGTCAACGCCTTCAAGTTCGGCGACGAGCCGGAAATTCTGATCGTGGTGGACAAACTGCTGACCGGCTTCGACGCACCGCGCAACACCGTGCTGTATCTGGCGCGGCGGCTCAAGGATCATACCCTGTTGCAGGCCATTGCCCGGGTGAACCGCCTGTACGAAGCTGATGTACCCTCTCCCGCCCCTTCGGGGCACCCTCTCCCGCGCGCGGGAGAGGGGAAGAGAGTGAAGGACTTCGGCTACATCATCGACTACGTGGGTGTGTTGGGCGAGCTGGACCAGGCGCTGACCACCTACAGCGCGCTGGAAGGATTCGAGGCGGCGGATCTCGAAGGTGCGCTGACCTCGATCAATGAACAAACCAAGGCACTGCCGCAGCGCCACGCCGAACTGTGGGATCTGTTCAAGACGGTGAAGAACCGACAGGACGAGGAAGCCTTCGAGCAACTGCTGGCCAACGAGAAGCTGCGTGCCGACTTCTACGAGCGACTGTCGGCCTACGCCAAGACCCTGGCCATTGCGCTGTCCAGCGAGCGCTTCATCACCGAGACGCCCGAGCAGAAGCTGCGTGCCTACAAGGGCGATCTGAAACGTTTCGTCAATCTGAAGGCGGCGGTGAAGCTGCGCTATGCCGAGGCAGTGGACTACCGCGACTTCGAGCCGCGTATCCAGAAGCTGCTGGATACGCACATCTCGGCGTCCGAGGTGGTGCAACTGAACGCGCCGGTGAACATCTTCGACGAGGCCGCTTTCCAGAAGGTGGTCGAGGAGCAAGGCGCGGGCAGTGAGAAGAACCTCGGGGCCAAGGCCGACATGATCGCCCACGCCACCCGGCGCGCGATCAACGAGCGGCTGGAGCAGGATCCGGCCTTCTACCAAAAGTTCTCCAAACTGATCCAGCAGGCCATCGACGACTACCGCGCCAGGCGCCTGTCCGATCTGGAATACCTGCAGCGGGTCACCGAGATCAAGGACGCTGTGGTTTCGCGCAAGGGCGATGACCTGCCACCGGCACTGAACGGCGATGCCGACGCGGCGGCCGTCTATGGCCTGTTGCGCCCCTTCGTGGCGAACCACCTCAGCGATGACGAGCAGGCACGAAACACCGTCGCCGAGGCCGCCATGGCGGTGTGGGATATCTTTCGCCGCAACCGCAAGGTGGGCTACTGGGATGACCTCGACGCGCAGCGCCGGACCATGAACGAGATCGACGACTACCTCTATGACGAGGTCAAGGGCGCACGGGGTATCGCGCTCTCGACCGACGAGATGGACGAGATCATCGAGAAAACGATGCAACTCGCCCGCCACCGGATGGCCGGGTGAAGACGATGACTGGAGTACTGACCTGGGGCACCGACACGATCCGCTATGAGGTGCGCTTTCTGGCATCGCGGCAGACCCTGGCCATCGAGGTCCACCCCGACAGCCGCGTGCTGGTACGCGCGCCTCTGGGCTGCCCGGAAGCCCTGATCGTGGAGCGGGTGCAAAAGCGCGCCGGCTGGATCAGCCGGCAACTGGCCGAGTTCGAGCGTTACCGACCGCGCACTCCGACACGGCAGTACATCAACGGCGAATCGCATCTCTACCTCGGCCGACAGTACCGGCTGAAGCTGGTGCCGGGTGATGCGGCCAGCGTGAAACTCACGCGCGGCCAGCTTCTGGTCACGCTGCCCGGCAAGCCGGAGCCAGAGCGCAGCCGGGATCACATCCGGGCACTGCTGCACCGCTGGTATCTCGACCGCGCACGCGCCGTATTCACCGAAGTGCTGGACGCCAGCCTGCTCCAGTTCAAGGGCGTTGCCTCCCCCCGCCTGATCGTGCGCGCCATGCAATCCCGCTGGGGCAGTCTGTCACGCGCCGGCACCATGACCTTGAACGTCAACCTGGTGCGCGCCCCCCGCCCCTGCATCGAGTATGTCGTGGTCCACGAGCTTTGCCACAGCAACCACCGCGACCATGATGCACGGTTCTTCAAGCTGCTCGGACAGGTAATGCCGGACTGGGAACAACGCAAGCAGCGGCTGGAAGCGGCACTGCTGTGAGGGGACACAGAGCGCATGGCCAATAGAACCCCGATGATCTCCGCTGGACGTTCTGCGCCAGGTTCAACCGCGAACGCGATCTTGCAAATCGTCACGAAACGGCACAGTCCCCGCTTCTGCGCAGCGAGCATGGCAGTGGCGTCTTGCTCGGGAGCAAGCGGTTCAAGATCTACCCCGTCACGACCTGCGACGTAGACTGGACCGCCGACGTCATCGTCGTAGTCCGAACCGTCTTCATTGATCGCGTAATGCGCGTCCTGGGTGATGCAGTGACCTGTCTGCTCGATGCCAATGTGTTCATCCAGGCCAACAACCTGCACTACGGGCTGGATTTCTGCCCGACCTTCTGGCAATGGCTGCTCGACAACAACGCCGCAGG
>DIHI01000077.1:0-2135 GCA_002420085.1 Lysobacterales bacterium UBA5700 | reverse complement strand
GCCAATGTGTTCATCCAGGCCAAGAACCTGCACTACGGGCTGGATTTCTGCCCGACCTTCTGGCAATGGCTGCTCGACAACAACGCCGCAGGCCGGGTGTTCAGCATCGACAAAGTGGCCGATGACATCGCCGCAGGCGGCGACGAGTTGACCGACTGGATGCAGGACCACGGCAACGGGCTGTTTGCTTTTTCGGCCTGCGGTTCCGGCTTCGGTTCCGTGTACGATCAGGACTCCAGTTCCAGCCAGCGGCCATAGGCGTGGTCGAGGGCGCTCTGCACGGCGGCGACCTGCTGGGTCGCTTCGCTGACACGGGCGGCGGGCTGGCGATAGAAGTCCGGCTGCTGCATGGCCTCGGTAAGCGTGGCCAGTTCGGTTTCCAGAGCCTCGATGCGGGCGGGCAGTTGTTCCAGTTCGCGCGACTCCTTGTAGCCGAGGCGACGGCGCGCTGGGGTCGAAACCACCACCGGCGGCGCGATCGGCTGCGGGTCGGCAAGCCCTTGTCCAGGTTCCTCTTGCGATGCTGACGACCATCCGACTGCGGCGTTGTTCGGCACTCGCACACGCAGCCAATCGGTATAGCCACCGACGTACTCGCCGACCCTGCCCTCGCCTTCCATGACCAGGGTGCCGGTCACCACGCGGTCGAGAAAGTCGCGGTCATGGCTGACCAGGAACACGGTGCCGGGGTAGTCGCACAGCAATTCTTCGAGCAATTCGAGGGTTTCGACGTCGAGGTCGTTGGTCGGTTCGTCCATCACCAGCAGGTTGGAAGGCCGGGCGAACAGCTTGGCCAGCAGCAAGCGATTGCGCTCGCCACCCGACAGGTGGGTGATCGGCGCCCGCGCCCGCTCCGGGGTGAACAGGAAATCCTGGAGATAGCCGATGACGTGTTTCCGACTGCCGCCGATGTCGATGAACTCACGGCCTTCGGAGACGTTGTCGAGCGCGTTCCAATCAGTGCGCAGGGCGATGCGATGCTGGTCGAAGTAGGCGATCTCCAGTCGGGTGCCCTGCACCACTTCGCCGGCATCCGGACGCAGTTCGCCCAGCAGCAGTCGGAGCAAGGTGGTCTTGCCGCTGCCGTTGGCGCCGATCAAGCCGATTCGATCGCCGCGCATCACCACGGTGTCGAAATCACGCACGATCGGTCGATCCGGATACGCAAACGACACGTTGCGCGCTTCGATCACCTTGCGACCCGAGGCTTCGGCTTCGGCGACCGCCAGACGGACCGTGCCGACCCGCTCGCGTCGCCTGGCACGCTCAATGCGCATGGCTTCCAGCCGTCGCACCCGGCCCGCGTCGCGGGTGCGACGCGCTTCGATGCCCTGACGGATCCAGACCTCTTCCTGGGCCAGACGCTTGTCGAACCGGGCAGTCTCGCGCGCTTCGGCCTGTGCCCGCTCGGCAACCCGCCGAACATAGTTGTCCCAGTCGCCGGGCCAGTCAGTGACCGCGCCGCGATCGATCTCGACGATGCGCGTGGCCAGGGCACGCAGGAAGCGACGGTCGTGGGTGACGAACACGATCGAGCATCGAGCCGCCGACAGAAATCCTTCCAGCCATTCGATCGATTCGATGTCGAGATGGTTGGTCGGCTCGTCGAGCAGCAACAGGTCGGGCTCGGCGACCAGGGCGCGCGCCAACAGGACACGGCGCTTGAGTCCACCCGACAGCCGATCGAACGGAACGTGCTCGGGCAGGGCCAGGCGCGACAGCACGCGCGCGACCCGACGGTCCATGTCCCAGCCGCCGACCGCTTCGATCGCGGCCTGGGCCGCAGCCAGATCATCCAAGCGATCCGGATCGGCGGCGGCACCAAGGCGGTGGAACTCGACCAGATGGGCGCCCAACTCACCCAGGCCGGCCGCGACCACATCGAACACCGTGCCTGACAGGCCGCTGGGAACCTCCTGATCGAGCCGGGCTACCCGCAGGCCGTCGCTGACTCGAATCTCGCCATCGTCCGGGGCGATCTCGCCCGAGAGGATGCGCAGCAGGGTCGATTTGCCGGCGCCATTGCGGCCGATCAGGGCGATCCGTTCACCCGGCTCGATCGTCAGCCGGACTTTTTCCAGGAGCAATGGACCGCCGACGCTGAAGTCGACGTCGTTGAGGGCGATCAGCGACAT
>DIHI01000004.1:16717-17037 GCA_002420085.1 Lysobacterales bacterium UBA5700 | reverse complement strand
TCCCCCGATGTGCATCCCTGGTGGTGCCCGCCAGGGGCGGTCTGTCATCAGGATGCAGTGTCGGGGATCGACAGTGATGCTGCCGGACGGCAGGCGTGGGCTCGATGATCGAAATGAAAAACCCCCCGGTGGGGATTTCCGGGGGGCTTTGACGCAGCCGGGGGAGACGGCTGGCGTCGTGGACAAGCGCAAGAGGGGGCGCCTGCCGCAGACAGACATTGCATCTGTCGGAAGCTTGGATGCAGCGACATGAGGAAAGTTCGTGGCTTCGGATGTACGTGTCCTGTTTTTGCGACGTGTTTCGTTTTTCCGAACAGACC
>DIHI01000004.1:0-16522 GCA_002420085.1 Lysobacterales bacterium UBA5700 | reverse complement strand
TACGTCGGCGGGGTCGGGGGTGGAGGCCGACTTGGGGAGAAGCCGGCATCCGTGGCCAGACCCAGGGGAGGGGGCCTGGCCGGCGGTCAGACGTTGCATCTGCCGCAGAGCTTGAGACCGGGGACTGTGATGAAAGTTCGTCTGGTCTCCACAATCGATTGTGAGGCCAGTCTGCTACAAAAAGCAACCCCGTCGGCGAGGGGTACACCGACGGGGTCAGGGGGCGGAGCCAAGCAGGGGGTGGCTGGCTCCGCAGGGTCGCTGAAGGGGGGGCGACCCGGGCAGGCTTGGTTGGCTGCCTGATGCTATGTAAACACTGTACGGCTGGACCGCGCGTTAATCGAGTTCAAATCTGAACTGAACGGTTAACTATTTATTCATAAAACCGCCGTGCCGTTCAGAAATTTGCCCGGTATGCGCAACGAAACCTAAACGGCGAGCCGGGTGCCAGGCTCGGCGTCAGGCTCGGTGCCGGCTCGGTGCGCCGGAGTTGATCGTAGGTCGGCGGGGTTGCTCAGTGCGCCTCGCCCCAGGTGTCGCCGAAGCCGGTGTCGACCTCCAGCGTGACCCGCAGTTCGGCCGCTGCCCGCATGCGGGCGGTGACGGCTTCGATCAGCGGCTGGACGGCATCGGTGTCGACCTCGAACACCAATTCATCGTGAACCTGCATGATCATCGCAGCCTGCACGCGGCGTTCGGCCAACCAGGCATCGATGGTGACCATCGCCCGCTTGATGATGTCGGCGGCCGTGCCCTGCATCGGTGCATTGATCGCTGCGCGCTCGGCACCGGCTCGGGCAGCCTGGTTGCGCGAACGGATCTCGGGCAGATATAGGCGCCGGCCGAACACGGTTTCGACATATCCAGTGTCACGGGCCTGGTGGCGGGTGCGTTCCATGTAGTCGCGAACGCCCGGATAGCGGGCGAAGTACAGGGCGATGTAATCCTGTGCTTCGCCGCGTGGAATGCCGAGTTGCCGCGCCAGACCAAACGCGCTCATGCCGTAGATCAGGCCGAAGTTGATCGCCTTTGCCGCCCGCCGCTGTTCGCCGCTGACCGTGTCGAGCGGGATGCCGAACACTTCGGCGGCGGTTGCCCGATGGATGTCGCGTCCGGCCTCGAAGGCGTCGATCAGGCCACGATCACCGGACAGGTGGGCCATGATCCGGAGTTCGATCTGCGAGTAGTCGCAGGCGACGATGGTGCGGCCCGGTGGGGCGATGAAGGCGGTTCGAATGCGCCGTCCTTCCTCGGTGCGGATCGGGATGTTTTGCAGATTGGGGTCGGACGAGGCCAGCCGGCCAGTGGCGGCGCCGGCCTGGTGATAGCTGGTGTGGACCCGGCCGGTCTCGGGATTGATCGCGTCGGGCAGTTTTTCGGTGTAGGTCGAGCGCAGTTTCGCCAGGCTGCGGTAGTCGAGGATCAACTGCGGCAGCAGGTGATCCCCGGCGATCGCCGCCAGCGCCTCTTCGTTGGTGCTCGGGGCTCCCTTGGGGGTCTTGACGACGGCGTCGAGTCCGAGTCGCTCGAACAGGATGGTCTGCAACTGCTTGGGCGAGTCGAGGTTGAATGGCCCGCCGGCGGCGTCGAACGCCTGCCGGCGGATATCTTCCATGCGCGTGCCCAACTCGATGCTCTGTCGGCGCAGGGCCTGGGCATCGACCAGCACGCCGGTGGCTTCCATCCGAGCCAGCACCGGCACCAGCGGCATTTCGATCGTGCGATAGACGCGATCCAGCCCAGGCTCGGCGGCCAGCCGGGGTGCCAGAACCCGATGCAGGCGCAGGGTGATGTCGGCGTCCTCGGCGGCATAGGCGGTGGCACGATCGAGTTCGACTTCGGCGAAACTGATCTGCTTGCTGCCCTTGCCGGTGACCTGTTCGTAGGTAATGGTCTGGTAGCCGAGATGACGTTGGGCGAGGCTGTCCATGTCGTGACGGCTGCCGTTGGCACCGGCGTCGAGCACGAAGCTCTCCAGCAGGGTGTCCTCGGCATAGCCGGCGACTGCGATGCCGTGGCGACGCAGGATGTGCAGGTCGTACTTGCCGTGTTGACCGAGCTTTGCGTGATCTGCCGATTCCAGCACCGGACGCAGCGCTTCCAGCACCCGATCGTGTGGCAGTTGAGCCGGTGCGCCGGGGTAGCGGTGACCGAGCGGGATGTAGTCGGCTCGGCCCGGTTCGGTCGCGAAACTGATGCCGACCAGATTGGCACGCATCGGATCGAGTGCGTCGGTTTCGGTATCGAAGGCGATCAACTCGGCGCGGGTGAGCCGTTGCACCAGGTCGTCGAGGGCGTCCGGGTCGAGGATGCAGCGGTAGTCGCCGGACTGGGCCAGGGCAGGGTCGGGTGGCGGCGGTGCGCTACCGGTCTGATCGAGGTCGCGCAGGGCCGACTGGAAGCCGAGCCGGACGTAAAGGCTCCGGAGGGTTTCACGATCGGGCTCGCGGCAGGCGAGTTGCTCGGGTGTCAACGGCAGTTCGACATCGGTCCGGATGGTCACCAGTTCCCGATTGAGCGGCAGGCGGTCGAGCGCGGCCCGCAGATTCTCGCCGACCTTGCCGGTGACGGCGTCGGCATGGGCGATCACGCCGTCGAGATCGCCATACTCGGCCAGCCATTTGGCGGCGGTCTTGGGGCCGCATTTCTCCACGCCGGGGATGTTGTCAACGCTGTCACCCCAGAGTGCCAGCAGATCGACCACCCGCTCGGGCGGGACGCCGAACTTGTCGATCACTCCGGCGCGATCGAGCAGCGAGCCGCTCATGGTGTTGGCGAGGGTGATGCCGGGCCTGACCAGTTGCGCGAAATCCTTGTCGCTGGTCGAGATCAGCACGTCCATGCCGACACCGGCACCGGCTACGGCAAGGGTGCCGATGACATCGTCGGCCTCGACCCCGGCGATGCGCAGCAGTGGCACGCCGAGCGCTTCGACCAGGGCGATCATCGGTTCGACCTGGGCGCGCAGATCGTCGGGCATCGGCGGCCGCTGCGCCTTGTAGTCCGGGAACAGTTCGTCGCGAAAGGTCGGGCCGGGTGCGTCGAGCACGAAGGCGATGTGCTCGGGTCGCTCCCGCAGCAGGGCGCGCACCATGTTCACCACGCCGGTCAGGGCGCCGGTCGGAGTTCCGTCGGGGGCGGTCAGTGCCGGCAGGGCGTGGTAGGCGCGATAGAGGTAGCTTGAGCCGTCGATGAGGACGAGTCTGGACATGGGTGATCGGCAACGAGGGCGGGCGCCTCGAACTATACCCGTCGGCACGCTGCACTTGAGCCTGTTCCCCGGTTTTGCCATGCTGATCGCTGGAATCGGGCCGTAGACTGGCCGCTGCGACCGGTCTGACTCGATCCCGCCCCTCTGACCGGAGATCCACCATGCGTCGCCTACTGCTGCTCGTTCTGGTGCCTGGGCTGGTGCTCGCGCAGTCAGCGCCCTTGCCGGATGCCCCGCCGCCGCCCGATATCGACGATCCCGGCGTGGTGGAGACGACCACGCCCGAGCCCCTGGAGACATTGCCGCCGAGCGGCGACACGGCCGTGGTCGAGCGCCGCACGGCGACCCGACCCAGTCCGGACAGTGCTCCGGAAGTGGCCATCAGCACCCGGGCCAATGGTGATGTGGTCGAGGAATACCGGATCAATGGCCGTCTGACCCATGTTCGGGTGACACCCAAGCGGGGTGTGCCCTACAGTCTGCGCGACACCAACAACGATGGTCGGCTCGACAGCCGCGACAGTGATGCACCGGTCAATCCAGTCTATTTCACCCTGTATGAGTGGGATTGATTTCGACTCGGGCGCGGACGCTCGGCACCGGCCATGACCATGCCCGACGGACCGGTCGAACGGATCAGTGCGACCTGTGGCCGTGTGGCGGCCTGGCTGGCGCTGGCCTGTGTGTTCCTGGTGTTTGGGTTGGTGGTGGCGCGCTACGGCTTTTCCCGTGGTTCGGTTGCCGTGCAGGAGGCCGTGCTGTGGCTGCATTCCGGGGTATTCCTGTTCGGCGCCGCCTGGGCATTGGCGCGCGATGGCCATGTGCGGGTCGATATCCTTCGCCAGCGCTGGGGTGTGCGGCGTCAGGCCTGGGCCGATCTGCTCGGCCTGCTGCTGTTCCTGCTGCCGTTCTGCCTGTTCTCGATCTGGATCAGCCTCGATTACGTCGCGGCGAGTTGGCGGGTCGGGGAGTCCTCGCGCGAATCCGGCGGCTTGCCGGCGGTGTATCTGCTGAAAACCCTGATTCCGGTGGCATTCCTGTTGTTGGCGGTGCAGGGTGCAGCGCTGGCGTGGCGGGCGCTCGCGGTCGTGCGAACGGTGCGTTGAGGCATGACTGACCTGAGTCCTGGCCGGCGCTGGCTCGGCTGTCGGTGCGGCGCGGTGATCCGATGCTGACCGCGTTCTGGATTCTCGCCCTGGTCGTGGTGCTGGCTGTGGCCCTGATGGCCGGGTTTCCGGTGGCCTTCACCCTGGCCGGGGTCAGTCTGATCTTCGCCGGGCTGGGCTGGCTGGCCGGCGTGTTCGATCCGAGCTTCCTCCAGGCGTACCCGAACCGGGTGTTCGGGGTGATGACCAACGAGACCCTGGTGGCGGTGCCCTTGTTCGTGTTCATGGGGGTGATGCTGGAGCGCTCGCGACTGGCCGAACAATTGCTGGAGCGTGTCGCCGGTCTGTTCGGACGTCGTCGCGGCGGCCTGGTCGTGGCGGTGCTGGTGGTCGGCACCCTGCTGGCGGCATCCACCGGAATCGTCGGTGCCACGGTGGTGACCATGGGCCTGATTTCGCTGCCGGTGATGCTCCGGCATGGCTACGATCCGAAGCTGGCCGCTGGCAGCATCTGTGCTGCCGGAACCCTCGGCCAGATCGTGCCGCCGTCGATCGTGCTGGTTCTGCTGGGCGATCAGTTGGGCAATGCCTATCAGCAGGCACAGTTGCAACTCGGCAACTTCTCGCCGAAGACGGTCTCGGTCGGCGATCTGTTCGCCGGTGCCTTGTTGCCCGGCCTGCTGCTGGTGGTCGGTTATCTGGGGTATGTCCTGTGGCTGGCCTGGCGTCACCCGGCACGGGCGCCGGCCCTGCCAGAGGATGGTCAGCGCGGGGTTGCTGATCTGCTCGCGGCGGTCGTGCCGGTGTTGGCGCTGATCGTAGCGGTACTGGGATCGATCCTGGCCGGCATCGCGACACCGACCGAGGCGGCCGCCGTCGGTGCGGTCGGTGCGATCGTGATTGCCGGTCTGCGCGGTCGGCTCGGCATCGCCCTGCTGCGCGAAGTCTCCGAGCGCACCGTGGTGGCGACGGCGATGATCTTCGCCATCCTGCTCGGTGCCGCGCTGTTCTCGCTGGTGTTTCGCGGCCTGGGTGGTGAGCAACTGGTCCACGACCTGTTGACCGCCCTGCCGGGGGGGCTGTTCGGCGCGATGCTGGCGGTGATGGCCCTGATGTTCCTGCTCGGCTTCATCCTCGACTTCATCGAGATCACCTTCGTGGTGGTCCCGATCGTCGCGCCGGTGCTGTTCCTGCTCGGAGCCGATCCGGTCTGGCTGGGGGTGATGATGGCGGTCAACCTGCAAACCAGCTTTCTCACGCCGCCGTTCGGCTTCGCGCTGTTCTACCTGCGCGGCGTGGCACCACCCGCACTGGCCACGCTCGACATCTATCGCGGCGTGCTGCCGTTCATCGTCATCCAACTGGCTGCGCTGGCGGTGCTGGCGATGTGGCCGGTATTGGCGACCTGGCTGCCGGAGCGGCTGTATGGTCCGTGAGCCGCTCCGGCGGTCGCGGGATCGCCCTGCCTGATCCGCCCGACTCAGCCGCGCGCGTCGAGATACGCCTCCTCGGAAATCGCCTGCCAGGCTTTCGAGCGGATCGCGAATTCCCGCATCGAACGGTACACGCGATCCACGAATGGATCGGCGGCGGCCATCTCCGAGAGGATCTCTTCACTGGCCCGGCGCAGGGCGGCAAGCACGCTGCTCGGCAGCGGCCGCAGCTCGACGCCGTGCTCATCGACCAGTTGTTCGAGTGCGGTCCGGTTGCGGGCGGTGTACTCGGCGAGCATGACGTCATTGACCGCCAGGGCACAGGTGGAGACGATTTCCTGAAGGTCGGCCGGCAGGGCGTCATAGGCGGTCTTGTTGACGATCGCTTCCAGGGTCGGGCCGGGCTCCTGCCAACCGGGGTAGTAGTAGTACTTGGCGACCCGATGCAGACCGAAGGCGAGGTCGTTGTAGGGGCTGACCCACTCGGTGGCGTCGATCGCGCCCGACTGCATGGCGGTGAACAGTTCGGCGCCCGGCAGATTGACCGGAGTCGCGCCGAGTCGGGCGATCACCTCGCCGCCGAGGCCGGGGATGCGCATCTTCAGTCCGCGCAGATCGGCGACCGTATTGATTTCCCGATTGAACCAGCCGGCCATCTGCACACCGGTATTGCCGCACGGAAACGGCACCAGGTTGAACGGTGCATACAGTTCGCGCCACAGTTCGAGTCCGCCGCCCTGGAGCAGCCAGCCGTTCATCTCCTGGGCATTGAGCCCGAATGGCACCGAGCAGAAGAACGGTGCCGCTGCCGCCTTGCCCTTCCAGTAGTAGGCGGCGCAGTGGCCGAGTTCGGCCGTGCCGCGCGAGACGGCATCGAACACCTCGAACGGCGGCACCAGTTCACCCCCACCGTAGACCTTGACCGTGATCCGGCCGCCGCTGGCCTTGGTGACCAGGTCGGCGAACAGGGCGGCGCCCGTGCCCAGGCCGGGAAAATTGCTCGGCCAGGTGGTTACCATCTTCCAGTGCCGCTTCTCGCCACCACCCTCGGTGCAGTCGGCGCCACCGCTACGCGGTGCGCAGGCCGCTGCGCCGGCAGCCAGTGCCGCGATTCCGGCGCCCTGCAGCAGATTCCGTCGTTTCATGCATGTTCCCCCTGGGATGTGTCACATCGATTCGGTCGAAGTGTAAACGCCTCGGATCGGTCCGGCGGCCGTGGACGTGGCTGTCGAACCCTCACACCGGGTGCAGGTTGGCATAGGCCAGGACCAGCCATTTCGAGCCGTGACCCTCGAAGTTGACCTGGACCCTGGCATGGGCGCCACTGCCCTCGCAATCGATCACCGTCCCACTGCCGAACACCGGATGGCTCACCAATTGGCCGAGTGCCAGGCCGTCGCCAGCGACCGGCGCGGTGGCCGCGAGTGGTGCCGGTCGCTGGAAGCGGGTGGCCGAGCGCAGGTCGCGTACCAGGGCCGCCGGAATTTCACGCATGAACCGTGACGGCCGGGCATAGCGATCCTCACCATGCAGCCGCCGGCATTCGGCGAAGCTCAGTACCAGTTTGCGGCGTGCGCGGGTGATGCCGACGTAGGCCAGTCGGCGTTCCTCTTCGAGCCGGCCAGGTTCTTCCAGCGAGCGGGCATTCGGAAACAGCCCTTCCTCCAGACCGGTCAGGAAGACCAGATCGAATTCCAGACCCTTGGCCGAATGCAGGGTCATCAGTTGCACGGCATCGGTGTCGGCATCGGTCTGGCTGTCGCCGGATTCGAGTGCCGCCAGGGTAAGGAACAGGATCAGCGGGTCGCTGGTCAGGTCGGCGTCGTCGGTCGGGATCTCGAAACGGCTGGCCAGGGTGACCAGTTCGTCGAGGTTGTCGGTGCGCGAATCGAGTTGGCCGCGCGACTCGGCGGCATAGTGCTCGCGCAGACCGGAGTGGGCGAGTGCCGCCTCGATCCGGTCTGCCAGCGACACGGCTGCGGTTTCCCGGTCGAGTGCGTCGATCAGATCGAGGAACCGTCGGACCGCCGTGCTGGCCCGGCTGGATAGCCCGGCCCCGTCGGCCAGGGTGACCGCCGCCCGCCACAGCGAGACCCGAGCCGCCAGTGCGTGGCTGCGGAGCAGGTCGAGGGTACGGCTGCCGATGCCTCGGGTCGGGGTGTTGACGGCCCGCTCGAAGGCGGCATCGTCGTCGCGGTTGGCGATCAGCCGCAGATAGGCCAGGGTGTCCTTGATCTCGGCGCGCTCGAAGAAGCGCAGACCGCCATAGACCCGATACGGCAACCCGGCTTGGATCAGCCGTTCCTCAAGCACCCGCGACTGAGCATTGGAGCGGTACAGCACGGCGCAGTCCTGGTAGTTGCCACCCTGACCGACCCACTCACGGATGCGATCGACCACGAACATCGCTTCATCGATCTCGTTCAATGCCGGGTACAGATCGATCGGCTCGCCCGGCCCGGCCTCGGTCCACAGGCGCTTGCCGAGACGGTCCGGATTGTTGGCGATGACCGCATTGGCTGCGTCGAGGATGGCGCCGGTCGAGCGATAGTTCTGTTCCAGCCTGAGCAGGGTCACGCCAGGGAAATCGCGGGTGAAGCGCTGCACGTTCTCGACCCGCGCGCCGCGCCAGCCGTAGATCGACTGGTCGTCATCACCGACCACGAAGACCTGACCGCTATCGCCGGCCAACAGCCGGACGAAGGCGTACTGGACGGCGTTGGTGTCCTGGAATTCATCGACCAGCACGTGCCCGAAACGGTTTCGATAGTGGCTCAGCAGGGCCGGCTGCTGAAGCCAGATTTCGTGCGCGCGCAGCAGCAGTTCGGCAAAATCGACCAGGCCGGCACGCAGACACCGGTCATGGTAGGCCGCGTAGATCTCCAGCAGGGCGGCCTGGGTGAAATCGGTTCCTGGCTGGATGGCCTCCGGCCGACGGCCGTCGTCCTTGTGGCCATTGATCCACCACGCTGCCAGGCGTGGCGGGAATCGGCTTTCGTCGAGATCGAGGTCGGCGATCACCCGCTTGAGCAGGCGGAGCTGATCGTCGCTGTCGATCACCTGGAACGACTCCGGCAGACCGGCATCCTGCCAGTGCAGGCGCAGCAGGCGATGCGCGAGGCCGTGGAATGTCCCGATCCAGGCGCCGCGACTGCCGTTGCGCAGCATCGCCTCGGCGCGGCCGCGCATCTCCGCAGCCGCCTTGTTGGTGAAGGTGACCGCCAGCAGGCCATGCGCCGGTACCCGTTCCACCTCGTTCAACCACGCCAACCGGTGCGTCAGGACACGAGTCTTGCCGGAGCCGGCACCCGCCAGGATCAGATAATGGCCAGGCGGTGCCGAGACGGCCTCGCGCTGGGCCGCGTTGAGGCCGTCGAGCAAATGCGAAACATCCATTCGTCCATTCTAACGGTGTTGCCGAATCAGCCCCGGTGATCGACCCGACACACGCCCCCGCACCGCCCAGGCGGCACATCCGGCCGAGCCTGCAGGGGAACTTCGGCACGCGATCTTCATCAGTGATCGGTATGGTGATCGACATGGCATCGCGAATCGCATTCTGGCTCGGCCTGTTGGCCCTGCTCTCGGGTGAGGCCCAGGCCGGCCTCGACTACACCCTCCGCCTGCACGGCGATGGCACCGAACTGGCGGTACACCTGTGCGCCCCGGATGGCCTCGCCGCCGGGGAGTTGCGCAGCGGCGACCGCGACAGCACCCGCTGGCTGCTGGCCATCGATGGCGATGGCAGCAGCCGGCCCCGCCGCAGTGGCGAGCGCATCGTTCATTCGGGCCTGAGCGCCGGCCAGTGCCTGCGTTACCGGGTCGATCTGCGCAGCGCCGGTCGTGGCGACCGGTACGGACTGGGCTGGCGCGATGATGCCTACGCCATGCTGCGGCTGTCCGACTGGTTCTGGCGACCGCAACGGATCCCGGCCGGCACCCAGGCCAGCGTGGCGTTCCCCGACGGCTGGTCGGCCTCGTTGCCGTGGACACCCAGCGATGCCAGTGGCCGCCGCTACCGAATCCCGGACACCCCACGCAGTTGGGAAGGTTTCAGCGCCTTCGGGCGCTTCGAGGAGCGCCGGCTCGACTATCCCGGAGGTCGTTTGCGGGTGACCCTGCTGCCGACCACCCGGCCGATTCCGACCCCGGCCCTGCTCCGTTGGCTCGATCTCAACACGCGGGCGGTACTCACCAGCAGCGGTCGCCTGCCGCTGGCCGACGCCCAGGTGCTGGTGGTTCCTCTGCCGGGCGTGCGCAGCCCCACGCCATGGGGCCAGGTCGCGCGTGGCGGCGGCAGTGCCCTGCGGCTGTTCACCGGTCTGGACGCCAGCGAGGCTGAACGCAACGAGGACTGGACGCTGTCGCACGAACTGTCGCACCTGTTCCACCCGTACCTCGGCGATGGCGGCCGCTGGCTGTCCGAGGGCCTTGCCAGCTACTACCAGAACGTCCTGCGGGCGCGGGCCGGCATCCTCACCCCGGAGCGTGCCTGGAGCAAGCTCGATGCCGGCTTCGGACGCGGCCATGACGAACGTTCGACCCGTGGTCAGCGTCTGTCCGAGGTCTCGGCCGGCTATCGCGGCACCATGCGGGTCTACTGGAGCGGAGCGGCTTACTGGCTGGAAGCCGATGCTGCCCTGCGCGAGCGGCATGGCCAGAGCCTGGACGCCGTACTGGAGCGCTTCGCCGAGCGCCACCTGCCGGCCTACCAGACCTGGTCGCCGGAGCGATTCACGGCCGAACTCGACCGACTCGCCGGTACTCGGCTGTTCGTGCCGATGTACCAGCGCTATGCCGCCGACACCCGCTTTCCCGATCTCGACGACACCTACCGGCGCCTCGGGATCGGCACCGGCATCCAGCGTCTGCGCTCAGACCCGAACGCACCGGCGGCAGCGATCCGTGACGCGATCATGGCCCGCTCGCCCGATTCGGTCCGGGCAGCCGATGCCGCCGTCGCACGCTGACCGCTGCTACCGCATCGACGCCGGCGCTTGCGATCGGCTCACTCGTAAAGCTGCACCCCCGGCAGGCCGAGCACATAGTCGGCACCCATCAGCGACGATGGCGTGTGGTAGCCGGGCTTCGCCGGCTCGCCGTCGAGCAGACGGGCGACGATGCCCAGGCTTGCGGTCACGGTGAGCGCATAACCGTTCGGGGTGCGCAGTTGCTTGGCCAGCAGCCGGTCGGCCTGATCGCGAACCTCGCCCCAGATGAAGCTGTCGGTGCGGGCACGCAGCGATTCGGAGGGTCCGCGCACGTTCTTGTCAACCCGCGCTTTCAGGAACCGCTGCACTGGCCCGGTGCCGAGCAATGGGCCGAGCAGGCGCAGTCGGCGCACCCGCTTGATGGTGCTTGGCGGTGCCGCCATGTAGACCTCGATATTGGCGATGCCGGTCGATACGTGGGCCGTGTAGACATCGCCCCAGGGGATGGTCATCGCGCTGCGCTGTTCGCCGTCGCGCGTGAAGTAGCGCCATTTCCAGGCCAGCGGTACCCGTTCGACCTTGCCATCGCGGCGCACCCGGCCACCTGAAGCCAGCCCTTCGACGCTGGTCTTGGCGGTTCCCGGACTGAAGCCGCCGCCGCCCTCGAAGGCCAGCACCAGCGACGCCGCATCCGGCATGGCGCGTTTGAGCAGGGCCGCCAGACAGTCGGTCGGAACCACGTCGAAACCGGCACCGGGCAGGACCACGATGCCGCGCTGTACGGCCCGAGCATGCTGCGCGTGGCAGTGCGCGAAGACCGCGATCTCACCGGTGATGTCGAGATAGTGCGCGCCCTGATCCAGGCAGGCTTCGAGCATCGGGGCACAGGTCGCAGAGAACGGCCCGGCGCAGTGCAGCACCAGACCAACCCCATCCAACCCGGCCCTCAGTGCCTGCGGATCGTCCAGGCCGAATGCCCGCCAGGGCAGGCCGAGCGACTCGGCCAGCGGGCGGATCGTGTCCTCGCGACGGCCAGCGAGGATCGGTCGCAGGCCGCGCCGGACCGCCTCCTCTGCCGTCAGCTTGCCGGTGTAACCGTTGGCGCCATAGATCATCCAGTCCATCGTTCGCTCCGCTTGCAGAGAGGGGTGCCGCAGTTTCCGATCCAGACAGTGTGCGCCGGCCGAAGCGCGATCACGAGCGCAACGAGCGCACCGCCAGCTTGCGCATCTGTCGGAAATACAGTTCCGGGAACCAGCGTTTCAGACGCCAGAACATCGGTTCGCGTCGGGTCGGCAGGATCAGGAAGCGGCCCTGCTCGATTCCCGCGAACACCTTGTCGGCAACACTGTCGAGGCTGTCCGGCGAGCGTTCCATCAGACGTGCTGCGGTCTGCCGCATGCGTGTGTCGCCCTCGAAGTTCTGCAACAGGTTGGTGCGGAAGAAGGCCGGACAGACCACGCTGACCTTGATGCCCTCGTTGACCACCTCGGCCCGCAATTGCTCCGACAGCGCCACCACCGCCGCCTTGGCCACCCCGTAGCTCATGATGTAGGGCGCCCCGGCCAGACCGGCGAAGCTGGCGACATTGACGATCTGGCCGCGACCGCGATCGATCATGGTCGGGAGGAACAGCCGACAGCCGCGCACCACGCCCATCAGATTGACGTTGAGCAGGCGCTGCCACTCTTCGGGCGTGGCATCGAGCAGACCCCCGCCGCTGGCGATGCCGGCGTTGTTGATCAGCACATCGAGCGCCGGCCAGAGCTGGGTCACCTGGGCGTGCAGGGCGTCCATGCTCGCGGCGTCGCCGACATCGGCCTCGAACGGCAGATGTCCGTTGCCGGGCAGGCTGGCTGCCGCCTCCGCTGCCCGCTCGCCGAGCAGATCGACGCAGGCCACCTCGCAGCCCGCGTGAGCAAAGCGGTGTGCGAGCGCCAACCCCAGGCCGCTGCCGGCACCGGTAATCAGGACTCGTCTGGCGTGCATGCGGCGGCTCCGGATCGCGTGATAGGCTCGCCAGCATACCAGTCAGTACGGATTGCAAGCCATGCCCGAAGTCCTGTTCGATCTCACCGGCAAGACCGCCCTGGTCAGCGGCGCCTCGCGCGGTATCGGTGCCGCCATCGCCCATCTGCTCGCCGCCCACGGCGCCCGCGTGATCTGCACCAGCCGCCGCGAGGACGGTTGTCGTGCCGTCGCCGATGCCATCGTCCAGGCCGGCGGCCAGGCTGAAGCCCACGCCATGCATGTTGGCGATCCGGTTGCCATCGAGGCCCTGTTCACCCAGCTCGACAGCCGCGCCATCGTTCCCGACATCCTGGTCAACAACGCCGCCGCCAATCCCTACTTCGGCCCGGCCATCGACATGAGCCTCGATGCCTACGAAAAGACCGTCGAGGTCAACCTGCGCGGCTATTTCTGGACCACCGTCCAGGCGGCGCGTCGCATGAAGGCGGGCAACGGCGGCAGAATCATCAACATCGCCTCGGTCAATGCCCAGCGTGCTGCGCCCGGACAACTGGTGTACTCGATGACCAAGGCCGGCATCGTCAACATGACCGAAGGCTTCGCCAAGGAACTGGCCGGCGACGGCATCCACGTCAATGCCGTCCTGCCCGGCCTGACCGACACCCGCTTCGCATCGGCATTGACCAGCAATCCGCGCATTCTCGAAACCATGATGCGACTGATCCCGCTGGCACGGGTGGCCCAGCCGGATGAAATCGCCCCGATGGTGCTGTTCCTGGCGGCACCGGCGTCCGGCTACATCACCGGCGCCGCATTTCCGGTCGATGGCGGCTATCTGGCCTGACCCGATCAGGGTCGTACCCCTGCGGCGGGCGAGCGATCTCGGTCGTCGCGACGCCCGAGTCATCGGCGACGCGCTACACTCGCGGCCACCGGTCAACGCACCTGGACCCCATGTCGTCGATCAAGGGCAAGGCCACTTCGCTGGATATCGCCTACCAGGCCGGCGTCTCGCAGGCCACGGTATCGCGCGCCTTGCGTGGCAGCCCCCTGGTCAACGACAAGACCCGCAGGCGGATCGAAGCGATCGCCCGCGAACTGAACTACAAGGTTGACAAGCACGCCTCCAGCCTGCGCACCCAGCAGTCCGGCACCCTGGCCCTGCTGCTGTTCGAGGATCCGACCAGCGACGACTCGCTGATCAACCCGTTCTTCCTGTCGATGCTCGGTTCGATCGCCCGCGCCTGCGCCGCCGAGGACTACGACCTGCTGGTGTCCTTTCAGCAATTGTCCAACGACTGGCAGGCCGACTACGAGGACAGCCACAAGGCCGACGGCATCATTCTGCTCGGTTACGGCGACTACCTGGAATACAAGGCCAAGCTCGACCATCTGGTCGCTCAGGGGACTCACTTCGTCCGCTGGGGGGCCGTTCAGTCGGGCCAGCCTGGCATCTCGATCGGCTGCGACAACGCCCAGGGCGGGCGCGCGATCACCGAGCATCTGATCGGACTCGGTCGCAAACGGATCGCCTTCCTCGGTCACGCATCGGACCGCTACCCCGAGTTCTATGCCCGCTACCAGGGCTATGCTGATGCCCTGGCCGCCGCCGGCCTGAAGATCGATCCCGGACTTCAGGTCGATGCCATCACGACCGAACACGCCGGTTACCAAGCCACCCGTGACCTGTTGACACGCCGCAAGCGCTTCGACGCCCTGTTCGCCGCCAGCGACCTGATCGCCATCGGCGCCATGCAGGCGCTCTACGACGCCGGCCTCGGAGTCCCCGACCCGATCGCCGTGGTCGGTTTCGACGACATCCCGATTGCCGGCTTCACCCAGCCAGCCCTGACCACCGTCCAGCAGGACACCAAACTGGCCGGCGCGATCCTGGTCGATACCCTGATCAAACTGGTCCAGGGCATCCCGGTCGAAAGCCGCACCATCCCCGCCAAGCCGATCATCCGCCGCTCCTGCGGCGCGGGATGAGCCTCGCGCGTTGCGCGAACCACCAAACGCAATACACGAACCCATGGCATGAGCCCGCTGATCGGCGCAGTCGGCGGCGGGTGGTTGGCTCTTGGACTGTGCTTTGGAAAGTGCGCGTACTGTCGATTCGCAAAATGATTTAATGCGCGCTGAACGCATGGCGAGACGCGAGATAAGCCAGGTTCGCTCATGTTTAAGCATCGGTCAGTATGAGCTAAGTACGCTCCGATACAGAGATGAAGTTGCTGGCGCACGATCCAAGCCTGCTTCTCTCCGACACGATGTCATCAATCACGCACATAAGGAGTTGGTGTCATGACAGCCAATGTATACCGCATGATCCTTGTTAGTCTGTTTCTTTCAGGGGTGTTTGTTTCGGTTAACGCTGCCGCGCAAGTCAGCGGGCTGCGAGTCAATGCTGACGACAATGTCATCAAGATCAGTGCCTCGATCAATTCGGAGTATCAATTCAAGCAGGTCTATCTTTGTGGGCTGGATACGATAGGATGGCGTGTTGCAGGTGAGACATGCTCATGGCTCATCGAGAATGGAACACTCTATCGGTACAGTGGACGTTCTGACGAATGGAGTTGGACTTCGCAAGGCGCCGCAGTATATACGTTGTCGGATTCGAACCTTCATGCGGAATTCCCGGTGTCTATGGTTGCAGGTTTCGACAGCTATTCGATCGTCGTACAAGGTCACGAGGGAGGTCCGGCGCTCGATCATGAGCGAATCCGCGTGCTTGTCCAGCCTCCGACTATCCGTCTGAGCGGACTCGTCCCCTTGTATGCTGCACCGACAGGCCAGAGAAATGACCCCCTGCTGGTGATATCTCGGCAAGCTGAAACGGTGATTATTAGTGGCAACAACTCCGGCAGTGGTGGTGTTTGCGCAGTCGGCTCGCTGTATCCGCAGACGGTCCGTGCTATGCGCCAGAATGGCGCCACCGTGGCTGTTTACCTGCATGTTGAGTGGGGGCAACGCAACATGCTCGATGTTCTGAATGACCTGGAGGGCTACTCCTGCCTTTCCGACATACAGAACGACACTCCTGTATTTATCGATCAAGCACCCTTGACTGTGGAAAGTATCGGTGGTTTGAAGGCGATTAAACAGCGTGCTATTGAGCTTGGTTTTGGTGGTACTTTGATAGCGAATCCGGGGACGGTTTTTTCTGAGCGTGGTGAGGAGCTTGTGGCTGTCTTCAGTGAGTCGTTGATGGAGGTTTATGATGTCACTGTGACGTTCGAGGGCTCATTTGAGAGTTACCGTGACAGCTTCATCCCCCATCCGGCCTGGACAGCGGGCTACGAGTATTCCAGGTTTGCGCATTTGGTACATACTGCCAGTCTGCCGGAGGCGTTTGAGGCGGCCGATCTCGCCAAACGTCGAGGCGCAGGCATGTTCGGTGCCACGGACCTTGAAAGCCTTCCAGTGAACACATGGGGTGAGTTGCCCAGCTACTGGCGCATGCTGCCCGACGTGTTGCAGTCTCGTTGAGGCTGTTCTCGCCTGTCGCGGTATCGCCTTGCTTGGCTGCCGCGACAGGTTTTGTTCGTTACGTTGAAATAAAATCGCCGTATTCTGGCTCTGTCGATTGCTGGCACTGATGAAATCATACGCTGTAAAGTCTTCCTGATCAGCGTCGCGCCTCAGCCAGAAGGTGCGGCCTGTAGTGGTCTGTTGGTGGCAAGCGCGGCATTGACAGAGGATCTGCCCGCCGCATCGGAAGCTGAAGCGAGCGCGCCTCTCGCACATCGGCCAGATGTCTCTCACCCGAGCCGTTCATCCCGGTAGCGCGGTTCACTTGCATGCTCAGAGGGTTCAGCCGCGATGGGTCGGTGCGGCGTGGTTGGTGGTGTTTGTGGGCCAGGTCGC
>DIHI01000157.1:8242-17149 GCA_002420085.1 Lysobacterales bacterium UBA5700 | reverse complement strand
CCGGCGCTGCTGGCCGCCGAGCGCAAGAAGACGCGCGCCCTGGAGAAGGAACTGCATCGCAAGGAGAAGGCATTGGCGGAGATGGCCGCGCTGCTGACGCTGTCAAAAAAAGCGCAGGCCCTCTGGGGCACCGACGAGGACGCTTGATCTCCGAGTCGATGAAAGCGAGGGTTATCGTACTGATCGATGAGGCTTGTGCTGCCGGGGCGCGTCGACACATGGGCTGTGCGGTCCTTCGCGGGGCTCGCACGATGTCTACGAGGACGCCACAGCCAGACATCCGAACCGATGGCGAGGACGCTCCGTGTGCGACTGGACATCGGTCGGGAAGGTGGTGCTCTACCCAGGCGAGAGTCAACCGCCGGAACTGAACCCCAACACCGGGTTGCATGATCGAGCGGACAAGGTCGTTGACAATTACCAATTCCGGAATCACTCGCAGCGATGACCATCCGCCTGATCCATCTGACCGACCCGCACCTGACCGCCCTCGATCGTCCGGGGAAAACGACCGGCATCGGCAAGCGTGCGCTCGGCGCGCTGTCGTGGTGGCGCAAACGGCGCCACCAGCATCGTCCTGAGCGTCTGGCGCTGACGGTGGCTGCGATCGCCGCTGAACGTCCGGATGCCATCCTGGTCGGAGGCGATCTCTGCCAGATCGGCCGGGCGGCCGAAATCGCTGCCGCCCGGGATTGGCTCGAAGCGTTGTCCGAACATGCCCCGGTCCTGTTGGTGCCCGGCAATCACGACATCTATCAGCGCGATTCGATCGCGCCGGTGTTGACCGCCTGGCGGCCGTGGCTGGGTCTGCATCCGACGTCGGCCGATGATGATCCGCTGGCACCCTACCCGGTCGAATGGCGCATGCCGGGCGTCACGGTGATCGGCCTCAACAGTGCTGTGCCGACTGCGATCGGCTCGGCGCGCGGTCGGCTCGGGGCTGGCCAGATCACACGGCTTGATCGGATGCTGGCCGCCGCCGATCGGCGTGCCGACCGGGTCTGTGTCCTGATCCATCATCCGCCCGCGCCCGGCCTGTGCCACTGGCGCAAGGCCCTGGCCGATGCTGGCCGGCTGACTGCGGTGTTGCTCCGCCACCGGGTCGATTTCGTGCTCCATGGTCATCTGCACGACAATCGCGCGGCCATCGTCTCCGGCTTGCGGGTGTTCGGCACGGCATCGGCCTCAGGTTGTCTGCCGGCTGAGCCGGCGTCGTACCGGGTGTTCGATCTGGCGGTCGCGCCGGAACTGCCGATCACGATGCGGCTCAGGCAGCATCGCGCCGAGTACGGCTTCGTCACCCTCGCCGAAGAGCACTGGCTGGCGGCCGGGTCGGATTGAGCCCGAGCGTCATCGGCTGCGTCGGCCGATCGCCCACAGTGCGATCAGCAGGATCGTCGCATCCGGGGTCATCGCCAGCAGCAGTGGGTCCAGCCGGTACAACACGGCCAGATGGCCGATCACCTGCTCCAGCAGGTAGAACAACAGGCCGATGCCGCCGCCCAGTGCCACCCGTTGCGCGACCGGCACTGTGCGCGGGGAGCCCAGCACGAACGGCACCGCCAGCAGGGTCATGGCCAGCAGGGCGACCGGCAGGCTGAGCGCCTGCCACAGCAGGAAGCGATAGCGGTGCGAGTTCAGTCCATTGGCCTCCAGGCTGGCGATGTAGCCGATCAGTTCGCGTGGTGCCAGGCTTTCGGCCGGTTGGATCAGACTGGCCAGACGTTCGCTGTCGAGCGGATTGGCGAGTTCCAGGCGGTCATGACGGATCGGTGCGCTGAGGACACGGTCGAGTTCGCGCAGGCTGACGTCGTGCAGCAGCCAGCGGCGGTCATCGATCACGTCCGCCCGAGCCGCTCGGATCACTGACCGGACCCGGCGATCGGGGCCGAGCGTGTAGATTTCCAGATCGATCGGGATGCGCCCGTAGCGGACGTCGCCGACCCGCAGGATGCGTTCGCCCGAGCGTGTCCAGTAGTCGGTGGATTCACCTTCGATCCGGGTCTCCGCGAGCACCGTCGCACGCAGTTGCAAGGCGCTGCGTTCCCAGTCGGGAATGACCCAGGTGCGGGCCGCGAAGACCGCCACCACCAGGGCCAGCGCGATCAGCAGCAACGGTGCCGCGATCCGCCAGGCCGACAGGCCGGCTGCCCGCAGGGCGACGATCTCGCGATGATTGGCCATCCGGCCCAGGCCGATCAGGGCCGCCAGCAGGGCGATGATCGGCAGGATGTCGATCAGGATGCGCGGCAGGGTCAGCAGCATCACCCGGATCGCCGTGACCGTGGTGAACTGGCCCTTGCCGACATCCTCCAGTTCCTCGGCCAGGGCCAGGAAGCCGAGCAGGCCACCGAGGAGCAACAGCACCGGCAGCATGCCGCGCAGGAATTCCCCGGCCAGATAGCGGTCAATGCGCCGCATGGGTTCGCCACCGGAATCGGGCCGCCAGCCGACGCCAGGGCGTCAATGCCGCGAACGTGATCGCGCCGAGCGTGCCGGGCACCCACCAGATGCTGCCCAGCGTTTCCTGTTCGACCCAGGTCCGAGCCATGCCGAGCAGGTTGAAGTACAGCACGTAGATGACCAGGGCGACCAGGATGCGGCCATAGCGACCGGCGCGCGGTCGGCTGCGACTGAGCGGAATCGCCAGCAGGGCCAGCAACAGGGTCGAGATCGGGGTCGAGAGCCGCCACTGTCCTTCGGCGCGCTCGTGCGGGTCGTCGGAGGCGAGCAGGTGCGATGTCGCCGCCATCTTGGGCCGTGCCGAGGGCGGTGCCGGTTGCCGGATCGGCACCCGCAGGGTCAGGTGGTCGAAGCGCCCGAACAGTTCGTGGCCATCGTCGGTGGCCTTGTACAGGCTGACCTGTTCGAGTTGCAGTTCGTGGCTGTTCGGGTCGATGCGCGACCGGAAGCCACCTTGACGTGCCGAGATCACTTCGACGCCACTGGCATCGCGGCTGCGGATGAACACGCCCTCGACCTCGGTCAGGCCGTCGCGGCCGGATTCGACGAATACCGTCCGTCGTCCACCATCGTAGCCGTAGAACCGGCCCGGCTCGATGCGCTCGATCTCGGCATTGGCCTTGGCTTCCTCGCGCAGCCCGTAGGACGTGGTGTAGGCCCAGGGACGGACCACGGTGGACAGCAGGGCAACCAGCACGGCCAGCAGCAGGGCCAGGCGCAGCACCGGCCCGAGCAGCCGCAGTTCGCCGATCCCGGCGGCGCGCAGGGCATCCATTTCCGAGTCGCTGTAGAGCCGGCCCATGCCGACCAGAACCGCCACGTACAAGCCGATGGGCAGCAGCACTTCCAGGGCGATCAGGGTCTTGAGCGCGGTCAGCACGGCGACCTGTCCTGGACCGATCAGGCCGGCGCTGGCATCGGTGAGGAAGTCGCCGAGGCTGTAGATCGCGAAGATCGCGGTCAGTGTCAGACCGACCCCGAACAACGGCGCCGCCACTTCATGGCGCAGATAGCGATCAAGGATCATGGTGCCTGCCGCCCGGATGCCGGAGCGGACATCGGCCGGTGCGGCGGCGAGTCCGAGCGCGGGCGGACGGCAGCGATGCGGGCGGTTCGTGTATCCATGAGCCCTGCTATGATCGACGCCCCATGGCAAACGTTCAATCCTTGTCGCGTCGGGCGGCGGTGCTCGCGTTGATCGCACTCGGCATCGGTGCAGGCCCCTGGCTGGTATTCTCGGTCCGGGCGGCTGATGCCGTCGGCGATCGCTACGCGATCGACTGGGATGGACCGATCGTGGTCCAGGCGATCGATGCCTGGGTCGATTCCGAACGCCGGGTGACCCGCCTGACCGGCACCGTGCTGTTCGATCATCGGCAATGGCGGCTGCGGGCCGACAGCGCCCATATCGACGGCGCCCTGGATGCCCCGGAGCGGGTTGAGATTCTCGGTGAACCGGCCAGCATGACCCTGCGTGCCCGCGACCAACGCCCGGAAGTCGAGGTCAGCGGTCGGCGGGTCGAGTATTCGCGCGCTGCCGATCGCCTGACCGTCGAGGGTGGCGCCAGCCTGGTCGAGGGGCGTCGTCGGTTCAGCGGAGAGCGTTTCGTCTACGATCTCAAGACCCGACGGGTCCGCAGCGATGGCCCCGTGCGACTGCGGATCGATCCGGTGCTGAGGCCCTGAGCGGGCTGCATCCGGTCCCGATGCCGACGGCCTGGGTCGAGCGCTGATCAGTTCGGCCAGTGTCGGCGCAACGTGGCCAGCAGCGCCTCGCGACACGCCGGATCGCAGTCGGTGCTGTGATCGAGCCGGGGTGGCCCCGGCCAGCCTGGATCGGTGAACAGGGTGTCGGCGAACCGGCGCGGATCGTGATAGCGCGGCAGGACGTGGAAGTGGACATCCGGATCGACCATCATCAACAGCAGATAGTTGATTCGCTGGTAAGCGAATGCTGCGGCCAGTGCCTGTTCGATATCGGCGGTGATGCGGGCCAATTCGGTGAAGCCGTCCGCCGACACTTCGGACAGGCTGCGTACCGGTTCGGTGCTGGCCAGCACCAGGGCGCCCAGCGTGGCCTGGGCTGGGCGTAACAGAACCAGCCAGTGCCGATAGGCCCGGATCAAGGTGTCCGGATAGCCGAACTTGATGATGGTCGGATTCATCGCGGCGAGCGCGGCTGATCGCCGTTGGAGACCGGTCGATCAGGCCGCGTTGCGGTCGAGCGTCGGGGCCGACAACGGGTTGGCCTCGGTCCGGTTCCAGCCACGGACGACGGTATCGGCATGGGCCAGGTCGGCGCGATCGTCGACCTCGCACCAGCCATGGCCGTGGATCGAACAGACCCCGACCCCGCCTTCCTGGGCCAGTTCGTCGATTGCCGATAGATACCAGCGTGCCTTGCCTTCGTCACGGCGCATGATCTGCTCAAGCCGATCGCGGAACCGGCTTGCGCCGCGCTCGCCGAACGCCATCATGCCGATCGACTCGCCGTTGACCTGGGCCAGATCGAGCTTCTTGCCGACCCGCAGTAGCCGTCCGGATTCGATCACGACCTTCATGTCGTCCTCGTCGTAGGCCGACTTGCGATCACAGGCCAGGGTGATGTCGTGATCGCCGCGACCGGTCAGCAGGGTGTGCAGGGTGGCCGACTCGAACAGGGTGTCGCCATTGACGATCAGGAACGGCGGGGTCATCTCCTCGCGCGCCAGCCAGCAGGTCGCGAGATTGTCGCTGACCGCGTAGAAGGGGTTGAACAGGGTCCGGACCCGAACCCGCCGGAAGCGCTCGACCACCGACTCGACCTGGGCTGCCCGGAAGCCGGTGACCACCACGATCTCGTTCACGCCATTATCGGCAAGCGCGTGCAACTGCCACTCAAGGACGGGACGGCCACCGACCTCCAGGGTGCATTTCGGACGATCGGCGGTGAGTGGGAGTAGCCGACTGCCTTGGCCGGCACTGAGGACGATGGCTTTCATCATGGATTACCGCGAGGAAGAGAGGATGGGATCAAACGGGGTACGAAACATGGCTGTCAAAAAAACGCTGTACAACGGATGGAGCGAAGGATCGGGTGGTCGGCCCGGCCAGCGACCGGCAACCGAGCCGTGACGGTCTGCGCTACCGTCCGATCGACAGCAGTCCGACCAACAGCAGGCGTGGCCGGACACCGTCGGGTCAGCGTCTGCCGCGCGAATGGCCGGTTGCGATCCGCCCGTGCCCGACCCCGGCCAGAGCCCGACCCGACCCCGGCTGCGCAACACGATGCAGATCGTGCGGCGCATGGCGGTTTGCTAGCGTCTGTCGGAACTCTCCGGCGTCGTCCTGCCGCTGATCAGGCAGGGCTCGATCGGCGAACGCGCCCAGCCTAAGCCGGGCGTCGGCTCCAAGCCTTAAGGTTCTTCAGCGGCTTGCGGGCGAAGGCGCTGACCCGGATCAATGAGATGATCGCCTGGTTGCAGAAGTTCCCGAACCGGTCCATCGGCCGGTCCAGATCGATGAACAGCACGACGCGGGTCTCGTCGGTATCGTTGCGGACCTCGTGCTCGTAGGTGTCGTCGAGCAGCAGCACCTTGCCTTCCTGCCAGCGGCAGATCCGGTCATCGACCCTGATCCAGCAGTTCTCGGCATCGCGTGGCACCCGCAAGCCCAGGTGGCAGCGCAGCAATGCTCGGGTCGGCCCCTTGTGCGCCGGGATGTGATAACGCGGCGCCAGGATCGAGAACATCGCGTTCTGCAGGCCGGGCAGGGCACGCAGGGCTTCGACCGTGCGCGGGCAGCGGGCACAGTTTTCCTCGACCGGCGTACCGAACACGAAGAAGCCGAAGGTCTTCCAGTTGTTGCCCTTGGAGATGCGCTCCTGCTCGGGCGAGATCTGGTGGAAGCTGGGAATCTCTTCGGGCCGCTCCAGCACCCGATCGAGCTCGGCCCGGATATCCGGCCACGCGGCTTCCAGACGCGGCACCCAGTCGAACAGTTCATTGGCGAGCACCGGTTCGGTCGGGATCAGTGAGTGTCGGACCTGCAAGCGGTCGTACCAGTGCAACACGCGCTTGCCGATCCGGGTCACCAGTCGGCGCCAGAGGGAGCGGGTCGGTTTGTCGTCGGTCGCGTTCATTCGGACTCCGTGGGCACGACGGGCACGCTTCAGCCCGAGATCGGTTCAGTGTTCAGTGGCTCAGTTTCCGAGGCGTATTTTCCGGGCATCGACCCGGCATTGCCAGCGGACCGATACGGCGCGAACGCTGCCGAGGCCCGGCGGCGGGCTCGGTGAGCAGGTCGTCTGGCTCAACGGTCTCCGACCCGGTCGGATTCAAGCAGGCGTTCGGCTAGATTCTGATCGTCGATGCTATCGACATCGACCGCCGCACGCGGATCGCTCAACACGACATGACCGACCCGGCAGCCGGCCCGTTCGGAGATCGCTGCGAGTGCCTCGGTCAGGCTCAGACGATGGCTGAGATAGCGCAGCAGCAGGCCCAGGCCGAGGTGGCGGGCGATCTTCCAGGGCCGCTTGCGGGATGCTTCGACCTCGCGCCAGAAATTGGCCGCGCCGAGCCCGGCACGGGTCCGGAACAGGAACAGATTGCTGCCGCACCAGGCGGCATCGGCGAAGCGCAGCGCGGTTCGGCGGGTTTCCGGGAAGGCCGCCATGACCGTGTCGTAGGGGACAAGGCCGACCAGGACATCCTCGTCGCGTTGCTGGGCACGGGTGCAGAAGTCGTCCAGGGTCTCCGGACTGAGCAGGGCATGGTCGCCGGTGGTCACGAGTGCCGGGTAGCGCTCCAGCGACGTCAGTGCCGCCATCGCGCTGGCCGCCGGTCCGTGCTGCGGCGCCAGCCAGCGGAAGTCGCCCGGTGCCAGCAGGGCCTGGAGTGCCGGTGCCTCGGCCATCACCGCGCGTTCCGGTCCGCACAGCAGGCCGCCGTTGACGCTGCGGCTGGCTCGGAGGGCGGCAAACACCCGGGCGATCGCCGGGCGGCCGGCGACGGGAACCAGAACCCCAGCGGGGACCGAGAATGCCTGGGCCAGTGGACTGCCGGTTGGTCGCTCGCCGGCCAGAACCACCGCCGACAGCGGGCTGCGATCAGGGTTGCAACGGTCAGGCATCGGCGGCCAAGTCCTTGTCATACATGCGGTAACGTTTGGAAACCACGCCGCCGATGCGTTCGATGATCCGACGCATGTCGCGGTTGTCTTCCAGTATCCACGACAGTTCGGCGCGCTCGACCCCGCGTGCCAGGCTCGGCGCCAGGGCGGCATCGATGACCGAATAGGCGAGGGTCGGTCCGAGCGGGCTGCCGTGATACTTGCGGCGCACCCCCATCAGCGGGGTGCGGACGCTGCGCGGATGGCGAACCTTCAATCGCCACAGCAGCTTGGCCCAGCCGAATGGCAGCAGGCGGCCGCCGAGATCGGCGATCGCCTCATTGACATTGGGCAGCACCACCATGAACGCCGCCGGCTCGCCGCCAACCTCGGCGATCTGGATGAAACCGTCCGGAACCAGCAACAGGAGTTCCTTGCCCATCGCCTGGAATTCCTCGACGGTGTAGGGCACGAAGCTCCAGTTGTCCGACCAGGCGTCGTTGAAGATGTCGCGCAGCACTTCGAGGTCTTCGCGGGCTCGGCGGCGATCGAACGGGCGCAGCCGGATGCGTCCGGAGAACCGCTTGCGCAGGGTTTCCAGTGCCGTCGATGGGGTGTAGGGCACGGCGATCTGATAGGCGAGCAGATCCATGGCGCCGCGATAGCCGAGCGCCTCGATGTGGCTGCCATACCAGGGCCGGGCATGGCCCATCATCACGTAGGGTGGGCTGTCGAAGCCTTCGACCAGCAGGCCGGATTCCTGGTTGATGTTGAGGTTGAATGGCCCGCGCGCGCGGCGCATGCCGTTGTCGCGCAGCCAGCGTTCGGCGTGCTCGAACAGGGCGTGGAAGACCTCGGGCCGGTCCGGCGCCTCGATCGAGCCGAAGAAGCCGGTGGCATCCTGGTAGCGATCGAGGTGCAACTGGTCGATCTGGGCGCTGATCCGGCCGATCGGCTGACCATCGGCGCAGGCCAGCCAGGCGCGCCAGCGGGCATGGCGAAAGAACGGATTGCGCTCCGACAGTGCCTGCCGCCGCTCCATGTACAGGGGCGCGATCCAGTGCGGATCGTCGCGGTAGAGGGCGTGCGGGACCGCGAGAAAGGCATCCAGATCGCGTCGATCACGAACCGGGATGACCTCGATCGCCGAGTTCGGGTCAGAGGCTGCAATGACAGGCGGGGAGGCGGACATCGCGGAAGTTTGCCATGACTCGCCTTGTCGAAAGCTTAGCCCCGGTCTTCACGCGGCGATCGGGGCAGCGATGGTGTCGGTTCGGGCAGTCGAGTTACGGTTCGCTGCGGCCTGGACGCGGCCGGGGTGGGCGGGCCTCGGGTCAGCCCGGAGGACCAGCC
>DIHI01000157.1:1901-8072 GCA_002420085.1 Lysobacterales bacterium UBA5700 | reverse complement strand
ATCGGCCTTGCAGGATCGGCCTTCAGGATCGACCAGGCCGGACATCGTCGATCCTGCGGTGATGATCGGGGGGCGATGATGACACCCCTCGCTGCGATCGCATCGCGCGCTGGCGACGGCCCAGGATGCTAGACTGATGGGTTCCGACCATGAAACCACCCCGGATGTCAAACGATATGGATCGAGCGGACCCGAGCGCCCAGACCGTCAATGCCCGCATCTCCCCGCGTGGGGAACTCGATGTCCTCTCCCGCTACGAGGTCGCACGGTTGCGCGATGCTTCGAGCGGTGGCTTGCACGAACTGCTGCGCCGCTGTTCGTTGGCCGTGCTCACCAGCGGCAGTCAGTCCGACGATCCGCGTGCCGCCCAGGTGCGCTACCCGGATTTCGACATCCAGGTGCTGCAACAGGATCGCGGTATCAAGATCGAACTCCGGAATGCACCGGCGGTCGCCTTCGTCGATGGCGAAATCATTCGTGGCGTCGCCGAACTGCTGTTCGCAGTCGTTCGTGATATCGCCTACACCGCCAGTGAAGTGGTCGAAAGCCAGGCGTTCGATCTCCGCTCGTCCGATGGCATCACCAATGCCGTGTTCGAGATCCTGCGTAATGCCCGGGTGCTGCGACCCAACATCGAGCCGCACATGGTGGTCTGCTGGGGCGGGCATTCGATCCCCCGGCATGAATACGAGTACACCAAGGCGGTCGGCTACGAACTCGGCCTGCGCGGACTGGATATCGTCACCGGCTGCGGTCCCGGTGCCATGAAGGGGCCGATGAAGGGGGCGACCATCGCCCACGCCAAGCAGCGCCGTCGCGACAACTGCTACATCGGCATCACCGAGCCCGGCATCATCGCGGCCGAGTCGCCGAATCCGATCGTCAATCACCTGGTCATCATGCCGGACATCGAGAAGCGCCTGGAGTCGTTCGTCCGGCTCGGCCACGGCATCATCGTGTTTCCGGGCGGTGTCGGTACGGCCGAGGAAATCCTCTACCTGCTCGGCATCCTGATGCACCCGGCCAATGCCGAGATTCCGTTCCCGCTGGTGCTGACCGGCCCGAAGGAGTCGGCCGACTATTTCGAGCAGATCGATCGATTCCTGCGTCTGGCCCTGGGTGAGGAAGCGGCCCGTCATTATCGAATCGTGGTCCAGGATCCGGTCGAGGTCGCGCGCGCGATGGATCGTGGCATGCGCCAGGTTCGCCAGCATCGACTCGACGCCAAGGATGCCTTCTTCTTCAACTGGTCGCTGCACATTCCGGAAGCCTTCCAGCATCCGTTCGATCCGACCCATGAGGCGATGGCCGGACTGGACCTGCATCGTGGCCGACCGGTCCACGAACTGGCCGCCGACCTGCGTCGGGCGTTTTCCGGGATCGTCGCCGGCAATGTCAAGGAGCCCGGCATGGCCCGCATCGAAGCGCACGGGCCATTCGAGATCCATGGCGATGCCGAGATCATGCGGGCTCTGGATGAGCTGCTGCGCGCCTTCGTCGAGCAGCGGCGGATGAAGATGTCGGGCGAATACCGGCCCTGCTATCGCGTGCTGTCCTGATCGAGGCGGCTCGGCCGGTCCGGTCTGGCGGCGGGCCCGGTCCCGCCGCAGCATGGCCAGCGGATGGGCTGGATCATCGGTGCCGACGCGACCCGGCTGATCGAGTGAGCCGCAGGTCGCCCGGCTGGCCCGGATCGCCGATCAGTTGCAGGCCGCCTTGGCCCAGGCGGGCTTGGCGGTTCCACTGACCTGGGTCAGCACCCCGCAATCGTCGCTGGCCTGAGCGCCCTGGGGGGTGGCGGTGATGCTGTAGCCGGCCGGGGTCGGATTGACGATCGCGAACACATAGAACGGACTGACCGGCAGTGCCGGGTAGTTCGGGCTGGCTGGCGCACTGTTGGCATAGGACGGGTTGTCGGCTCGCCAGCGCTCGAGTTCGAGCCGCAACTGCGAGGTGCCCTGGATGGCATCGGCACGCCGACCCTTGCGGACCTGCTCGCTGTAAGCCGGGATCGCGATGGCCGCGAGCACCGCCACCACGGCGACGACGATCATCAGTTCGATCAGGGTGAATCCACGGGTGATCTTCATGGTTTCGGGTCTGGCAGGGATGAAGGTCCATGCTAACGCCGTCCGGCGGCCGGGTGAATCCGGTCGTCGCACCTGCCTGGCCGCCTGTCGATTGGGGCTGGACTTGATCGGTATCGGCGGTACGATGCATGCCAGTCCAATCGGTTTCAGGGTTACATGGCTCCTGCCCGCCCGCCCGCCTTTGCCCATGTCCGCATGCGACCCCATCGGGGTTACGGTTTTACCTTGGTCGAATTGCTGATAACCGTGACGGTATTGGCGGTATTGATGGCATTGGCGGCCCCCTCGTTTTCCGATTTCTTCGAGAAGGCACGTTTGCGCGGCGCTGTCGATGACATCGTCGCACTCATGAATCGCGCCCGCGCCGAAGCGGTCAAGCGCGACCGCAATGTCGCAGTCAGTCTCGGCGGCACATCGGCCGCCTGGTGCGTCGGCGCCAATGCCGCTGCCGACCCCGGTGCCAATGCCATGGCCGGCGCAGCCGTCGCCTGCGATTGCACCAATGGCGGCCAGTGCCTGATCGGCGGCGAGCGGCTGGTGGTGGCGGCCGGTGATCGATTCCGTGGCGTCAGTCTCGATACTACGGCGGGCACCCTGGTCTTCGACCGCAAGCTCGGCACCCTGCAGAACATCGTGGTCGGCGCGGCGATCACGGCATCCTCCGAATCCGGCCGCTACGCATTGCAGTTCCAGGTGCAGCCGCTCGGCCACGTCCGGGTCTGCATCCCGGCCGGCAATGCCTCGTTCGGAGGCTACCCGTCGTGCTGAACCTGGCCACACGTCTGTTCGGAGAGGGTGGATATGGGCGGTCGCGCCGATCGCCGGCATATCCCGCCGATCGGCGCGGGCAGGCCGGGGTCACCCTGGTCGAACTGCTGGTCGGGATGGCGGTCGGCGTGATCATCGTCGGCGCCCTGGTTGCCTTCATCGTGTCCTCGGTGCGGGCCAATTCCGAGAACCTGCGTTCGATCCGCCTCACCCAGGAACTGCGCGCGCTGTCGGAACTGGTCAGTCGCGAGATTCGACGTGCCCGGCACGTCTCGGCACCGGCTCTGCTGGCCGCCGTCGGCCAGGATCCGCTGCCGCTCGCAGTCACCCAGTTCAGCGGTCTGCTGACGGTCGACAACGGCAATGCCGATTGCATCGAGTTCTCTTATTTCGTGCCCGACGACGGCGATCCGAACAGCGACCTCCGGCCGGGCCGACGCATCTGGCTGGATGGCAACCAGCGCATCCAGGTCGCCCGCTACCCGGCCGCCAATATCCCCGCTGCGCTCGGCGGATTCTGCGCCGGTGCCGCACCGGGCGCTTCCGCGCCGATCAGTTCACCCGAGATCCGGATCACCCGGCTGGACTTCGATGGCTCCGATGCCGGCTGTTTCGACACCGTGGTCGCCAACAATGCCGCCTGCTCGGCGATCAATGTCCTGATCGAAGGTCGGATCGGAGCCGGTGACAACGAAGTGGTCCGGGTCTTCGGCCAGCGGGTACGCATCCGCTCCTCGGTCAATCCGCCGCCCCCGCCCCCCTGATGCCGTCCGCGTGCCACCGCGACGACGATCCTGATCGGAACTGACATCATGAAGCGCAACCATCCATCTCTCGTTCCCACATCGACCAGGCAACGCGGCGTGACCTTGATCGTCGCCGTGGTCCTGCTCCTGCTGCTGTCGGTGATCGTCCTGCTGGCAACCAATGTCGGCCTGCAGGAGCAGCGGGTCTCCGGCAACGATTTTCGCGCCAAGATGGCCCATTACGCCGCCGAGGCTGGGCTGAACTTCGGCGGCGAGTTCTTCAAGCAGAACGTCGATGATCTGCGCGATCCGGCCCTGTGGACGGCCTGCCCGAACGACGGCAGCTTCCCGTGCGGGGTGTTCCCGAATGGCGGCACCCTGATGCGTTATACCGGCGACGTGCCACTGGCCGGGCCGCTGGCGGGCGGAGTTCTGGCGATCGGCAACAGCGGCTTCTCGGCCAATATCCGGGTCGGTGCGGTGATGTGCCGCCTGCCGGAAGGCGCCCCTGCCGGCACCCCCTGTTCCACCGACCCGGCAGCGGCCGGCGCCAGCGTGGTCAGCATCGTGTCGCGGGCACAGATCGCCGGTGAAGCCTCCTCGGCGACCCTGGTGCAATCGATCACCTCGTTCAGCAAGCTCAATTCAGTGGTTGGAACCCCGCCGATCATGTCGTCCGGCAGCGTCGATGTCACCGGCAGCCTGGATGTCGTGACCAACCCCAATTCGGCCGGCACCGGTGTTCCGGTTTCGGTCTGGACCCGTCGCGATGTCGAAAAGACCGGCTCGCCGAATACCTGCTATCTCGACGAATTCATTCGCTTCGGTGCCAAGAACAACGCCCCGCCGACGTTCTGCGGCCCCAGCGACGGCTGTGCCAATCTGCGCACCGACATCGTGCTGTGCGACGATTGCAGTTGTCCGGCCGACCAGAACTCGCTGTCGTTCACCAAGGCCGGCAATACCTGTGGCGAGGGCATCGACATTCTCGATATCGATCCGCCGGGCGATGACTGCGGTCCGAACGAGAACGTGGTGCCTGCCGAGTTCCCCTGTGACCTGTTCCAGTTCGTGTTCGGTGTGGCCGCCCGGACCGACGAGGACGGCGACTTCTTCTGCGAGACCCTGATCAAGCTGCCTGATCCGGACAATGCCGGTCAGACCGTCGGTGCCGACGAACTGTGGCTGCGACAGAACGCCAATGTCATCGTGGTCGCCAGCCCCGACACCAGTCGCGATTCCCGTGAACGCGGTTGCGCCTCGATCGACAGCAATACCCGCGGCCTGGTCTGGATGCGCACCGACTGCAACCTCGGTCGCCAGGTTGGCAGTCCGGAGCGTCCACTGGTCCTGGTGATCGATGGCCCGGCCCAGTTCAGCGCCGGCCTGCGTCTGTTCGGCCTGCTGTTCGTTCGGGCACTGGGCATCGAGAATGGCGGTGTCAATACGATCAGTGCGAATCCGACCGACGGCAATCTGGGCGGCAATGCCTCGCTCCGTTTCAATGGCCGAGGCGCGATCTATGGCGCAGCCGTCACCCAGGGGCCGGTGGTCAAGGCCAATGGCACTGCCGCCTTCATCTACAACGAAGGCGTATTGCGGCAACTCTCCACTTCCCCCGAGCTTCAGGCGTTCGGCACCCTGCCGGGCGCGTGGACCGATCGGTTCTCGTACTGATGCGAGGATGACTTGATGAACGCCCACTTCGCACCTGCATTCGCCACCCGCCGCCCACGGCCCCTCGGGCGCGGCTTCTCCCTGCTGGAAGCACTGATCGCCGTGGTCGTGCTGTCCACCGGCCTGCTGGCATTGACCGCCCTGCAATCAGCGATGATTCGCAGCAGTGTCGATGCACGGATCCGCTCCTCGGCAGCGGCGGCAGCGGTCGCCGTGGTCGAGAACCTGCGCTCCATGGGCTATCAGGCCATCCCGACCGGCGCCAATATCGCGGTCGATCCGGCGGCACTGCCATTCCTGGTCGTCGATAGTGCCCTCGGTGCCGGTGGCATCACCATCCGTTATGACGCCCAGACCTGGATGGATGATGGTGGCGTGTTCGGCACCACGGTGCCGGTGCAGCCGCCGCTGGCCGAATTCAAGCAGGTCGATGTCACCGTCAGTTGGACCGATCCGTTCGGTAATGGTGTCAAGAGCGTGCAGTTCAGCGACATCGTCGGCCCGCTCGGCGCCAATATCTCGACGGTCGATGTCAGCACCCTGGGTTCGACCTTGAACGCCGGGCGGCCGATCGTCCGCACGGTCACGCCGGAAGGGCCGGGTGTCATTCCGATCGCGGTCGGCAACAACGAGGACACCGCCGCCACCAACCCGAAGCCGGTGATCGTTGGCAAGGGCAACAAGGACACCATCATCGAAACCCGCTTCGACGTGCTCAATTTCAGCGATGCCGGTGATGCCTTCGGCGATGACATCGTGCAGATTCAGAAGCGCGTCGAGACCAGCATCACCGCCTGCCGCTGCACCCTTGGTGCCAGCAGCGGCGCCAGCGGCACGATCGCCGGCACTTCGTTCCGCCCGACCTTCTGGGATGGAACCCGCTATGCCCC
>DIHI01000157.1:351-1814 GCA_002420085.1 Lysobacterales bacterium UBA5700 | reverse complement strand
CAGAGCGAACTGTGCGTCGAGTGCTGTCGCGATCATCATGACCCGGCTGGCGTTCAAGGACCGACCTTCGATCCATTCCGCGCCGCCGCCAACATCCCTCATGCCCACTTCCTGGCCGTCGACACCGTCACCCCGCTGAATTCGACCCCGGTTTCGGGTGGTGGCGATTATTTCGAGGTCTGCCGTCTGATCCGGGTGGATGGTCTGTGGCGGGTCGCCGCCGACTTCGACAGCCGGTTCTTCGGCCTGCTGGAGACCAGCGAGAAGTCCGTTCCGGCAGATGACCCGGTGCCGGATCAGGATGCCGCCGACGTCTACGAGGAGTTCGTGCTCGACGTGCTGCGCGATGAATTCGTCGCCACCGTGCCGACCGTCAATCGCAGCACCGATCTGGCTCCGCGCTATGCCAGTGCCGGCCTGGATGCCCCAACCAGCCTGAGCATCAATCGGCCGAGGGCGGGCACGGCCAATGATTTCCGGTTCCTGCACGCACGCGGCTTCTACATCGATCACCTCGAACCGGATGCCGTCGCCCGCATCGACAAGGCGCGCACCGACTGCCCCTCTGGAACACCGCTGGAAAGCTGTGTCCTGCCGTTCGTGCCGTTCACCACGATCAATGTCACCGAGTTGGCCAAGTGGTCGCCGAGTTCGCCAGTCGCGATCCAGGTGACCAATGCTTCCGGCATCCTGTTCGGTGATCCCAGCAACCCGGTCCGTGGCCAGGTCAATGCCCTCGCCCAGGGGCCGGGCAATGGTGACGCCGTGACGGTCAACGGCCGTTCCAACTCCGGCCTGGCGGCGACCAATCTGGTGACCGATCCGCAGGATGCCTTGGAAGCCCAGTCCGATCGACAGCGCTTCGACATCACCAGTGGTGGCGTCGATCCGCAGGGTGAGCGCTTCAACGTCACCCTCAACGGCCTGCCCCAGACCGCCGACAGCAACACGTCCAACGATCCGGCAGTCGCCTGGTTGATCGGCCTCAGTGGCAACAATTGCGCCGGCACCTTCAGCAACAATGGCGACAACAATCCCAACCCGTACTCGTGCAGCACCACCTCGGTGTTGAATCGCGACGTCACCGTGATCGTCGGTCAGTACAACCGGATCGTCACCGGCACAGCGACCGTCACCTGCTCCACGGCCGCCGGCAGTGTCACCGCCAGCCGGACCGACGTGCCGTTCTGCCAGAACTACCGGGTGTCCAGTGCGACCGCCGGTGGTGGCTCGGTGGCAGGTACGATCGGAACCATCCTCAACAGTGGCTCCTTGAACGAAGCCACCCCGGTCAGTTTCCCGACCGTCGCGCCGAACGACAGCGTGGTGTTCGGCTTCCAGCTTGAAGGCACCACGCAGGGCAGTGTCGCTGCCTGCACCCTGAGCCCGAATGGCAAGCAGATCCGTTCGATCACCTACACCGATCCGTGCTCCTGACCGAGCGTGCCGCGATCCGGGCCAAC
>DIHI01000157.1:0-242 GCA_002420085.1 Lysobacterales bacterium UBA5700 | reverse complement strand
GGGTCGGGGGTGAGAACCCGGATTCGAGATTCGGAGGGGAGGGGATTGGCGATTGGCGATTCGTAAGCGAAGGTGCGGGCTCAGCCGATGGTCATCGACGGCTTCCGATGGCCTGCTTCCGATGCCCTCGCGATGGCGGTGGTGAGGGGTCGCCGCGATCGACAGCAGCCGGCGTGGCCGCTGCTTCAGGCAGTCCCGAATTTCGACCGCACACGAAAAAACCCGCGCTGGGCGCGGGGTTT
>DIHI01000120.1:6298-7379 GCA_002420085.1 Lysobacterales bacterium UBA5700 | reverse complement strand
AGTTCGCCACTGACATCACGGCCCAGGTGGAAAGCGCACGGGCAGTCGAGGTCGCGGTTTCCCAGACTGGCGTCGTGGTCAGCGCAGCCGTGTCTGGCGATCTTTCCCAGCGCATTCCGTTGGATGGCAAGCGCGGGCCGATCAAGGATCTGTGTACTGGCATCAACACCATGCTGGATGGCATTCAGGACGCACAGGTGCGCGAACGCAAGATCGCCGCCGACAATCTGCGCATCAAGAACGCGCTCGACAATGTCAGCTCGAACGTGATGATCGCCGACAACGAGCGCAACATCGTCTATCTCAATCGTTCGGTCGGCGACATGCTGGCGGTTGCCGAATCCGATCTGCGCAAGGAACTGCCGCACTTCGATTCGCGTCGCCTGGTTGGCGCCAAGATCGATGTGTTCCACAAGAATCCTGATCACCAGAAGCGCATGCTGGAGTCGTTGACCCAGACCTATACCACCCAGATCAAGGTCGGCGGACGCACGTTCAGATTGATCGCCAATCCGATTGTCAGCGAGTCCGGAGAGCGGGTCGGCTCCGTGGTCGAGTGGGCCGATCGCACCCAGGAGGTGGCGGTCGAGAACGAGGTCGCGCGGATCGTCCAGGCAGCGGTCGATGGCGACTTCTCGTTGCGCTTGAGCACCGACGGCAAGCAGGGCTTCTTCCTGCAATTGGCCCAGGGCATGAACGAGTTGCTGGAGAACAATGCGGCGGCGCTGGAAGATATCCGGCGAATCCTGGAGGCTCTCGCCAGCGGCGATCTGACCCAGACCATCGTCGCCGAATACGGCGGCACTTTGGGCCGGATCAAGGATGATGCCAATGCCACGGTCGCGCAGTTGACCGACATCATCAGCCAGATCAAGGCCAGCACCGACACCATCAATACCGCAGCCGGTGAGATCGCATCCGGCAATGCCGATCTGTCGCAGCGGACCGAGGAGCAGGCGGCCTCGCTGGAGGAGACCGCATCGTCGATGGAGGAACTGACCAGCACCGTGCGCCAGAATGCCGAGAACGCGCGTCAGGCCAACCAGTTGGCGATCGGCGCGGCGGAAGTGGCGGGCAAGGG
>DIHI01000120.1:595-6139 GCA_002420085.1 Lysobacterales bacterium UBA5700 | reverse complement strand
GTGATCGACGGTATCGCCTTCCAGACCAACATCCTGGCATTGAACGCGGCAGTGGAAGCGGCGCGTGCCGGCGAGCAGGGTCGCGGCTTTGCGGTGGTGGCCTCCGAGGTGCGTTCGCTGGCTCAGCGTTCGGCCGGCGCCGCCAAGGAAATCAAATCGCTGATCGGCGATTCGGTCGAGAAGGTCGAGAACGGCTCGGCCCTGGTCGAGCAGGCTGGCAAGACCATGAGCGAGATCGTCACCAGCGTCAAGCGGGTGACCGACATCATGGCCGAGATCAGCGCTGCTTCGCAGGAGCAGAGTGCCGGCATCGAGCAGGTCAACACCACCGTTACCCAGATGGACGAGGTCACCCAGCAGAACGCCGCCCTGGTCGAGCAAGCCTCGGCCGCCGCACGCTCGCTGGAAGAGCAGGCCAGCGGTCTGTCGGAGCTGGTCAGTCGCTTCGTGCTGGAGCAGGGTGCCAGCGTTGCGCCGAGCCGAGTCGAGCGCGAGCGGCCGGCTGTCGTGCCGGTGCGTCGTCCGGCTTCGCCGGCTCCGACTGCCAGCCGGCCCGGCAAGCCGGTCGCCCACGACCCTCGGGTGGTTCGACCGCGCGCCCGTGCGGCGGGTGCCAACGGCGCCAGTGAGCAGCACTGGCAGGAGTTCTGAGGCCACCCGCCCTGCCCGGATCGGGCAGGCAGGATCGATCGGGCAGGGACGCCCGGTCGATGTCGACCAACCCGGTCGAGCCGCATTCCCCCACGTATTTCCTGATACGACAGCACGGCGGTCGTTGCTGCGGACGGCGTCCGAACCACCGCCAGGCCGCCCCAACCGCACGCTATCCCCCACCCTGCAAGGTGCATCCCCGGCATGGAAACGCACGCCACCAAGGAACGCGATTTCGAGTTCACCGCCCGTGACTTCAAGCGGGTCTGCGATCTGATCCATCAGGTTGCCGGCATCGCCCTGGCAGCCAGCAAGCAGGAGATGGTCTACAGCCGACTCGCCCGACGGCTGCGGGTACTCGGTATGGACAGTTTCCAGACCTATCTCGATGCCCTCGAACGCGAGGATGGCGAAGAGTGGCAGCACTTCACCAATGCGCTGACCACCAATCTCACCTCGTTCTTCCGCGAGCCACACCATTTCGAGATCCTCGCCCGCCATCTGCACGACTGGCACGCGGGGCCGATCACCCTGTGGTGCAGCGCAGCCTCGACCGGGGAAGAACCGTATTCGATCGCAATGGTCGCCTGCGAGGTGTTCGACAGTCCGACCCCGCCGGTGCGCATCCTGGCCACCGACATCGATACCCAGGTGCTGGAGACCGCCGCGCGTGGCATCTATCCGGTCGAGCGGATCGAGAGTCTGTCGGGTGAGCGCAAGCGGCGGTTCTTCATGCGCGGCAACGGACCCAATGCCGGATTGTGTCGGATCGATCCGGCACTGCGCGATCTGATCGAGTTCAGGCGGCTCAACCTGCTCGACCGCGACTATCGGCTGAAAGGACCGTTCACCGCGATCTTCTGTCGCAACGTGATGATCTATTTCGACAAGCCGACCCAGCTTGCGGTGCTCAAGCGGATGCAGCCCCTGCTCGACCGTGAAGGGCTGTTCTTCGCCGGCCACTCCGAGAGCTTCTTCCACGCCACCGACCTGATCCGTCCGGTGGGACGCACGGTCTATCGACGTGCAGACTCCAGAGGACTCCCGAAATGAAGCTGCGTGTCGCGCGTGCCCTTGACGCCGAATCGTCCCGTCCGGGCCGAGGCACGCCCTTGCACTATCACGATCAGGCGCTCGGCAGCGAGGCGATCAAACTGCTGCCGGCCGAATACTTCGCCAGCGACCACGAGATTGCCATGGTCACCGTGCTCGGTTCCTGCGTCGCCGCCTGCCTGCGCGATCCGTTGCTGAAGATCGGCGGCATGAATCATTTCATGCTGCCCGACGGCGATGTCGGCGAGGGTGAGCCGGCCCGCTACGGCAGCCATGCGATGGAACTGCTGATCAATACCCTGCTCAAGATGGGCGCCCAGCGCGACCGCCTGGAAGCCAAGGTGTTCGGCGGCGGCAATGTCCTCAAGAGCTTCACCACCAACCAGGTCGGCAGCCGCAATGCCGCCTTCGCCCTCGACTACCTCAAGGCCGAGCGGATCCGGATCGTTGCTCAGGATCTCGGCGGCATCCATCCGCGCAAGGTCGGATTCTTCCCGGTCAGTGGTCGCGCCATGGTCAAACAGCTCCCGCACGCGCATGAGGCCGAGGTGGTCGCCGAGGAGAGCCGCTACTACCAGCGTCTGAAGTCGGAACCGGCGACCGGCAGCGTCGAACTGTTCTGAACCCGATCCGGCACTGCCGGTGCAGTGCCGTCCAAGGAGCGATGCACGCATGACCATCAAAGTTCTGGTGATCGACGATTCGGCCCTGGTCAGGCAGGTGCTGACCGAGTTGCTGTCGGCCGATCCCGATATCGAAGTGGTCGGGTCGGCTGCCGATCCGATCGTCGCCCGCGACAAGATCAAGACACTCGCGCCGGATGTCCTGACCCTGGATGTCGAGATGCCGCGCATGGATGGCCTGACCTTCCTGGAAAACCTGATGCGCCTGCGGCCGATGCCGGTGGTGATGGTGTCCTCGCTGACCGAGCGCGGCGCCGAGGTCACCCTGGAAGCACTCGCGCTCGGTGCGGTCGATTTCGTCGCCAAACCCAAGCTCGATGTCGCCAGAGGGCTGGCTGACTATGCCGACGAACTGCGCGAGAAGGTCCGCGCCGCAGCCCGCGCACGGGTCGGTGCAGCGCCGGCCCAGCGGCTGCCGGAACAGCCGAAGACTGCCGTACCGCCGCAGCGCCGGTTTCGCACCACCGATCGGCTGATCGCGATCGGTGCTTCGACCGGCGGCACCGAGGCGATCCGCGAGGTGCTGGAGGCGATGCCGCCGGACGCGCCGGCCATCGTGATCGTCCAGCATATTCCGCCGGGCTTCAGCGCGGCCTTCGCCCAGCGAATGAATCGCTGTTCGGCGATGGCGGTGTTCGAGGCCCGGGATGGCCAGCCGATCCTGCCTGGTCACGTCTACATCGCGCCCGGCGATCGCCACCTGCGGGTGGTCGGTGATGGTGCCAAATGGCTGTGCCGACTCGACGACGGACCGCAGATCAACCGTCACCGGCCGAGCGTCGATGTCCTGTTCCGCTCGGTACTCACCCACGCCGGTCGCAATGCCGTGGCCGCCGTGCTGACCGGCATGGGCGACGATGGTGCGCGCGGCCTGCTGGAACTGCGTGAGGCCGGCGTCCATACCGTGGTTCAGGACGAGGCCAGTTCGGTGGTGTGGGGCATGCCCGGTTCGGCCGTCAAGCTCGGTGCTGCCGAGGAGATCCTGCCGCTGGCACAGATCGCACCGCGCCTGCTGGCCCTGTCGAACTGAGCCCGGCCGCAGCCGGGAACGGCTTCCGTCGGGGCCGTCAGCCTGTCACCATGGCCGCTGATCCAACTCGGCAAGGAGACTGCCATGACTGCCATTCGTGCCTGGACCGCCGCCACCCCCGGCGCCGCCTTCACACTCGACACGTTCGACCTCGGCCCGCTCGCAGCCGAGGAGGTGGAGGTTCGCGTCGAACACTGCGGGATCTGCCACTCCGACCTGTCGATGTGGCACAACCACTGGGGCATGAGCCGCTATCCCTTCGTGCCCGGTCATGAGGTGATCGGCACCGTGGTCGCCCTGGGCGATCGGGCCGGCGACAAGGGCCTGGTGATCGGTCAGCGGGTCGGCATCGGCTGGAATGCCGGAAGCTGCCAGCATTGCGGCGCCTGCATCGACGGTGATCCGCATCTGTGCGGCAGCGTCCGCCCGACCATCGTCGGTCGGCATGGCGGATTCGCCGAACGGCTGCGTTGCCACTGGCTGTGGGCGGTGCCGATTCCGGCGGCTCTGCCGGCGGCCGAGGTCGGGCCGATGCTGTGCGGCGGAATCACCGTGTTCGCCCCGCTGTTGCAGCACCGGGTGCTGCCGACCGCCCGGATCGGTGTGGTCGGCATCGGCGGACTCGGCCATCTGGCGGTGAAGTTCGCGGCTGCCTGGGGCTGTGAGGTCACCGCCTTCACGTCCAGTCCGGACAAGCACGCCGAAGCCCTGGCGCTGGGTGCGCATCAGGTGGTTTCGAGTACCGATCGGGCGGCCCTGAAGGCATTCGCCGGGGCGTTCGACCTGATCATCGTCACGGTCAATGCCAGTCTCGACTGGTCGGCCCTGATCGCCACCCTGGCCGCCAAGGGTGTTCTGCATGTCGTGGGTGCGGTGCCGGAACCGATCCCGGTGCAGGCGTTCGATCTGCTGCTCGGTCAGCGCGCCATTGCCGGCTCGCCGACCGGCTCCCGCAGTGCGATCGATGCCATGCTGGCGTTTGCTGCCCGCCACCAGATCGCACCGATCACCGAGCATTTCCCGATGGCCAGCGTGAACGAGGCCATGGCCCACCTCAAGGCCGGCAAGGCGCGTTATCGGATCGTGCTGGACGCGGATTTCTCGTAACCGGCCGTGCGCGGATCGTTGGCAGTCTCGAACGCATCCAGGACTCAGTGGTGGCTGTCGCGACTCGGGTCGGCGATGAAGTCCAGGCCCTCGCGATGTCGGCTCAGGGTCGAGCCGGGCCGACACGGGCCGTTGTGGCCGTAGGCCGGTCCGCCGGGACGAAACCAGGCGTTCGGGTTCTGGTAGGCCAGCCACCAGCCGTGGCCGAGATCGAGTACCCGCAGGCTGGCCGAATCCGGGCTGTCCGGGACTGCCTGCTGGCTGCGGATCAGGGCGCGGTTGATACCGGTGCCAGCGCCGAACGGCCGGCCCAGCCACAGCCAGGGCTGGTCGGGACGACAGGGCAGGCGCCAGGTATCGACCAGGAATGCGCCGATCCGACGGCGACGATCGTCATCGGGCAGGTGGATCGGCTCACGACTGGCACGTTCTGCAACGGCCTGCTCCAGTGCCGGGCGACTGAAGTGCAGCCGGATGTGCAGGCCGATCGCGGTGTCGGCGAGACCGGCGTTCGACAGCACGCAGGCCAGGGCCAGGCCCAGGGGTGCAGCAGCGTGCAGGGGGATGCTCCGCTGGCGAGCGATCAGGCCCAGTTCGATCAGCCACCAGCCGGCGAGCACAAACCCGGCGTAGAACAGAGCGTCGTACACCAGCATCAGCGGGGCGCTGCTCAGTGCCCACGGCGTGAAGGCCGAGCCGGCCCAGAGCCGGACCAGGATCAGCCCGAGCAGCAGCCAACGACGCAGGCCGGCCGGCGATCGCCGCATGCTCATGGCGGAGTCGCCGCAGGCAGGCGTGACCCGAGTCGTGCCAGGCGGGCGGCAGATCTGGAATGGTCGGAGTTGGACAGGGGCATCGTGCGGTGGTGGCTGGCGGTCCGAACAGTCCGGACACGGTACATCATGCCGACCAGTGCTGGCCCGGCAGTGCTGGCCCGGCAGGATGACCTGACCACCAGCGGCCTGGCCCCGACGCGGTCGCCATCCGTGAACAAGGCTCACGCTTGACACGCGGGGGCGA
>DIHI01000120.1:0-446 GCA_002420085.1 Lysobacterales bacterium UBA5700 | reverse complement strand
TTTGCCGGTAGTGCTGACACTGGCGGCCGCTTCAAAGCGCACCGCTGCCGTCCAGCCTCCGCTCTTCATGCCAGACGCCAGAGCCGTTGCTCGCCAACGCTCCAACGTCGCCACCGACACGCCGATCGCGCGCGATACCACCGCCACATCGGCACCCTCAGGCGGCAACATCCGCGACACCGTCTTGCCCTGTCTTGCCCTTGAACGCTTGTCCGTATCGAGCCATTTCCCACCTTCTCTCGCCCCCAGGGGATGTATCTATCGGGGCGGCAACTAATTTGACATCGGGGTTCCGCAGGGGGTGACGGTGAGTGCGTGTACGCGCCGCTACCTGGGGCTGGAGCAGGGCTAGTTGGTGGTCCACTCCAATCTGGTATTTCGGATGCGCAGACCACATTTGCACAAGTTAATGTAGTAACGTCAAGCGGCGTTCCTCTTAACTTCGG
>DIHI01000038.1:14814-17254 GCA_002420085.1 Lysobacterales bacterium UBA5700 | reverse complement strand
GGTTCCCTAGGGTGCAAGTACGCAAGGGTAAACGACGAAATGGATGGCACGATGCAACCTGCCCAAATCATTGCCATACCGCCTTGGCTCGATGTCGAGCAGGCGAGCATCACTCTTGCTCAAGGCCGCCCTCTGTAGTGGCACAGCCAGCCATCGCACTGGGCGATCACGATTGTCAGCATCCGAGCCCTTGACCTGTTGATCTACACGTGCGCGAACATCATTCAACAATTCCGATTGTTCATGGTGCGCCAATGGTCCTGAAAATACGTAGAAGCTGATAGCACCAGATGTTGACCGCAACTCAGTTTGGATCAACGCGGATAATTTCTCTACAGTAGACACTCCAACACCCCGCTCGACTCGATATGCGGATCGGTTTTCAGGTGGGAACACATGCACTACCTGCAAGCCTGAATTCCTGAGCACTCCCAGCAACTCACCCATGCGCTCAAAATCGAAACCTGACTCACAGGACTGACCTACGCAGCGAGATTCAACACTTTCGAAAAATTCACGCACGGCTGGTAGATCGCACATGGCGTGCTGCTTGCGCGAGGGCATATCCTCAGGGGCATAATGTTGGACGGGGAGAGTGGTAGTAACTGGATCGATTGGCACAGGCACTTTAATAGACGGATCGTCGTTGAGGGTCCAAATTTTCCAGACTAAGAATGGTATCGTGAGCACCAGAATTAACATCCAATTCAAGTCAGCTATAAAATTACATCCTTTCCGCAAAAGAGGTGACTTCTTGAATATTCTTCGACACTGAGCATGATCGTCATCCGCGCCAGAGCCAACGTCATCTCCGACAGTAGACGAATCCTGCGCATTAAATTCATGATTATCGTCCATAACAGGCTTCGACTCAGCGTGTAATTGATATTCGCGTTCAAGATGGCACACGCATGCTCGGCAACACCGATCTAGAGCATATGAACAGCGATAAGCATGAGCCCCCTCAATCGCCAAGTCACGTGTCCGGCGGCAGATCGCCGCGTGCGCTTATGGAGCTTGAATCACTTTGGAGCAGGTGTCTAAAAACAACACCTTGTCATTCTTCTGGATACGAGCGGCAGTGACGATGCCGCTGCCATCGACCGCGAAGTTGACGACGCATTCATTGATGATTGGTTCACCATCGTCGAACGCGTCGAGTATCTTCCCTGCCTTCTTGCCGAACAGGGCCTTGTTCGCGCTTTCTTCGCCCTCACCGCCTCCGGAACTGCCACCCCCGATTTCATCTTTGGCAGAAAACGAATACAATCTACCTCCCGACGGCATTTCGACGACATCGATTGGACTACCGAAAGCCAGGTAGAGATCATCTGCGGTTCGACCGACCCATTGGCTCAAGATTCCTTCCAGTCGGATCTGCCGTTTGCTCTTGTCTTGCGCGATTGCGGCTGACGGGGTCACCGCTGTCGCGATCATTACGACGACAGTGAGGCCGTAGATAATGCGGATAATCTTGCTGATCATTTTGGTCTCCTCCATGTACTGTATGGCGAATGGTTTTCAGCGGCCGCACGACGCATCAGCGCGGTAACGATCGATATCATCATCCAGGCGTGCATGACTGACCGGTTGCGCCTCGAATTTGGCAGCCGCATCGAGCCACAGCTTCTTTCTCGAAACCATGAAAAAAACCTTGCTAAATCCAAACGACTCGACGCCATCCCCTTCTTTCAGACGGGTTGGCTCAGATTTACCGTCTTCATGGAAATAGACGCTGAAGGTCTTGAAGTCGATGGCGACGTCGAGGCGATTCATTTCAGCGATGTAGGCCTCCAGCAATTCCGAGACCGAGCCATTGGCAACGAGCAGGCTCCGGTTGACACCATCGGTCGGTGCCTTACCGTCAGGGTAGAACACGATCCCGTCCTGGCATGCGTGGCGCTTTGTCTGGGCCGGCTGGCTCGGCTGGAGTTCGGCATGCTCTGGTACGCGCCGCACGGATGGCACACGGGGTGGCGCGACCGGACGACGCTCACAACTACCCCAGGCATCGGGCGGATAGCCATCGTCACACAACTCCTTGTCTTCGCATTGGCGACCACCCCAGACCTTGCCAGGAGGACAGTCCCTCGCTGCGCCCTGTCGAGCCTGGGCGTAGACAAAGCCGGGCCAGACGAGACTCGACAGGACGACCATCAAGGCACCCAGGCCGATCGTGAGCCGCCTCATGCCGAGCTTCCATCGTGAAGATGTGGGTTCTTGTCGTGATCCTGCATCAGCACACTCAGCTCCCGATAATGTGCGATGAAATTTTTCTCCCACTGGCCGCTGCGGTACATGCTGTGGTGATTTTTGGATGCGAAATAGCGCTGTGCCTTGATCATCAGACTTACGGCCGATTCGTAACGCCCTTTTTCGTACACCGCCCAGGCCTCCATGCCGATGATACCCAGGGCGATCGAGTAGGTGAAGATGAACA
>DIHI01000038.1:14011-14635 GCA_002420085.1 Lysobacterales bacterium UBA5700 | reverse complement strand
GAGCTGTCACTGATCGTACCGAGTCCTCCGGAGGCATGACCGCGAAAACTGTGCCATTTGAACATGGCATCACCCGCCTGCTGCCCCGCATACCAGGAAAAGATCACGATCATCAGGCCAAAAATGATCGGTACATATTGATATTCATCAAGCAACATCGCCTGCACCACGAACAGACTGATTTCGCACAACGCCAGTATGGCCGCACCAACGTGGAAAATAGTGATCATCAGGCGCTTTGGTGTCTGCCGACGAATTTCTCCGTTCCGCGCCTTCTCATAGGTCTCGATATCGAGTCCTTGATCGTCGAGCAGACAGAATCTCGACTTCAAGCGCTCCTGTTCGTCCTTGGCAGTCGTTGACAAGTTCCCATCACTGAGTTTTGACGAATTGACCACCAAGGTCTTTGCGCGCTCACGGAGGTAACTGTCGATCCTGGCACCTTCGGTTTCGTAGACTTTATCGATTTGCCAGATATAGGGTTCGACGATGTCCTTGTCATCGACCCGATTCACGGTTCGTTCGGTTGTCATGGTGATTCGGCCTGTGTGGGTTTTACTGATGGTCGTGTGATTCGAGCGCATCCACACATGGATAGACGAACACGTGGACAGCCTGATTCAA
>DIHI01000038.1:11726-13900 GCA_002420085.1 Lysobacterales bacterium UBA5700 | reverse complement strand
TGGTGGAAGCGGTCGGAGACATGGGTGCGCATATAGTCGACCACTCCGCGCGCCCGTTCACGCGAGAGGCGGATATTCGTCTCTGGATCGCCGACTCGGCTGGCCTTGCCGATGACGTAGACGATGGCGTTTTCGTGGGAGCCGTTGAGGGCCCCCTCGATACTGGCCAATTGGTCGGCCTTGTCGCTGGACCAGTCGAAGGAATCGTCAAGCCGATACCGGGCTGAGGGGAAGAACAGATGAACGGGGCTCAGTGCCGGGTTGCGCAATGCACCGAGCAGTTTGGCGCGATCGACCCGATCATCGATTTCGGCCATCACACTGGGATCGCATTCGCCGGTCTCGCACGCGGCGCCCAATATCTGGAAGAACTCGAACAGGGTGGGATTGGCGCAGACATCCTGACTGTGGGCGGACGGGCTGGCGGCGAGCAGTAGCAGTGAAACCACGAGAGTGCGCATGGGCTGTCCCTTTGGCGATTACGCGGATGTGGTGATGGCGATGGTTGGCTGTGGCGGTGGACGTTCGGACGGGCGGCGGGCGAATTGGCTAGTCCGATTCGCTGGGTCGATGCTGGCGATGCTGTTGCTGATGCATTTCCAAGGTCTGGCTGGTGGCGGCTGGGCCGGTGGCTGCCTTCGACTGTTCGGGCGGCGGGGCGGGCGGTGCCTGGTCGGTGCTGGGTCGCGGTCCGAGCAGGGTGTCCATCAGGCTGCGATGATGTTCGGGGTCGACGATCGAGCCGAGCGCGCGGTAGCTGAGCTTGCCGGCTTGATCGAATACCGCCAGGGCCGGCAGGACGGCGGTCCTGCTCTCGAAGATCTGGTTGATGGCGTCCGAGTTGATGGTGAAATACTGCTGGTGCAGGCCGGTGTGGCTGGCGATCAGGCGCTGTACTTCATCGACCTTCTCCGGGTAGCTGCGGCTGTCGAGGTAGCCGTCGGACAGGCCGATGACGGTGACCCGATCGGCATATCGGGTGGCGATTTCGGCCAGTTGCGGCATCTCTTCCAGGCAGGGTTTGCACCAGGCACCCCAGAAGTAGATCAGGGTCATGCGTCCGTTGCGGCGAGCCGGGTCGATCTCGGGCATGCTGCCGAAACGCAGCCGCTGGTGGCCGCTCAGGGTGATCAGGTCGGCGGAAATCTGGCCGAGGCTGACCCGTCCGGCGTAGTCACGCGGAGGCTCGGGACGGGCTGCGGGTTGATCGCTGGCGGCGCCGGGCGGGTGTGCGGTCGGCGGTCCGGCGCTCGGTTCGCGCGGTGCGGCGGGGTCGGGTGCGCTTGACTCTGGTGCGCTTGACTCTGGCGCGCTGGATTCAGGTGCCGGCGATCCGGGCGCGGGTGCGTCGGCAGTTTTTGCGTCGTCTGCACGCTCGACGGCTGGTGGCTGGCGCGCGGCGCGACCTGGGTCTGGCTGGGCGTCAGTCGCTGACTGCGACCGTGCTGGGCTGGCGGGCTCGGCAGCCGGATCGACCATCACGGGAATGACCGCTGGCGCTGCAAGCGGCTCGCCCACGGGGCCCTGCTCGGCAGCACGAAGCCTTGTCAGCTCGTCCACACTCAGCGCGCGCGCTGGCGCCTCTGGCCGCATCGAGGTCGCTGTTGCGCTGCTCGTTTCGACCGCAGACTTGACCGACGCAGCCTCGGCCGGGTTTGTCGGGGGTTCGTCCGCGCGGGCCGGTCCGGGCCCAGTCAGGCCGAGTCCGTGCAAGCCAAGCGCGCCGGCCAGCACCAGCAGGGTCCAGGGCCGTGGCTCGTTGCGCGCGGCGGGCGCGCTGAGTCGCGATATTCCGTCTGCATCTCCATCGGAAGCTCCCACACACACCTCCATCGTCAAGCGGCCGACTCGCGATTCCGGCGGCTGCGTCCTTGCGGCTGCACGATGTCACAAGCGTTGGATGCTACGTTCGAGTGTTGCGTCTTCCGCGCGATCACTCGATTGGCTGCCGCATGAGGGATGCGGTGTCGGTCGCTGTGGGCGCTGGATGTCACCGGATGGGGGGAGCCGCTGACGACTCAAGCATGCACCATCACCGTGCTCAATGGAAGTGATAGTTGGCACCAATTCGTGCGATGTCACACAGCCTTCACGTGCGCGTCAGTCAGGCTGCCGCCGAAGCCTGGTCTGGCGGGCGTCCGAGCGCTGTGGAAATCGGCAGCCAGTGGGCACTC
>DIHI01000038.1:9464-11592 GCA_002420085.1 Lysobacterales bacterium UBA5700 | reverse complement strand
CTTGCAGGTTCAGTCGGTCGGCCGAGCCGGGTCCGGTGCGCGGCCCAGGCTGACTCGGTCGCGTTGTTCGAGATCCTGGGCGGTGGTGATGTCGGTGAGGCCGGCCTGGGCCAGGAGCACACGCAGCCTGGCGCCTTGGTCGTGGCCGTGTTCGAGCAGCAGCCAGCCGCCGGGGCAGAGTTGATCCAGGGCACCGGCCACGATGTGACGGATGGCATGCAGTCCGTCGGCACCGGAGCTGAGCGCGGTCGCGGGTTCGTGTGGCAGGTCGCCGTGGGCAAGATGCGGGTCGCCAAACGGAATGTACGGCGGGTTGCTGACGATCAGGTCGAAGCGGATGCCGGCAACCGGCTGAAACCAGTCTCCGCAGCGGGTTTCGATTCGGCCTGGGACGTGGCGGCCGATGTTGCGGCGGGCGACCGCCAGGGCGGCCGGGCTGATGTCGGTGGCGATGATCCGGGTCATCGGGCGTTCGTGGGCAATGGCGATGGCGACCGCGCCAGTGCCGGTGCCCAGGTCGAGCACGCGGGCGGGCTGATCAGGCGGCAGGTGTGCCAGGGCCAGTTCGACCAGTCGCTCGGTTTCCGGCCGGGGAATCAGGGTGTCGGGGCTGACGATCAGCGGCAGCGACCAGAATTCGCGCTCGCCGATCAAGTGGGCGATCGGTGTGCCGTGACGGCGACGTTCGACCAGGGCATCGAACTGTCCGGTGATCGCGTGCGGCAGCGGGTCGGTGCTGTGGGCAAACAGCCAGGCACGCGATCGGTGCAGGCAATGCCCGAGCAGCAATTCGGCATCCAGCCTGGGGCTGTCGCCGGGCAGGGTTGCGACGGCGGCACGCAGGCAATCGCCGATCGTGCGTTCACGGGTGAGCTTCATCCGGATCGCGCGCTGCGCGGGCCGCTGGTCGAGGGTGATGCTGCCGCTGACGCGGTGATCATGATTCGTTGCCGGAGGCTTCTTCTGCCAGTCCGTGCGAGACCACCCAGCGGCGCAGGGCTTCACGCGGGGTGTGCAGGACGGCGGCCCAGGCGTCGGGCTGGCCGGGGTGGTCGGCGATCACGGTCAGCAGTTCGGCGCGCGGGATGTCTTGCGGTTTACGGATCGCGTGGCAGGCATCGATCAGGGCATACATCGATGGTCGGGAGACGCCGAGTTCGTTGGCGGCGGCGCGCACTTGCCAGCCGGATCGCTCCAGTGCGGCAAGCAACTCCGCGTCGCTGACGCTGGTCGGGGCGCGGTAACGCGCGGGTTCGCGGCTGCTGGCGATGTCCGGGCTGGGTGTGCGGATATCGGTTTCGTGGGCGGTGGGTGCAGCGATCGGGTCGGGATCGAGGCTGCGGCCCAGTGTCGCCAGTGCCAGCGGATCATCGCTGCTCAGGGCCAGGGCGATGCGCCGGGCGATGTTGCCGAGTTCGCGGACATTGCCGGGCCAGTCGTGTCGGCACAGGGTTTCGATCAGATCGCCAGGCAGCCGGGCCAGGTCGGCCTCCCGGCAGCCTTCGCTGTGCAGGAAGTGGCGCAGCAGGATGCCGATATCTTCGCGCCGGTCACGCAATGGCGGTATCTCGATCACCAGCCCTTCCAGTCGTCGGCGCAAGGGTTGGTTGAAGCCGCTTGCGCCGAGATCACGGTCAGTGGCGGCGATCACCCGGACATCGACCCGACGACTGCCATTGGCGCCGACCGGTCGGAACTCTCCCGTTTCCAGCACCCGCAGCAGCATCGGCTGGACCACGCTCGGGGCGTCGCCGACCTCGTCGAGGAACAGGGTGCCGCCATCGGCTTCGGCAAACAGTCCGGCCCGCACCGAGACGGCACCGGTGTAGGCGCCCTTGGTCGATCCGAACAGGTCGGCAGCCGCCAGTGATTCGCTCAGGGTCGCCATGTTGACCGCGACCATCGGTCCGGCTGCGCGCCGGCTGCGGCTGTGGATGGCGTGGGCGACCAACTCCTTGCCGACTCCGGTTTCGCCCAGGATCAGCACCGGCACGTCGCTGGCGGCGGCATTACCGATGGCGCGTCGGATGGCATCGGCGGCGGCACCGGCGCCGAGCGGGTCACCGGCGCGATGCGGGGTGGCTTTCGGCCCGACCCGATGCAGACACAGCAATACCGAGGGGCCGAG
>DIHI01000038.1:0-9363 GCA_002420085.1 Lysobacterales bacterium UBA5700 | reverse complement strand
AGTTGGCAGCGCATGCGGCCCTCGGACGGCTCGATGATCACGCCGCCACGCGGGTCGATCACCAGTTCGACCGGTACCCGCGACAGGGTCTGGCTGGCCAGCGGCGATGCCGTGCCATGCGGGTCGTGGAGGTCGGTGAATTCCGGCTCGAAGCGGGAAATGGCGACCCGCCCGACGCCTTCGGGCAACTGCGCGCGAGCACCGATGCGCACACTGTCGGGATGCCAGAGCACGGTGATCGCCAATCGCTTCGGGATGGCCACCAGACCATCGACGATCGGCAGCACGAGGGTGGTTTCGTCGGTTTCGATGCGTGGCGAGTTCATGTTGTCGACATCCATTCCAACCCGATCGACATGCCACAGCAGAGGCGCGACATGTCGGCACACTGATATCGACATGTCACGGCGCGGGGAATGCCGTTCCGGTGGGTTTGCACGCTGCTCCAGTCGCCTCACGGCGAGGCTGGCACGATCATTGCTCATGACACTCCGACACGCAAGCCGGGAATGCGCTGAGCGTGTCGCAGGACGGTTTCAACAACCGAGCCGAACCCTTGTGGACTGTGGTCATGCCGTCGCCGAAACCACAGCCACCCGCCACCCTCGGCGATCGACTTCGCATGGCGCAGCATGCCACGCGAAGCTTCATCATGGAGACCCAACATGAGCACCCGCAGAACCGTACTGAAATCCATCATCGCGACCGGCTCGGTCGCGATCTTCTCCGGCGCCGTCGGAACGCTGTCGAGTCTGGCGGCGTCTGCTGTGCCGATTCGGCGCAGCCTGCACGGGATGGCACTCAACGATCCCGATCTCTCCACTTACCGCGACTTCGTCGGCCTGATGCTGGGCAAGGATCAATCCAAGCCCCTGAGTTGGCTTGGCTATTCGCTCCAGCATGGCGTGTACGGCGGCGGCTTCAAGTACTGCCCGCACGGCGATTGGTATTTTCTCCCCTGGCATCGCGGCTACGTCTCGATGTACGAGCAGGCTGCTCGTGAGCTGATGAAAAATCCGTCGTTCGCCATGCCGTACTGGGACTGGACGGTCGATCGGACCATGCCGTCGGCATTCACCGACAGCCAGTACAACGGCAAGAGCAATCCGCTCTACGTCGCCGGGCGCACCCTCTCGACCTCCAACTGGCCGCTGAAGGACAGCGTGGTCGGGCCGGCCGTGATGCAATCGATCTATGCGGAAACCGTGTTCCAGCGCTTCGGAACCAGCAAGAACCCGGCGCAGAACTCGCTCGACATGAGCTGGGTGGTGCGCGGCGGCGGCACCCAGGGCACGCTCGAAGCCAATCCGCACAACAACATCCACAACTTCATCGGCATGTACATGCCGACCGCCGGTTCGCCGCGCGATCCGATCTTCATGATGCACCACGGCAATATCGATCGGATCTGGGCCTACTGGAATGGGCTCGGTCGCAGCAACACCAGTGGCATGGATTCAGCCACGGCCAATCTCTGGCTGAAGATGAATTTCGCCAACAACTACATCGACTCGAACGGCAACACCTATGGCGCCGTGGTCCAGAATCTGCAAAGCACGACCGCACTCGGTTACACCTACGATAATCTGCCACCCAAGGCCGACGGTCGGGTGTTCGACCCCGAGCGCAACCAGCGCTTGACCGCTTTGTTCGAGTTGGGGTCGAGTGTGAAGAGTGCGCAGGTATTCGGCCTACTGCCGGATGTCGAGAATCAGGCGGCCACGCTGACCGCACCCCTGAGCAAGACGGCACGCCTGCATCCGGCGACCCGCGATACCGTGCTGGCAACCGCGCCCACGGAGCGCCATGGCGCCGAGGTGTTCGCCCTGCTCCGGGAGATCGAACTGACCCCCGGCATCGAAAGCCTCAAGGTGTTCGTCAATGCCCCATCGGTCAGCCCGGACACGCCCGAGAGCGATCCGCACTTCGTGACTCGGATCGGCTTCTTCGCGCATGGCGAGCACGATGCCCATCACAAGGCTGCACCGAGCATCCTGGTCGATCTGACCGATACGCTGCGCCGTCTTGCCACAGAAAAATTGCTGGGTGGCGAGTCGATCACTGTCCAGTTGCTGCCGGAACTGCGGGCAGGCAGCGATCCGGAGGCTGAACGGGCGGTCCCAGCTTCGGTCGAGATCGGCATACTCTAGTCAAATACGACCCGCCCGACTCGACGGATGTCGGGCGGGTCGACAGTGTGCAGATTCGCTCATTCGACCCGGAGTCGCAGCCATGACCAACCCCGGCGCAACCGTGGGCTTACGCTGGAACAGAACGATCACGCTCGCCACGACGATCACTGTGCTTGGCCTGGCCTGCACCGATCGCATGGTCGATGCTGCGCTGCGTGCCAGTGCGACCAGCAGCGGGCATCAGGCACTGCCTTTGCACCTGTGCCTCGAAGTCACCGAATCGGCCCGCGTCGATCTGCACAGCGGCCGCCAAAGATTGGTTCTGGAGGTGGTGCGTCAACCTGCCATGACGGTCTACAGTCCGAGCTATGTGGTCACCCTGGTCGATGACCGGGCCGACCAGCGGCCGGGAACGCGGGGCGACGTCGAGATCGGTCGCTTTGCATTGCACCCGGATCGGCCATCGGCGACCGGCGACGGCGAGCCGCAGCGATTCGGGTTGCGGTTGGATGCGGTGCTCGGGACCAGGCCGATGCCGATCACCAGGCTGTGCGTGGCGGTCGATGTGGCACAGCCGGACGCGGTCGAGCCGGAATCCGTTCCGGCTCGCAGTCAGTTCACGCTGAAGCTTGAAACAACACCCTGATCCGAGCTCAGGGCTGGCTATTCGGTGGCTCGGTGCCAGTGCCGACTTCGGCCTCCGGGTCGAACGAGAACACTCGGATCTTCTCGGACTTGCCGTCCGGGCCGTTGGTCTCGATGGCGACCGTGATGACCAGCGACAACTCCCAGCGGCCATCCTGCTGGATGACGATCAGCGGCTGCTTGGAGCGCTGCACGAAGTATTTCCGATCTTCGACGGGATCGGGCGGTTCTACCGGCCGCAGTTTGCCCCAGTCGCCGACCGAGATCACGGCCGAGTCGTTCGAGAACAACGAGGGCGCACAAAATGCCATCCCGGAGGTGTGGGGAATGCTGATCAGGTAGGCGTTCAGGACACGGGTCTTGATCAGGGTTTCGGCAAGCCCGGTGCTGTAGACATCGACGAATACCTGATCTCCCTTGACCAGATGGACCGAGCCGGCATGTGGGCCGGTGGCTTTCAACAGATTGCGGGTGCCGTCGTCCTCGGAGATGCGCCACAGCAGGGCGCCCGAGATTTGATCGACATCGTAGCTGACACTCAGAACCGCTTTTTGCTTCTTGCTCATGAGCCACTCCTGCTGACGATGAGGTGGTAGCGCAGATCGCGCCGCAGCAGCACCAGATCGGGATCCGATTCGACCAGATGCTGCGGATAGCCTAGCTCAATCGCTGCTTCGAGATGCTCCAGCGATGATTCGCGATCGCCGAGGGCCTCCGAGGTCAGCACTGCGCGAAAGCGGAAATCGGCATCATCACCGGCGACCGATTGTGCCTGACCGAGAAAACGAAGCGCCTCGTCGCGCCGACCCAACCGTGCTGCGTACAGCGCCGCCCGACCATGTCGGGTGGCATCGGGCTGCTCGGTATGAAGGCTGGGCTCCAGCAGAGCCAATGCCCGGGCATAGGCGGCGCGGGCTTCTTGCTCGCGTTCCGGCAGCCAGCGCAGGGCGTCGGCCAGATTGGCCCACTTGAGGTAGTCGTTCGGGCTACCGCGACCATCGGACAGTGCGGCACGGAATGCGGCGGCGGCTTCCTCATACCGACCACGGGCATAGAGGGTGGTGCCGAGATTGTTGTACAGCCTGCTGTGCGGTCGGATCCGCAGGCCCTGCTGGATCACCGACAGCGCCTCGTCGTCGCGGCCCAGGCGCAACAATACGGCACTGAGATTGGCATAGGCGTAGATGCTGTCCGGTTTGAGCGCGATGCTGTGGCGGAAGGCATCGGCAGCGGCGATATAGTCGGCGCGTCGATAGCGCAACGTCCCGAGGTCATCCCAGAAGCGGCGGTCGTTGGGATGGGCAGCCAAACCGCGTGCAACCACCTGCTCGGCCTCCTCGAATCGGTTGCGTGAGCGCAACAGCCGACCCAGCCCATGCAAGGCGAACGGGTCGTTCGGGTCGAGCGACAGGGCGGTGCCGTAGGCGGCTTCGGCGGCTTCGGCATCGCCGCGATATTCCAAGGTCCAGGCGCGCGCCACCCAGGCATGCGCGAGTTGGTCGTCGGCACCGAGGGCGGCTTCGGCATGTTGCTCGGCCCGAGCCAGCCAGACCGGGTCACGGTCGTCATCGGCATAACGCAGGCAATAGGCCAGGGCCAGCATGGCGGCGATCGATGCCCGGGCGCGGACATCGGCCGGCAAGGATTCCAGGGCGGTCACCGCCTGGGCAGCGGCGCCATCGCGGTCGAAATCGAGCATCAGGGCTTCGGCGGTGGCAATCGTCTGCCGGATGTCGGCAGCGGCGACCACGGCGGCAGGCGGTTCTCCAGCCGGCGCCGGAACGTCGGCGCCCAACCAGGCCAGCACACCCAGCAATACGGCCGCTGTCAGCAGTTCCAGGGCTCGACCGGGTCCGATGCCGGGCGTTTCCTTGCCGGCGGGTCGGTCCGCTGTGGTGGCGGCCCTGCCGTCGGCGGCGCCAAGTCGGGGCGCGCTGATCTGGCCGGATTCGATCGCAGTCAGCACACGAAGCACTTCGACCATCAGCCCGAGTCGCTGGCCGGGGTCGGGTTCGACCATCACCTTCAGAAGGCCATCGAGCGCACGCCGGGCCGGCAGTTGGCTGTCCGGATCGAAACCCGCACCGGACTCGGCAGCATCGGTATCGAATTCGAGTGTGTCCTCGCAGGCGAGCAGATCCCGGCCGAGCACGCCCAGCGCGAAGACATCGCCCGTGGCCGAGCTGGCGCCGCCTCGCAGCCGCTCCGGAGCCATGAAGCGAGGGGTTCCGGCCACGGTCCGGGCGGCCGTCGCTCGACCCGTGCCGGCACCGACTGTGCCCACACCGGCATCGGAGCCAGCCTCAGCGTCCGAGTGTCGAGCCGCCCCGCCCTCCGCGATGCGCGCTGCCAGCCCGAAATCGAGCACGCGGACGCGACCCTCCGATTCGATCATCAGGTTGGCCGGCTTGAGGTCACCATGGACCATGCCCTGGGCGTGCAGTGATGCCAGCGCCTCGGCGGTCTGCCGCAGAATCGACACGGTCTCGCGGAAGCTGATCGGCGCCTCGTCCATGCGCCGTCGCAGCGTGCTGCCGCGAACCCGCTCCATCACCACCACCAGTTCGTGGCCAACCTGGACCAGGTCGTAGACCGCGACCAGGGCCGGGTGTCGTGCCGCTGCCGCCAGTCTGGCCTCGTGCAGCAGGCGGTCATCGTGGCCATCGCTGCTGCGCGGCAACAGAAACTTCAGTGCCACCTCGCGGTGCAGGCGCTCGTCCCAGCCGGCGAACACCCGGCCGAAACCGCCTTCACCAAGGGCTTCGGCAACCGTGTAGTGCCCCACCCGCGAAGGCATGACATTCGGCCCATCCGGGCGCGCTGTCGTATCGTTCCCAGACCCTGAAACCATGCGCGCATCGTCCTGCCGAGGCGGTCATCCCTCGTCCCCGCCCACACTTTATCGTGAATGGATGCCGGAAATGCGAGCAGGGGTCACTGCCTGACCAGGAAACGGCCGCATGCGACGGTATTCTTCGATCGATCGGCGCAGCAGCGTCCGACACCGGCCGCACACCGGCGCGCGGACATGTGCCGCGTACCGGTCGCACGGCACCCAGCCACACGGACGGGCAACCATGGACGGCGCATGCCTATCGCTTGCTTCGCTCGGAATCGCCTGCCACCCTTGCCACGGCCCATCGTAGTGGGCCGACCGTTTTCGCCACCGACACGCCGAAATGCCCTCCGTCCTGTTCATTCGCGCCACGATCGGGGCGTCGCCCATCGCGCGGGCCGCGCCGCTGCTCCGGCGCATACGGCATGACTCGCGCCTCCGTCCATGGCTGGGCGGCAACGGCCCACGCTGACGGAGCCTCCATGCCGGCCCCTTCGCTCACTCGCAGCCTCACGCTGGCCCTGCTGCTGGCCCTGCTGCCCATGTCGTTGCCGGCTGCCGGCTTCGATCACCACCACCGCACATGGGATGCCCTGCTGCGCCGACACGTCCACGACAGCGCCGACCGGACCTCCAGCCGGCTCGATTACGCCGGGGTCGCGACCGAACGGGACCGGCTGCACCAGTACCTCGATGCCCTGCAGGCGGTGACGCCCGAAGACTATCGAAGCTTCGATCGCGATCAGCGACTGGCCTTCCTGATCAATGCCTACAACGCCTTCACGGTCGAATCGATCCTGCGCCACTACCCCCGGATCGATTCGATCCGCGCGATCGGCGGGCTGTTCGGCAATCCCTGGCGAATCCGCTTCTTCCGGCTGCTCGGTGTACCGCGTCACCTGGACGACATCGAGCATGGCCTGATTCGACAACCCGGCGTATTCGATGAACCGCTGATCCACTTCGCGGTAAACTGCGCGGCTGCCGACTGCCCACCTCTGCGCAACGAAGCCTATGTTGCCGGGCGGCTGGATCAGCAACTGCGCGACCAGACCCTCCGCTTTCTCGGTCATCGGGCGATCAATCGCCTCGACGCCGAAGCCCGGCGGGTCTGGGTCACGCCCTTGCTGGACTGGTACGCAGGCGATTTCGGGGGCGAACGCGGGGTCCGCGCCTGGCTGGCCGAGCATGGGGAATGGCTGGGCCTGGATCCGGAACAGCAGCGGCAGTTGGCGGCGGGGACGCTGACTGTGGCATTCACCGACTACGACTGGACCCTCAACGACATCCACAGCGCCGAAGAACGTGCGGTGCTGATCGATTACCTGGATCGAACCACCCAATGACCGACACCCTACCCGCCATCGTCGTCCGGAGTGCCACAGTCCTCGGCCAGGGCGCAGCCCTTGCCGCCGTGCTGACGCCCGAGCAGTACACCGCAGTCGCACCGGGAACGGTGGCCAGTTCGGTCGGTGCCCATCTGCGCCACTGCATCGAGTTCTACCGCACCCTGCTGGCCACCCTGGCGTCCGGACGGGTCGATTACGATCTTCGTCCCCGTGATGCCCGTCTGGAAACCGAACCCCTGCATGCCATGCTGCAATTGCAGGCACTGGCACGCGGTCTGTCCGAGCAGGTTCAGGGCAGGCTCGATCAGCCACTGCGTGTACGCCACGACTACACCGAGGCACGCGATGAGGACTGGTCGGATTCGAGCGTGCGCCGCGAACTGCACTTCCTGTTCAGTCACACCGTTCATCACTACGCCCTGATCGCCGCCCAGTTGCGCCAGATCGGCATTCCGGTCGCGGATGATTTCGGCGTTTCCCCGGCCACCCTGCGCTTCCGTCAGGTCTGTGGCCTGGCGAGCGCACAGGCTGTCGCATCATGAGCATCACCCACGACGCGGCCGAATCCGCAACCGCTCGCCCGATCCGCGAGCATTTCGTGGACACCGCCGAACTGCTGCCGGCCGGTCCGCTGCGCCTGCTGTTTCGCCCGTTCCGGCCGCTGTTCGACCGTTTGCTGGGTTTCCATGCCCTGGATCAGGTCTACCGCCGCACCCGGCAGGCCGCAACCGATGCGGTCGGCTTCTGTCGTGCCGGGCTGAACGAGTTGGGGGTTCGATACCGACTCGACGCCGACCCGGCACTCGACGCACTGAAGGCTTGGGAAGGACCACTGCTGGTGCTGGCCAACCACCCGCTCGGCGGCGTCGATGCCCTGGCGTTCTGCCTGGCCCTGGAAGAAATCCGGCCGGGCGGCTGGCGACTGATGGCCAACCGGATGCTCACCGACATCCCGGAATTCGAGGGCCGGTTGTCGGCACTCGATCCATTCGCCGCCGGCACCTCAAGCACGCTCAACCGACGCAGCCTGCATCAGGCGGTTCGCTGGTTGGAAGGCGGCGGTGTGCTCGGCCTGTTCCCCGCCGGTCGGGTCGCCCACCACGATCCGGATATCGCGGCGCCGCGCGAACTGCCCTGGAGTCCGCATGCCCTGCGCATGGCGCGGCGCGCCGGTGCCGCCGTGGCGATGCTGCACATCGGCGGTCGGACTGGCGCACCACTGAGTTGGATCCCGCTGACCTGGCCGCGCCTGCGGGCGGCCTTCCTGGTCCGCGAACTGCTCAAGCCGCGCGACCCCGAGATCGTTGTACGGTTCTCGCCGCCGATGCTCGAACCCGATCTCGCGCGGCTCGACGATGACGAGCAGGTGGCCAGCGCACGTCTGCGCGCCCTGTGCCTGGCCCTGGCCGATCGCGACGCCCCCCGACCAACCGCCAAGGCCGCCGCACTGCCGCCGGTACGAGCCGCCGGCAATGCCGAATCGATTCGCCGCGACGTCGCCAGCCTGATCGGCCCGGAACACCTGCTGATGCAGGCGCCGCCCTATCGCCTGCTGCTGTTCAAGCGCAACGAAGCGCCTGCCCTGTTCCAGGAACTCGGCCGCCACCGCGAACTGACCTTCCGGGCGGCCGGCCAGGGCAGTGGCAAGGACTTCGACGAAACTCCGGAAGACGCCTGGTACACCCAACTGGTGCTCTGGGACGACCAGCGCGAATGCCTGATCGGCGCCTATCGGCTCGGCTTCAGTGACCAGACCGTGGCCGAACGTGGTCCGGATGGCATGTACCTCAGCCATGTGTTCGACATCCAGCCGAGCTTCTACCAGCGGCTCGGACCGGGCATCGAACTCAGTCGCTCGTTCATCCGACCGGAATTCCAGGGCGAACAGCGTCCGCTCGCCCTGCTCTGGCGTGGCCTGGGCGAGGTGGCGGCCCGCAATCCGCAGTACCGCAACCTGTATGGCTCGGTGACCATCTCGGCGGCCTACTCGCGACTGGGTCGGGCCGTACTGGTCGAATATCTGCGCGGCAATCATGGCGAACACCCGATCTGGCGCGAGAGTGTCCGGGCGCGCGCGCCGTTCCAGGCCGAGACCCGTTATCACGACGAGATCGCAGCCGCATTCGCCGGCCCATCGGTCGATGCTCTGCGGCCGGTCATCACTCTGAGCGAAGGCGGCATCCGGCCGATTCCGCCGTTGATCCGACACTACCTGCCACTCGGTGCCCGCTTCATCGACTTCCATGTCGAAGCCGAATTCGGCAATGCCGTCTACTGCCTGCTGCGGGTCGATCTGACCCGCAGCCCACGCACCCACTTGCGCCGCTTCCTCGGCCCGGAGGCCGCCGATCGCCTGCTGGCCGAAACCGGCCAGCCCACCGACTGAACGATCGGAGCCGGC
>DIHI01000123.1 GCA_002420085.1 Lysobacterales bacterium UBA5700 | reverse complement strand
GTTCACAGGCTGAAATCCCGCGATACCGACAGGCGCAGGCTGCGTCCCGGCTGCGATACGGGATTGGGATGCAACCGAAACCCGGTGTCGAAGGCATTGTCGAGCGCCAGATCGAACCCGAATCCGGCCAGCGCCCCCTGTTGCGGACGCCAGCCCAGGGTGACGTCAACCTCGCCATGACCGGGCGTGGTCAGGGCCTCGGCCGGCACATCCCGACGGCTGCGGGCGGCGGTGAGGCCGACTCCCAGGGTCAGGCTGCGCTGCAACCAGCGGGTGCCGAGCACCAGCCGCAGGCGGTCGGGCTGCACGCTGGCCAGGCCCACGTCCTCGCCGCGCCGCCGGCTGTCGAGCAGGCTGAGGGTGGCCTGGGCGTACCAGCGCTCGGCATCGTAGCGGGCCTCCAGTTCGGCACCCGTCAGCACGGCATCGACATTGAGGTTGCGGGTGATGCCGGGAAATACCAGGGTGCGGGTCGGTGGATCGAAGCGCGGCGGGCCGGAAATGAAGGTCACCACCTGATCGACGAAATCATCGACGTCGCTGCGGAAGTAGACCAGATCGACCTGCACGCGGTCGTCGGCCTGCAACAGGCCATGGTGGCGCCAGCGCAGACCGGCCTGAACCTGCTCCAGCCGCTCGGCGGCCAGGTCCGGGCTCGGCACGAAACGATTGATGACGATCTGCCCCGGCGCCAGTGGCACGGTGAAGTGGACCCCATCGGCGAACAGTTCGGTCAGGCTGGGCGCACGGAAGGCCCGCGACCAGTCGGCCCAGGCGTACCAGTCGGCGGCCAGTTCGATGCCAGCGGCAACCCGTCCCGACAGCCGGTCATCGTCGCGATCGGCGAACCCGCCCGCGCTGTCGTACTCGAAACGATCCCAGCGCAGGCCGGGGATCAGGCTCAGGCGTGAGCCGATCGGCAGTTCCAATTGTGCGAACGCGGCCTGGTAACGGGCCGAGGCGTCGGGAAACTGGGGGCGGGCAGCGCCATTGCGTTGGCCGCGCTGGCGGTCGGCATAGGCTTCCACCCCATAGGTCAGCACCACCGCTCGCCGGTCATCGCCGGCAAGTCGGCTGCTGTTGACCAGTTCGAGGCCATTGGTGGCGAAGTCGCTGCGATCCTGGCGGTCATCATCGAGCCGGAACTCGTCGGTATCGACGACATTGCGATGGACCGTGGCGCGCAGGTCGAGCCAATCGACGCCCTCGGGTGCGAGGCGATAGGAGGCACGGACCTGACGCCGCGTGCTGTCGCGATCGACCAGGGTGCCGGCCTCGGCGACCGCATTGGCATTGCTCGGGTTGATGCCCTGGTTGTCGAAGTGATCGAAGGCCAACTCGAAGCGCTGATCCTCGCCCGGCTGCCAGCCGAACCGGGCACTGGCCCAGGCCAGACGATCGCGGCTGGCCAGGATGCGGTTGTCGTCGCCATCGCGCAGGTCTTCGCCGAGTTCGCGCCGGCCGAGCGCGACCAGGCCATCCCAGTCGTTGCGCTGGCCGTGGAGCAGACCGGAGACCCGCCATTCCTGGCCATTGTCCTGCCAACCGGCCCGGACCCGACCGCCAAGACCATCGATGCCGCCGCTGAAGTCGCGTCCGCTGCGAGTGCGGATATCGAACACCCCGCCCAGCGCGCCGCTGCCGTAGACCGCCGAACCGGCGCCGCGCAGCACTTCCACGGATTGGATCAGGTCTGGATCGAGCAGGAACCGACCGCCATGCGCCTTGTTGAAGTTCTGCCGGGTGCCGTCGATGCGGATCGCCACCCGCTCGTCGTCGAAGCCGCGAATGGCCGGTTCCTCGGCGATCCGTCGCGGCCCACCCTGCACCGCCACCCCTGGCACGGCCTCGAACACGTCCTGAAAGCCGTAGGGCTGGAGGGTCTCGATCTGCTCGGCGCTGATCGTCGAGATCGCGGCCGGCGTGGTGAAACGCGGTCGCTCGGTGCGGGTCGCGACCACCACGATCGGATCGAGCACCGGCCGTGTCGTCGCGTCGGTGAGCACGGGCCGCGTGTAGTCACCGTCCGGGGTCTCGGGCGCGTCGGCATCGGCCATCAGCCGAGTGGCCGACAGGGTGGACCGATCGGGCAGCGTCTGGCCCAGGGCCGACGGCACGATGCCGATGGTGGCGACGGTGGTACACAGCGACGCAGCCAGTGCGCGGGCAAGTTCGTTCTTCATGACATCCGAGCGTGTTCGAGTCGACAAACGCCTGGCTCACGGGAACACCCGTTGGCTTGGCCACCTCCGGCGCAGCAGTGCGAGATCGGGCTCTGGACATCGCGAGCCGGAATCCTGGACCGAGGCCGGACCGAGGCAGTTTCTCATGAATGCGAATCGTTCGCAATAGCATTCGGAGGCAGCATTCGGAGGCAGACGGGAACACCCCTGCCGCACTGCGGCGTCCGCCGCCCGACCTCGGTCTGGCTCGGCACCAGACCGAGATGCCGTCCCGACCGACTCAGTCAACCGCGCGATCGGGACTCCGGACCCGTACTCCGGTCAACTCACCGGCCGGCGGAAAGCGCAACACCTGATCGCCATCGGTCAGGCCGGCGACCACTTCGCGGTAGCGACCATCGCTGTCGCCGACCTGCACCGATTGCCGGCGCAACCGGCCATCCACCACCTGCCACACGCTCCAGCCATCGGCCTCGCGGCGCAGCGATTCGACCGGCACCCGCATGGCATCATCGATCGCACGCACGGTGATGTACACCTCGACCTGATAGCCATGACCGAGCGCCGCCGGAGGCTGATCGAGGCGAAGTATCACGCGAACCCGCTGCTCCTCCACCCCCAGGGCCGAGACCTTCAACTCGCCCAGAGGCTCGACCCGCTCGACCGTAGCGGCCAGGGGCGGGCCACCCCAAGCCTCGATGCGCGCTGGCGCGCCGGGGATGAAGCCGACCGCGTCCTGTGAAAGAAAATCGCCCACCACCTCCAGGGTGCGCGGGTCGCCGATCTCGACCAGCAACTGACCGGCGACCACCGTCTGCTCGCCCTGCACCACCCGCCGCAGCAACACGCCATCGACCGGCGCGGTGAGGGTCAAGCGACCCTGACCATCGGGATGAGCGATGGCCAGTTGCGCCTCGGCCTGCTGTCGTCGTGCCTGGGCGACCGCGACCGCAGCGATCGCCTCTGCTTCGCTGGTGCGAGCGACGGTCAATTCGCGTTCGCTGACCAGGGCGGAGCCTGCGGCCGCCTCCAGCCGCGCGCGGGCATCACCGGCCGAGTCGGCGACGGCGCGCGCCTGACGCAATGCCGCCGACGCGGCGGCCAGATCGGCCTCGGCCAGCGCCCGACTGCGGGCATCGAGCGGAACCGCCGTGAGCGGCCGGATGTGGGCCACGGCCTGACCGGCAGTCAGTGCGTCACCCGGCTCCAGCACGATCCGTTCCAGGGTGCCCGGCACCGGTGCCAGCAACGGATACACCTCACGGTAGCGCGTGGTACCGCGATCGCTGCGTTCGATCCGCAGGGCGGACCGATCGACCGTGGCGATCTCGAACGCCTGCGGACGTGGCCACAGCGCCAGGGCGGCGGCCACCAGCAGTGCCAGCAGCAGGATCAGCCACGCGATTGCGGTGCGGCGACGGGGCGTGTTTTTCGATATGAGGGACATGGGCTCACTCACGGGATTTCAAACTATCGACCAGGGCGATGCGGTCGATGTCGCGTCGCACCCACAACGCCGCAGCCAGCACTGAACCGAGTGCGATCAATGCAGCCCGGAGGTGCAGCCCCGGCTCGAACACCGGCGGGAAGGTGAACAGATCGGTGGCCATCGCCCGCAGGAAGGCATTGGCGAAATGATGGCCGGCGACCAGGCCGATCGGCAGGGCGATCGAGGCCAGCAGGGCCAGTTCGGCCAACAGCACGTAGCTCGCCTCGCGCCGGCCATAGCCGAGCACCAGCAGGGTGGCCAGGTCGCGGCGCTGCTCGCCGAGGATCACGGTCGCGGTGGCGAAGGCGATGCCGGCGGCCATCAGCACGGCGAACACGGTGAACAGGGTGGTCATCATGCCGCTGCCTTCCTTGAAGGTCCGCTGGGTCGAACGGAATGCCGCCTCGATGTCGCTGCTGCCGACGATCATCGGCGTCTCGCGAACGGCCAGATCGAAAGCATCCGCTGCACCGCCGCGCAGCCGCAGGTGGGCGCCGCTGATCCGCTCCGGCTGGCCGGCCAGTCGGCCGAGCGCGCCGATCTCCAGATAGGCACTGCTGCCGATCGTCACCTCGATGACATCGACCACGGTGACCCGGGCATCTCGACGCGGGCCGCTGGTGAACTGCACCTGCACGCTGTCACCGGGCTGCACCGCCAACTGGCGAGCCAGGCCCGCCGTAAGGATCAGGCCGTCCTCGCGCAGCCGCCGCACCCTGCCCTCGGCATCGATCAACCGCTCGAACCGGGGCGCGGACAGCAGGCCGAACAGCACCTCGCTGACTTCCCGACCGTCATGGCGGAACACCGCATCGAGCGCCAGGAAGGGCTCGGCCTGTTCTACCCCCGGCAATCGGGCGAGTGCGTGCAGCGCGGCCGGACCCGCCGGCTCGGCCAGGGTCACCGTGCGTTGCTGGCGCTTGGCTTCGCCGAAGCTGAGCTGCAACAGGCGATCGATCGACATCGGCGCCTGCATCGACAGCACCAGCAGCACCAGGGCCGCACTCAGGCCGATCACCGTGGTCAGCGCCCGGCGCGGATAGCCCAACAGCCGCCGCAGCACCACCCGCGTAAGTGGATCGAAGCCGCGTGTGGCATGGGCCAGCGGGCCACTGCCGTGCCGAAACGCCGGGGGTGGCGGCGGCGCCAGCGCCTCGGCCGGCCGCAGCGCCATTACCCGACGCAGGGCCATGCCGCTGCCGAGCACGGCCGCCCCCAGGCCCACGACGATCGCCAGCAGGGCAATCGTCGGTGGCACCCGGTAGACCAATGACGGCAATCGGTAGATCTCCAGATACAGGGCACAGAGCTCCCGTCCCAGCCAACTGCCGCTCAGCAACCCGAGCAGCACGCCCACCCCGCTCACCACCAGCGCGAAGCCGAGATAACCCGCGACCACTTCCCGACCGCGCAATCCGAATGCCTTCAACAGACCAAGGGTGGCGCGCTCGGCCTCGACCAGGCGGGTGAGGGTCAGATTGAGCAGGAAGGCGGCCACGGCGAGAAAGGCCGGAGGCAGCACACTGGCGAGGGTGCCGAGTTGATCGAGTTCCTGATCGAGGAAGCGTGCCGAAGGAATTCGCGAGCGATCCAGCGCCCGTCCGGCACCGTAGCGGGCCAGCAGACGCTCCAGTTCGATCGCCACCGGCTCGGCACGGACCCCTTCGCCCAGGCGCAGCACCACCTCGTTGAACGCCCCTTGCAGGCCGGCGGCTGCCTCCAGTGCCGCACGTGGCAGCCACAGCACGGCGAAGCGTTCGGGGATCGGCATCAATTCGCCCGGCGGGCTGATGAACACGAACTCCGGCGAGTTGGCGATGCCGACCACCTGCACCCGCTCGCGCGAGCCGCGCACCGTGACCTCCAACCAGGCACCGGGCCGAAGGCCGCGTGCCTCGGCAAAGGCATCATTGAGCACCGCCTCGCGCGCCGATGCGCCGCCCTCCGGCCAGCGTCCGGCGGTCAGCCAGGGCCGATTGACGGCCGTGGATTCGGGGTCATCCAACGACAGCAGACGGGCGCCAAGCGGCTCGACCACATCGGGCAGACTGAGCAGGCCCGGCACCGCCAGGCGTGCCTCCAGCGCCTCGACCCCCGGAATGGCGGCCACCCGTGCCGCCATCGCCTGCGGCGCCCGCACCAGTGGCAGGTGCAGATCGGCCAGCCGCTGGGCGAGGTAGTAGTCATCGCGTGCCTGCTCCAACGACACACGGGTGCCCAGGGTCGCCACCAGCAGGCTCACCCCGAGCGCCAGCAGCAGGGCCGCCGACAATGCCTGCGCGCGCAACCGCAGCAGATCACGGCCAAGCTTCATCGACAGGGGCGGCAGTCGCCTCACCAGTGCAACTCCGCTGGCGTGGCGCGCCGAGCATTGCTGCGAATCTCGCGAATACCGCCATCGGCAAAGCGGATCACCCGATCGGCCAAGCGCGCCATGTCGGCATTGTGGGTGACGATCAGCAGCAGACAACCGGTCGTGTGATTGGCCTGCATCAGCGCCTCCAGCACACGGATGCCGGTGGCCAGATCGAGCGCGCCGGTCGGCTCGTCGCACAACAGCACGCGCGGTCGTTTGGCCAGCGCACGGGCGATCGCCACCCGCTGCTGCTCGCCGCCGGACAACTGCGCTGGAAAGCTGCCCTCACGTCCGGCCAGGCCCATCTCCGCCAGCGCCTGCCGGGGCGACATCGGCGTCTCGGCGATGTCGGTGACCAGTTCGATGTTCTCGTGCGCGGTCAGACTCGGAATCAGGTTGTAGAACTGGAAGATGAAACCGACGTGACGGCGCCGGTACTCGCCCATCGCCCGGCCATCGGCCACCGGCAATGGCTCGCCGGCGAACGCGATGCTGCCCGCACTCGGTACATCCAGCCCGCCCAGGATGTTGAGCAGGGTGCTCTTGCCGGAACCCGAAGGCCCGAGTACCACCACCACCTCACCGGCGTGCAGGTCGAGATCGATGCCGCGCAAAGCATGCACCGCACCCGCGCCCACGCCATAGACCTTGGAGATCGCGCGCAGACTGAACAGCGGCTGGGCCGTCATCGGATTCAGGCCACCTTGCCCGGGTCACGGCTCGAATCGGCAAGCAGATGATCGAGCGCCCGATCGAGCCGGCTCGACAGTTCAGCCGGCCGCGCCCCGGTCATCAGACCACCGACCCGCAGACCCACCAGGGTCGCCTGGAATACCGCCAGCGCATCGGCTGGCGCCTCGACCCCTGCCCGCGCCAGTGCCGCCGCCAGCATGGCAGCGATGCCGGCATGAAAGCGCACCAGCCAGGCACCCAGACGGGCATCCTCGTCGGCCGCTGCGACCAGGGCCAGCATCAGCCGTGGCAGTTCGCGATCCGCCAGTTGTGCATGGAGAACAGCGCGCAGGCCATCGATGTCCAGCGGTCGTCCGTTGGACTGCACTGAAACACGGGCCTGCATCTGGCTCGCTACGGTTTCAGCGACCGCCATCAGCAGATCGGCCCGACGTGGGAAGTAATAGGTCAGATGACTCTGACGCAATCCGCTGCGCTCGGCCACCCGAGTCTGGGTGAGTGCATGGAAGCCGTCCTCGCGCAGCACCGCCACCGCCGCCGACAGCAGCCGCTGGCGGACATCGTCCGCCGGATCGCGCGGCTGCCTGCCCGCAGCCGCTGGCCGGGGATCGGGTGTGACCGAGCGGCGCTTGGTAGTCATACCAAACAGCTTGGTATGACTACCAAGCCGAAGTCAAGTCCTCATCCGGACCTGTTCGCCCAACACCGTACCGTCCCCTGTGTTCAAGGCTGAGGTGTCCCTGTTCGGTTGTCCCTGTTCGGTTGTCCCCGTTGGTTGGAGGGGACGTCGCGGGGGTCACAGCGGGACAATCGAATCAGCGACGTGCGGCGCTGCCGCGCCACGGGCGAGACGCCCGTGCTACGCGAGGCGGGTTCGACAGCCGGTGTGGCTCGTGCGAAGCGGGCCGCACTGTCATTCCCGAGGCGTGCGCGCCGAGGTCATGGCGCTGTTGCGGACGCTGCCCCCCGACTTCGGCCAGCCCCAGCCTCAGGCCGCGCTGGCTGTTCTTATCCGTAAGCGTCGGGCGGGTGTCTCAGAGATTGAGCACCAGTTCCGACGATCGTGCCCAGGACACGCAGGTACACAGGCTGGTGCTGCGCTGGGCTTCGGTGAGGCAGACATCGCGATGGTCGGGTTCGCCGGAAACGACTTCGGTCATGCACGAGGCGCACTCCCCACGTCGGCATTCATAGGGTGCCCATACATCATTGGCGAGCAGCGCGTCGAGGATGCTGGTGCCGGGTTCGACATCCAGGGTCATGCCGGACAGCGCGAGATGGACCTTGATCGGCTGGTCGCTCGGCCTGAGACTGGCACCGAAGCTCTCGAAATGGACGCGATCGGCCGGCCAGCCGCGCGCGGCTGCGGCCGCCCGCACCGCTTCGATCAGGCCGCGTGGGCCACAGATGTAGAGGTCGGCGTCGGGGGGAGCCTGGGCCAGGATCGCCGTGATATCCAGTCCGGGCCGACCCTCACGGTCGATGTAACGATGGATCGCTACCGGGTGATCGGGCAGGCTCAGGAATCGGTCGCCGCTGCGTGCCGCGTAGTGCAACTCGAACGCACCGGCCGAGCGGGCCAGTGCCGCCATCATCGACAGGAATGGCGTGATGCCGATGCCACCGGCGATGAACACGCTGTGTCGAGCCTCCAGACGCAGCGGAAAGGCATTGAACGGGCCGGAAACGCTCAGCCGATCCCCCACCGCCAGACGATCGTGCAGCCAGGCCGAACCGCCGCGACTCGGCTCGGTGCGCAGCACACAGATCTGGTACTGGGTGGGATCGTCCGGCGCGGAGGTGAGCGAGTAGCGTCGTGTCAGCCCGGCAAACGCCAGTTCGATGTGTGCCCCGGGCTTGAAGCTCGGCAAGGCCGCGCCATCGGCGGCAGCCAGGGAGATGCGCAGGGTGTCCGCTGCGACGAGGGTCTTGTCGGTGACGATCAGGTCCATGCTCGGGACTTCACGGGTTGAAGGGTGAGGCGTCGACGAAGGTCCACGCGAGAGGCAGATTCAATGGCGAAACGAACCACTGGCGCGGGCGGAACTCCCACCATCGACCGGTGCCACCGGTATCCGGGTCGGCTGCACCGGCCGCCAGATCGAGCCGAACGTCGCCGGTCATCTGTAGCTGGCGGTTGCCATCGAAATCGATGAAGCTCAGGCCGGCGCGCGGATTGACGGCGAAATTGCCGAGCGTGTTGAACATGCTGTTGCCGGGGTAGTCGGGTATCCGCAACACCCCAGCCTGATGCCGGACGAAGCCCGGCCTGCCGCCCCGATGCGAGACATCGGCCGAACCATCGGAATGGGCGCTGGCCACGAAGAAGGTATCGGCGGTGGTGATCCATTCGACCAGCGCCTCGGTCAGGGCCTGACCGCTGTCGATGGTCGCATCGGCCGGCGCAGCATCGCTCGCCGACGCGGCGACCCGTTCCACCGGCTGACGGCGCTGGATGTATTTCGGACAGAGCGGATTGGCCTGATCGATCGCGATGACCCACTCGTCGGCGCCAGGGTGGCTGCACCGGCCGTTGACCCGCAGCCGGCGGCGGGTGGCCAGTTCGATGAACAACAGGCCGAGCGGATCGCCTTCGCGCAGCATGGCCAGCGGCGGTGTCCGGGCGAATACGCCCAAGCGATCATCAATGCGCAGATGCAGGGTCTGCCGCGCCTCATCGGTTCGGGCGAAGCCCGGCTCGCCGCAGACCAGCAGCGCCCAGAGGTCGCCATCGGCCGCCGCACCGCCCAGCAGGCAGTAGCGTTGCTGGGTCAGGAATACCTTGGCCGCCGCCGGGATCCGGTCGGCGATCATCTGACCATTGATCAGTGCGATGTCGCGCTCACCGGTCTGTTCCTGGATGGCTCGCTCGCCGTCATGGAAGGGATCGCGCATGTCTGCCTCCTGGAGAGCCTGGCCGTCGATCGAAGGTGTCTCGCCTGACTCTGGCGAGCGGCTTTCATGTGAACTGACGGATCGATCGCACGCGATCGATCCGTCATGCAGCCGTCCCTGGCTGCGGCCGGCCGACGGTCATCGAACCGCCTGCCGGATCAGCGACGGCCGACCGGACGTCGCCAATGGCCGGTCCCGATGCCGGCTCAGAACGTGACCAGGCGGTAGCCCTCGTCGAGGTAGCGCGACAGGTCGATGATGCCGGCGGTGCCCGGAATCTCCTTTTCACGCACCAGCGACAAGCCGGTCGCCTTCACGTCGGCGGTGGCGCCAAACACATCGGCGCAACCACCACAGACACCGACGATGGTGTCCTTGACCGCCTGGTACAGGCCATGGGCCGGATGCTCGGGCTTGACGATCTCGCTGGCCCAGCGCACGCCGGCACCCTGGAAGATCAGCGCGACCTCCTGGCCTTTCTCCTTCAGTTCGTAGGCAACGAACATCGCGTTGAACAGGCGACCGAGGGCCTCCTCGGAACCGGCCTTCGGGTCGGAAAAGATGACGATGGCAGTCTTGGACATGGTGATGCTCCTTGGTTTGGGATGTGGATTCAGGCATTCGGCTTATTTACCGAACGGTCGGTACAATATGGGCGATGAACCGTGTTGTCAAGCGAGCGATGACAGGATCACGACAGCGGATGCGCCAGGATGGCGTCTGGCAAGGCCGAATTTGGCCGTCCGGTCGCCTGAAATGGGTGTCCGGAGCCCTGGTGTCCGGAGCCCTACGGACCCGTGCCCGCTCGGAAGCAGGTGCCAGAACTCCCCGTCAGAACTCGCCGCCGAACTCCGACGACCGGCTCACGGCGTGCCGCAACCACGATTCGACCGGGGTGTCTCGCGAATATTACCGTTCGTTCCGTAACATGTTACAGTCAGCTCACCGAAGGAGGACCGTCATGGCGCGACCCGCGAAAGTTGAAGACTCGGTGCTGCACACGAAACTGAGCGATGTGTTCCGCGAGGTCGGCTACGAGGGTGCGACCCTGGCCATGCTCTCGGCGGCAACCGGCCTCAAGAAGGCCAGCCTCTATCATCGCTTTCCTGGCGGCAAGGAGCAGATGGCCAGCGAAGTCATGGCTGGCGCCGAGACCTGGCTGATCGAGCACATCCTGACACCGCTCGGATCCAAGGCCACGCCGGCTGCTCGGATCGCCACCATGATCCGCAACCTCGACACGTTCTACTGCGGCGGCAAGAAAGCCTGCCTGCTGAACATGCTGTCCTCGCCGAGTGCGGACCGTGGGCCATTCGCGAACATGATCAAGAACGCCTTCGAGGTCTGGATCGGAGCGCTGTCGCGGGCGCTGGTCGATGCCGAATTCGACCGGGACACGGCCCATTTCCGCGCCGAGCGGGCGATCGCACTGCTGCAGGGCAGTCTGGTCGTCGCACGCGGCATGGCGACCACCACGCCCTTCCAGAATTGCCTGGCCAGTCTGGAACACGAACTGCTGGCACCGCCGCCGTCACTGCCGTCCGCCGTCGCAACCCACGTCTGAACCGGCCAGCGTCAGAACGGCCA
>DIHI01000137.1 GCA_002420085.1 Lysobacterales bacterium UBA5700 | reverse complement strand
CGCCACGGCGGTCAAGCGCGCTCGCTACCTGGCCCTGATTCCGTACTGCGACAACCACGATAGCTGAGCCGACGGTCACTACCATCCTGTCATTCGGACAGCCCCCGTTGCGGTCGCGCAAGCCCACCGCTAACGAATAACGGAGTACCCCATGGAACTGATTCTTTTGCAGAAAGTGCAGAACCTCGGCAGCCTTGGCGACAAGGTCCGGGTTAAGGCCGGCTACGGCCGCAACTACCTCATTCCCTACGGCAAGGCGGTTCCCGCCACTGAAGCCAACATCGAGATGTTCCGCCAGCGGCGCGCCGAGTACGAGGCCAAGGCCAAGGCGGCGCTGGAGGGTGCGGAAGGCCGCAAGGCCCGACTCGATGGCCTGACGGTCACGGTTCGCGCCAATGCCTCGCCTGAAGGTAAGCTGTTCGGCTCGGTCGGTCCGCGTGACATCGCCGAAGCCTGCACCGCTGCCGGCCAGAGCCTGTCCAAGAGCGAAGTGGTGATGGGCGAAGGTCCGATCCGGCACGTCGGCGAGTACGATGTCCAGGTCGTGCTGCACGCCGATGTCGAAACCACGGTCAAGGTGCTGGTGGTGGCGGAAGCCTGAGCCGCGCCACGGCCTGACCCTCGAAGGGCGCCTCCGGGCGCCCTTCGTCGTCTGCGGCCCATGCCGCGCCGTCGTCGGCTGGTCGGCACCGACATCGAACCACCCGCGCGCGCCGAGACCGGCCCAGGCCACGCCGGTCTCGGGAATTGAGACGCACGGGCGGTATTCATGACGCTGTCGGTTATCAACCGGTTATCCACAGACTTGTCTGCAACACCCCCGGTGCTCCGGCGCGTAGCATGGACCGCTTCCCCCAGCACCGCTTCCGGAGCCGATCATGGCGCAACGCTATCCTCTTCCATCGGAATCCCGAGGCGACTCGCGGATCGAGGCGCTGCGCCTGCCACCGCAATCGGTCGAGGCCGAACAGGCGGTGCTCGGCGGCCTGATGCTGGCGCCGGACGCGATCGACCGGGTCGGCGATCTGCTGGTCGAGGAAGACTTCTACCGCCGCGACCACCGACTGATCTTCCGCGCCATCCGCGAGTTGGGTGACAAGAGCCGCTCGTTCGATGCCGTCACCCTCGGCGACTGGTTCGATTCCAACGGCCTGTCCGATCAGATCGGTGGCACCGCCTACTTGATCGAACTGGCCCAGACCACGCCCTCGGCCGCCAACATCGTCGCCTATGCCGAGATCGTTCGCGAGAAGTCGGTGCTGCGCAAGCTGATCGAAGTCGGCACCGAGATCGTCAATGATGGCTTCGAGCCGAACGGTCGGGACACGGTGGAAGTGTTGTCGGCGGCCGAGCAGAAAGTGTTCCGCATCGCCGAGCAGGGCCAACGCGGCCGGCGCGACTTCGTCGGCATCGGCGAGGCATTGACCGAGGCATTCGGCATCCTCAATGCCCGCTTCAACGCCAAGAGCGCCGTCACTGGCCTGCCGACCGGCTTCACCGACTTCGACCAGATCACCTCCGGCCTGCAGAAGTCCGACCTGCTGATCCTCGCCGCCCGGCCAGCCATGGGCAAGACCACGCTGGCCTTGAACATGGCCGAGTATGCCGCGCTGAAGAGCAAGAAATCGGTGATCGTGTTTTCGATGGAAATGTCGTACTCCCAGCTTGCCTTCCGCATGATCTCCTCGATCGGGCGGGTCCACGCCGGACGCCTGCGTACCGGCCAACTCGAAGACGAAGACTGGAGTCGAGTGACCTCGGCAATCCGCCTGCTGCGGGAATCACGACTGTATATCGACGACACGCCCGGACTGTCGCCGGATGTGCTGCGCTCCAAAGCCCGACGCTTCAAGCGCGAGCATGACCTGGGCCTGATCGTCATCGATTACCTGCAATTGATGCAGGTTCCCGGCAACAAGGAAAACCGTGCCACTGAAATCTCGGAAATCTCGCGCAGCCTCAAGGCGCTGGCCAAGGAACTCGACGTGCCAGTGCTGGCGCTGTCCCAGCTCAACCGTGGCCTGGAAAGCCGTACCGACAAGCGTCCGGTGATGGCCGACCTGCGCGAGTCGGGTGCGATCGAGCAGGACGCCGACGTGATCGTGTTCATCTACCGTGATGACTACTACCACAAGGATTCCAACGACCAGGGTCTGGCCGAGGTGATCATCGGCAAGCAGCGTAACGGGCCGACCGGCACGGTCAAGCTGAAGTTCTTCGGTGAGTACACCCGGTTCGACAATCTCGCCCATGACGACGTCGGTCAGTTCGAGTGAGTCACATCGAGGACGGCCCGTTCGCTGCCGCGCTTGCGGCATGACAGAAGCACCGACACTGGGGCAGGGCCGTCTCTGCTCGGGATAGAATGACCGGCCCATGGCTCGACCAACCCACGCGATCATCCACCTCGATGCCTTGCGCCACAATCTGGCGCGTATCCGGCAACTGGCACCCGGCGCCAAGGTCATGGCGGTGGTCAAGGCCGACGGCTATGGCCATGGCCTGGAGCGCGTCGCGATGGCCTTGCAGGGCGCCGATGCCTTCGGTGTGGCAGCCCTGGCCGATGCCGAGCGGCTGCGGGCGGCCGGACACAGCCAGCGCATCGTGCTGCTTTCCGGATTCGATTCGCCGGAGGATCTGCCGGATCTGCGGCGTCTGGATGTCGAAGTGGTGCTGCACCACGAGAGCCAACTGCGCATCCTCGAATCAGCCCGAGCACAGGGTGAACCCGCCTGGCTGGGCTGTTGGGTCAAACTCGATACCGGCATGCATCGGCTCGGTTTCGCACCGGAGTCGGCACCGATGTTGATGCAACGACTGGCACGGATTGCCTCGGTTCGGACCGAGCCGGTCTGGATGACCCACTTCGCGCGGTCCGATGAATTCGACTGTGCCGCCACGGGCGAACAGATCGCACGGTTCAGCAAGGCCCTGGATGGCCTTGCTGGATCACGCTCGCTGGCCAATTCGGCCGGCGTGCTCGGCTGGCCGGCCAGTCATGGCGACTGGGTTCGTCCTGGCGGAGCGCTGTACGGAATCAGTGTCGTCGCCGGTCGTACCGGAGCGGATTTCGGCCTGCGCCCGGCGATGTCGCTGGGTACCCGGCTGATCGCCATCAACAGCGTTGCGGCAGGGGAAGCGATCGGCTATGGCGGAGACTTCCGGACCCCTGGCCCGATGCGGATCGGCGTTGCCGCGATCGGCTACGGCGATGGTTATCCACGGGCCGCGCCGAGTGGCACCCCGGTGCAGGTCGGTGGACGCCCGGCCCGGTTGGTCGGACGGGTGTCGATGGACCTGCTGGCCATCGATCTCACGAACCTGCCGGAGGCCAGGGTCGGTGATCCGGTGCTGCTGTGGGGGCCGGAACTGCCGGTCGAGCGGGTCGCCGCCGCCGCCGCCACCATCGGCTACGAACTGGTCTGCTCGATCACCCGCCGAGTTCGGTTTCTGGAAGCCTGAGTCGGAAGCGCCGACCCACCGTAGCGATCACGGCGTACCGGCGCGCGGCGCCAAGGTATCCCGTCGCCGCGAAAACAGGTGCGCCTGCCGCACCAGGATCGGGATTGCGCTAAAGTTTCGGAGGCACTGGCCGATATCGATTCGAGTGAACCGGTCGCGCCGTTTCCGGACTGGTCCGAACGCAGGGTGAGGGCAGGACGCGATGCGATACGCAGACAGACTGAACGGAATGGCCATGCGCGTCGGCATGTGCTGTCGGCGGTCGATGCACACGGGCCGGGCCGGCTCCGACACACAGCCAGAATCACGCGGACAGGATCGATCGTGATGCGGATAGTGAGAGTCAGCGATCATCGCCCCGGAGACGACCCGTTCGCCCAGGTCTTCGACGCCAGCGGCTGCACGGTCGAGTATGTCAGTGACCCGAGCGCCCTGACCCGGATCCTTGCCCAACACGGCTGGCATGCCGTGGTCGCCGATCTCGCCAGCGGCCAGGCTCCCGACGCGGCTGCCGTGCTGGCCCAGCTTGCCGAACAGGAGACCCCGCTGCCGACCCTGATCGGCCATCCGCTGGCGCGCGAAGCCGAGGCCATCCGACTGTTCGAGCGTGGTGCCCGCGATATCGTCGCATTCGAGCATCCCGACCGCCTCGGCCCCGCCCTGGCCCGCGAGCACCGGCTGGAGAATCGGATCGAAAGCCTGATCCGACGTGGCCAACGGATGCGCTGGCTGCTGTCGAACGTCAATGACGCGGTGATCGTCGATGATCGCGAGGGCAGGGTGGTGTTCGCCAATGACCGTTTCCTGTCGATGTTTGCATTCGACAGCGAGGATGTCGGCCGCCTGCGCCTGGAAGACTACGTCGCGCCCGAATATCAGGTCACGCTGCGCCATCGTCATGATCGACGGATCGCGGGTGACGACTGCGCACAGCGATTCCAGTTCGAGGGGCTGACCCGTGATGGCCGCCGGATCTGGCTCGATGCACGGGTCGATGTCGTCATCGAAGGCGGCGAGATCGTCGGCACCCAATCGACCATCGTCGATATCACCGATCGCCGCCAGTGGGAGCGAACCCAGCACGCGCTGCGCGAGATCGCTGGGGCCGCGCTCGATGCCACCGATCTGGCCGATCTGTATGGCCGGATCCACTGCATCATCGATGGTCTGCTGCCAGCACCGAACTTCTACGTCGCGATGTACGATGCCGACAACGACATGGTCAGCTTCCCGTATTTTCTCGACGAGAACGATGAAGCCCCGCCCCCGCAGAAGCTCGGCGACAGCACCCTGACCGCGACTGTCGTCCGGAGCGGCAGATCGGTCCTGCTCTCGGCCAGCCCCACTGATGGCGGCGGCAGGGTCGAGACCATTGCTGGCACGCCGCCGGCAGAATGGTTGGGCGTCCCCCTGACCATCGATGAGCGGGTCATCGGAGCGATCGCCGTGCAGAGCTACACCGGCGGCGCCCATTACTCGCAACGCCACCGGGAACTGCTCGAATTCGTGAGCACCCACATCGCGGCCGCGATTCGCCGGACCCAGGCACAATCGCGTCTGCGAGAGAGCGAGGAGATGCTGCGGGCGATCTTCGAGCAAAGCCCGAACATGATCGGCCTGTTGTCGGTTCCCGAAGGCCGGATCATCGCCGCCAACTCGGAAGCCGTGCGTCGCTACGGTGGCACGGCGGAGGACATGATCGGCCGCACCTCCGAAGACCTCGACATGTGGGCGGTACCGGGCGACCGTGAGCGCTACCTGGGCCTGCTGCGCGAGCATGGTACGGTGCGTGATTTCGAGACGGTGATTCGTACCCGGCAGGGCACGCACTTTCCGGCGATCTACAACGGCGCCCTGGTGACCATCGGCGACCAGCCATACAGCCTCAACATCATGGAAGACATCAGCGAGCGCAAGCGCGCCGAAGCCATGCTGGTCAGCGAGCGCAACTTCTCCAACGCCCTGATCGAGAATGCCGGCACCCTGATCGTCGTGCTCGACCACGAGGGCCGCATCCGTCGCTTCAATCGTTGTGCCGAAACCGTCACCGGATTCACCCTCGACGAAGTCAAGGGCCGCTGTCTGTGGGACGTCATGATGTCGCCGACCCTGTCGGTCGATGCCCGGCGCACGGCATTCCAGACCTCCCTCGGCATCGATGATGCACGTCCCGAGTTCCGCGAGGTCCACTGGATCGCCCGCAACGGCCTGCTCAGAACCATCCAGTTCTACAACAGCGCGCTGGACGGACCGCCGGGCGAGGGTCGATTCATGGTCTGCATCGGCATCGACGTGACCGAGCGGTTGCAGATGGAGCGACAGCTTCGGAACAGCGAAGTGCGTTTGCGCCGTGCCCAGAGCATCGCCAAACTGGGCAACTGGGAATATGACCTGAGCGAGGATCGCCTGTGGTGGTCAGACGAAGTATTCTCCCTGGTCGGCGCCGATCCGGCCTACGGCACCCCGCGTTTCGACGATTTCCTGAGCCGCCTCCCGGAGGATGAGGGACGGCGCTTCCAGCATTTCTACCGACAGGCGCTGGAACAACACACCGCGTTCCAGGTCATTCATCGCCTGATTCGCCCCGATGGCCGCACGGTCTATCTCGAACAGCGCTGCGAGACCGAGTACGACGAGGACGACTCGCCCCTGTTGTCGCGCGGCACCACCCAGGACGTTACCGAGCGCGTGCTGGCCGAGCAGAGCCTGAAAGCCTCCTTGATCGAGAAGGAAACCCTGCTGCGGGAAATCCATCATCGCGTCAAGAACAACCTCCAGATCATTGCAAGCCTGTTGTATTTCGAGGCCAAGAAGCTGCGTGATCCGGCAGCACTCGATGCGTTCAAGGGCATCAATGACCGGCTGCGTGCGATGACCCTGGTCCATGAACGCCTGTACGCCTCACAGGTCGGCTCGGTCGAGTTCGGCGACTACCTCGACGCACTGATTGGCGAATTGCAGCACTCGTGGGGGCGTGAGATGGCTGCGCGGATCACCATTGAAACAGAGACCGAACGCGATCTGGTGCTGCCGCTGGACACCGTGCTGCCACTCGGACTGACGGTGGTCGAACTACTGACCAATGCGTTCAAGTACGCCTTCCCCAACCGCGATCAGGGGCGAGTGAAAGTGGCGGTCGAGCGTGATCACGCAGACCTCTGCATCTGCATCCAGGATGATGGTATCGGCCTGCCTCCGGGGATGGACCCGAAAGAGCAGGGCGGTTTCGGTTGGAAACTGACCCTGGCCCTGGTTCGGCAACTGGATGGGGTGATCGACTACGACGGCAGCCATGGCCTGCGGATCACGATCCGAATTCCACTGGTCGAACGGATCGGCAACACCAATAGCGAGCCGGTCAGCACAGGCATTCCGCTGACCGGAGACACGATGGGCGGCGATCAGCGGAGCACCATGCAGTCCCTTGGCGGGCGTGCAACCGGGGCGCAGCACGGGACTGATGATGGCACCACCGAAACTGTCGGGGCGACTCCCGTGCGGACGAGTGGAGCGACGGGTTGATGGCAGCGTTGAAACCCACGGTCTTCGTCGTCGAGGACGAGGCATTGATTGCGCTCGAACTCGTCGATCGACTTCAGGCGCGTGGATTTCGCATCTGTGGCCAGGCGGCTCACGGCGAACATGCACTGCAACAGATTCCGACTTCCGGGGCCGATATCGTCTTGATGGATATCCGTCTCGCCGGCCGAATGACCGGCCTGGAAACGGCGCGACGATTGCGCGAGCGTTGTGATGTCCCGGTCGTATTTCTGACCGCGTTCTCCGATGGCCGTTGTCTCAAGGACGCCGATGAAGTGGGCGCCTATGGCTATCTGGTCAAACCTTTCCAGGTGGACGAGCTCAATGCCACACTCAGAACCGCCCTCAATCGTCATGCCTTGGAACGCCGCCTGAAACAATCCAACGCCGATTTGCACCGATTCGCGGCCGCCATTTCCCATGACCTGCGGCAACCCTTGCGTGCGGTGGCGGGACACCTTGAACTGCTCGATCGGCAGTTGCATCAAAATCCCGATCACGGTGTGCGTGAACGTGTCCAGATGGCCCGCAACGCAGCAGCCCGAATGGATGCCATGATCGTCGGCCTGCTTGAGTATTCCTCGATCGGGGAACCAGCGATCGATGGGCAAATCGAAGCGGTCCCAGTCCAGTCTTCGCGGGCCGCCTTGAATCAGGCGATCGAGTTTCTTGAGCCGGTTACCACCGCATGCGGTGCCAGCATCGTCATTGACGGCGATTGGCCCCTGGTCGAGGTCGATGGCTCGGACCTGGTCAGGCTCTTCCAGAACCTGATCGGCAATGCCTGCAAATTCCGGCAGGTGGAAACAGCACCCCACATCCGGGTCCACGCCACGGTCGAGGGGCGCGACTGGAGTGTCGCCATCAGTGACAATGGCATAGGCATCGAGCCACGTCGCCTCGATGACGTCTTCGGGGTGTTCAGTCGGCTGCATGGTCGCGATCGCTACGAAGGCTTCGGCCTCGGCCTGGCGATCTGTCGTCGAATCGTCGAACGGTACGATGGTCGGATCAGGGCTGAATCGAAAGGTGAGAATCTCGGAACGACCATGGTGTTCGAGCTTCCCGATGTCGTTGTCCAGCCCAGCGAGCACGTTCAGCCCGAACCTGAACGGTGAGACGGCGGGCGGCGAGGTCGGTGACTCGGTGACTCGGTGA
>DIHI01000074.1:2967-18616 GCA_002420085.1 Lysobacterales bacterium UBA5700 | reverse complement strand
TTCGACAGTTGGCAGAGGATTTCGCCCTTTCCTTGAATCGGGTCGGGCAGCACCACGTCGAAGGCCGACAGGCGATCGGTCGCGACCATCAGCAGCCGCCCGTCGGGCAGTGCGAACAGATCGCGCACCTTGCCTCGGTGCAGCAGGTCGAGGCCGGGCAATTCGGCGGTGTGAACGACGCTGGTCACGGTCTGCTCCCGGTGCGTGGTCGGCGATGACCGGACATTCTATCCGGCCCGCGCGGCCGCCTTGAGGGCGGTCGTCATGGTCTCGTCCGGCCGACCCGCATAGAATGCCCGCATGTCCCGGCGTCTTCCCAACCTGTCTCGCTCACGGCTGGCCCTGATCATGCCGCTGGTGGTGTTCGCTGTCGGCTGTACCGAGGCGACCGACCGGGCGGCAGCACCGGCGGTCGGCGCAGATTCGCAGCCGCCCGCCAAACTTGGCCTGTGCGTGGCCTGCCACGGCGAGGACGGTCGCAGCCGGATTCCCGCCGCACCGCACATCGCCGGCCAGAACCCGATCTACCTGGTCTGGGCGCTCAACCAGTACAAGGCCGGCAAACGCGAGGGCGACGTGATGAACGGTGTGGTCGGCGCCCTCAACGAGCGCGATATCGAACAACTGGCGCGCTGGTACGCCAGCCAACCCTGCACTGGAGTCGCCAACCCATGAGGTGGTACGGAAAGATCTTCGGCGTGATCGCCGGCTTGTTGCTGACGCGCGGCCAGCCAGCCGGTGCCTTGATCGGCCTGCTGATTGGTCATGCCTTCGATGCCGACTGGTTCAAATCGCCCAAACCGGATCCCTATCAGGAACTCGGTCTGACCGAGGAAGCCAGCGACAGTGAAGTCGAGCGCGCCTATCGACGGCTGATCTCGCAATACCATCCCGACCGTCTGGCCGGTGCCGCCAAGGAACTGCGAGATCAGGCCGAAACCCGCGCCAAGGCGATCAATCGCGCCTACGAAGCGATTCAGAAGGCGCGTCGCAGAAAACGGAGTTGAACCCGATGAATGTCCTGCCGCCGGTCATCGCCGCCTCAATCCTGTCCGCCAATTTCGCGCGACTCGGCCAGGAGGTGGACGACGTACTCGCCGCCGGTGCCGACTGGATTCACTTCGACGTGATGGACAACCACTACGTCCCGAATCTGACCGTTGGCCCGCTGGTCTGCGAAGCCCTGCGCAGCCACGGTGTGACCGCACCCATCGATGTCCATCTGATGGTCGAACCGGTCGATCGCCTGATCCCCGACTTCGCCGCTGCCGGCGCCAGCCTGATCAGCTTTCACCCCGAGGCCAGTCGCCATGTGCATCGCACCGTGCAACTCATCAAGTCCCAGGGCTGTCAGGCCGGCCTGGTGCTCAACCCGGCCACCCCGCTCGACACACTCGAATGGCTGCTCGATGACCTCGATCTGATCCTGCTGATGTCGGTCAATCCAGGCTACGGTGGCCAGCAGTTCATCCTGTCGGCCTTGCGCAAACTGGTCCGGGTACGCGAACTGATCGAACGCAGCGGACGTCCGATTCGATTGCAGGTCGATGGCGGCGTCAAGCCCGACAACATCGGCGCGATCGCCGCTGCCGGAGCCGACACCTTCGTTGCCGGCTCGGCGATCTTCGGCGCCCACGACTATGCCGCCACCATCGCCCGCATGCGAGCCGAGATCGACGCCGGTCGCGGCACGCGCGCGTAACCGCCCACCCGCCAGCCGGGTACGGCCGTCCCGCCTCGAACCGGTCCGCCGCAGCGCCTGCGTCGTATCCGCTTCCGCTCGTGGCCTGGGCGCTGGCATACTGGCCCGTCACGTCCAGCCGATTGCATCCCGTGACCGACGCCGCCCATTTTGACCGCCTCGCCGCCGAAGGCCATACCCGAATTCCGGTCGTGCGCGAGGTGTTGTCCGACCTCGACACCCCGCTGTCGGTCTACCTGAAACTGGCCGATGGTCCGCACACCTACCTGTTTGAATCGGTCGAAGGTGGCGAAACCTGGGCGCGCTTCTCGATCATCGGCCTGCCGGCGCGGCGCAGCTATCGGTTTCGCGGCCATCGACTGGACGTCTACGATTACGGCGAATTGGTCGAACAGCGTGAAGTCGCCGACCCGCTCGGCGAGGTCGAACGTCTGCGCAGCGCCCACCGTGTCCCGAAGATCGACGGCCTGCCGGCCTTCACCGGCGGCCTGGTCGGCTATTTCGGCTTCGAGTGCATCGGCTACATCGAGCCGCGTCTGGCGGGCCCCTTGCCTGATGGCCGCGAACTGCCGGATCAACTCGACACCTCTGACATCTTCCTCCTGCTCAGCGAGGAAGTCGCGGTGTTCGACAACCTCAAGGGCCGCCTGTACCTGATCGTTCACGCCGACCCGAGCGAAGCACATGCCTACGCCCGTGCCCAGCGTCGGCTCGACGCCCTGGTCCACCGACTGCGTCACGCCGGTGCCAGCTACCCGGACGTGCTTGCTCCCGACGTCCTGAGCGAAGCCGATTTCGTCTCCGGCTTCAGCCGCGAGGACTTCATCGCCGCCGTCGAACGCAGCAAGGACTACATCCGGGCCGGCGACGTGTTCCAGGTGGTCCTGAGCCAGCGCATGAGCGTCCCGTTCAAGGCCCGCCCGGTCGATGTCTATCGCGCCCTGCGCGCGCTGAATCCATCGCCGTACATGTACTTCCTCGACCTGGCCGACGTGCAGGTGGTCGGCTCCTCACCGGAAATTCTGGCCCGGCTGCAGGACGGCACGGTCACCGTCCGACCGATCGCCGGCACCCGCCCGCGTGGCGCCACCCCGGAAGCCGACGCCGCCCTGGAAGCCGAATTGCTGGCCGACCCCAAGGAGCGTGCCGAACACCTGATGCTGATCGACCTCGGTCGCAATGACGTCGGTCGGATCGCCGAACCGGGCACGGTGAACGTCGGCGAGCGCTTCGTGATCGAACGCTACAGCCACGTCATGCACATCGTCAGCGAAGTGACCGGACGCCTGCGCAGCGGCCTGAGTTACGCCGACGTGCTCAAGGCCGCCTTCCCTGCCGGCACCCTGAGCGGCGCACCCAAGGTCCGTGCCCTGGAAATCATCCGCGAACTCGAACCGATCCGCCGCAACATCTATGCCGGTGCCATCGGCTACATCGGCTGGCATGGCGACGCCGATACCGCCATCGCCATCCGCACCGCCGTCATCAAGGACGGCCGCCTGCACGTCCAGGCCGGCGCCGGCATCGTCTACGACTCCGACCCCGAAAAAGAGTGGGAAGAAACCATGAACAAGGGCCGCGCCCTGTTCCGCGCCGTGGCCCAGGCGGCGGGGGGGTTGTAGCAGCGCCTGCTCCGAGGGCGACGCGGGTCTGCCAAGCACACCGAACAGGGGCATCGCCAGCGCCCGGCTCCCCCGGCTATCGGCTCACGCTGTGCTGAGCCTACCGACCCGACTGCGCCCAGGCGCGGACGATCGTGTGATGTCCCGACCAGACATCCCACATCTGCTCTGCCCAGGCGCGTACACGCTCGATGTGTTGTTCGATGTCGGACGCAGCATCGATGTCTGCCACGGTGATGGTCCCGAGCGCAGCAGGTGGTGCCAGCCAGTGGTAACTCGCCTTGTTCCTGGCGGCGACCAGCATCGCGTCGTTGGCGCGTTTCGGGTCCAGGTTGTGTTCGATGAACAGGCAAAGCCGCACGAGATGGACGCCAACCGACTGGATGCTCTGTCTCGACGGCTGGCCCGGATGCTGTACCGCATAGGCATCGACCGTGAGACGGTGGATCGCATGGAACCGTTGGTCGGAATACTCCCTGGCCAGGACACGCCCAAAGGCAGCCCAACACCCCGGCGATGATTCCATGTACTCATGCGTTGGCCCGATAATTTTCGGATAACGCCCCTTGCACCACATGCATTCATCGAAGACCATCATTGTTCTCTCGCGGAGCGGTCTTGGCTGATCACAGGATCGAGGCTTGCTGTGCGGCCCGATCCGGTCGCAACACAGGTTCACCGACATGCAGCATGCCGCAGGACTACTGGCCGAGTGAACGTTCAATGTTGCGTCGCGCACGGGCCTCATGTTCGGCACGCAACTGCATCGTGCTGTAGATGGCCGGTCTTCTCAGAAAACCTCGTAACAGCGCTCGCCGCTTGTAGCGATACAACCAGGTCGGAACCCAGCCATACTCCATCCGAACCTGTGCCTCGTACTCGGCAAACCGACTCCATTCTGCTGCCAGGATCGAAAGATCGATATCAACCAGCAGGCTCTGGTCACCGGCTGCTGGCAGTACAGCATGTCGGGTCGCCAGGATCATCTCCCTCACCCGCTCGATCGCATCAGCCGCGAGTCCGGCTGCGCTCAACGCACGCACCGCCCATTGCGCACTGTTCTGCTCGTTGTCGCCCCGTCTGACTTCATGAATCGCATCGTGGAACCAGAGCGCGATTTCCACCTCCCCGGGTCGCTCGGCCAGATGAAGCCATCGTTCGAGTTGGCCGATGCATTCGGTCAGATGTCGAAGCGAGTGATAGGCGCGATGGGGCTCACCGTAGCAGGCCAGCAGTCGCTGGAACAGCCCATCCGGTGACTCGACGCCCAGCGAGGACCATGTGCGCAGCCATGACCTGTGCGCCAGTTGCATAGTGTGCGACGTGGCCGGTGCATGATCGACCGACCGATCGTCGCCCGACGAGACTCCGGCATCCTCAGAACTCTGCTGCCTGCCTGACCTTGACATGTCAGAAGAGTGACCTGCAAACGTCCGATCTGCAAGCGCGGCGTAGGGACCAGGAGTCGCACCTGCCGTTGGCTGACCACCTGCACTGCAACCCACCTGCCTGAGCCGGAATGTCGGGTCACGCTGTGCCGACCGACCGCCGGGGCATCGTGATGCGCATCTGACAGCACCTGCCTTGACCGAGCCAGCGCAGCCACCCGACAAATCTGACGGCGAAGGACCAGCCAGCGACTGATCGTACAGGTACGCGGTCGTGCAGGCGCAGCAACAAGGCTAGTTCTGCCATGCATTTCGAGCAAAACTAGTCAATCAGGTGTCGTCATGACGATCAAGACTCAGCCCCCGGTCGCCACCACCACGACCCACGCATCAGGCGGCAAGGTCCGTCGGGTCGGGGCCGCGAAGCGTGCCGATCCAGCCACAGCCATGGAAAACGTCCCCCGAACGCTCCCGCGCTATCGCGACATGCTGCGCACCGCACCGCTGACCCAGCGTGTCGAAATCGAGCGTAACGGGGTGCCGTGCCAGGTCGTGCAGAGCCTGATCGAAGCGGTCGGCATCAGCAACAGCGACTTTCAGCGCTACGTGCGCATTCCCAAGGCGACCTTCGTCAAGAAGATGAAGGACAAGGCCCCGTTCGCCGGCACCGCCGGTCTGTCGGTGCTTGGCCTGATGGAACTGATCAACAAGGTGGAAACCATGCTGGTCGCCGAGCACGGCTATGCCGAGGCCCGAGATTTCGACGTCGAAAAGTGGGTGGGCCGTTGGATCCAGCGGCCACAGCCGGCCTTGGGCGGCCTCATGCCTGCCGAACTGATGGGTACCCCCAGTGGCCGTGTGAACCGCCCCGGTGGCCTGTGAAGACGGCTGAGAGTATTTTTGCTCGGCCACGGATTTCACGATCACACAGGACGAAATACAGTAGATGCTTGAAGACGCGCGGCGAGCCGAAGGATCGGCCTGCCGCACGGTCCATACCTTCCGCCCGGCCCTCATCATGTCGCGCAACTCCATCGCTGTACTCGGCATATGTTTCGTCGCACTGCTGGCCGCGCTGCCATTGTGGTGGACCCCGACTGTGCCCGCGTTGCCAGTAGTCCCTCAGTCCGTGGCCGTCACCCCCGCGTCGCCGCAGGCCCGCATCAGCGTCGAGGACATCGCGCAGGAGGTGGCCCGCCTGCAACCTGACTCCGACTTCCGCCTGGCCGAGACCCACGACGAACTGGCGCGCGCCGCCGCCGTCGGCGATCGCCGCGCCGCCTGTGTGCTGGGTCGCGCGCTGGACGACTGCCGTCGGTTGCACAGGATGCGGGCGCGGCGCGCCGAGCTTGAACGAAGCGCGGCGCGCAGTGCGCCTGGCTCCGACGACGAAGCGCAATTGCTGGTCGAACTGGTGTCGCTGGACGAGCGCGCTGCTGCGCTCGCGCCGATGTGCCAGGGCATCGATCGCGAACACACCAAGCACGCCTGGCGCTATCTGGCGCGGGCGGCAGTGCTCGGGGATGCCGATGCACGCATCTCCTTCGTGCTCGCACCGCCGTTGGACCCTGAGAACATGCTCGGCGACCTTGAAGGCTGGACCGCGTATCGCGACCAGGTCTGGTCGATGCTCCAGCAGGGCATCGCGTCCGTCGACGTGCGCGCACTCTATCTGGCCTACGGTCTCGCCTCGGGGCAGGACACGCTTATCGGCATGGGCGACGAGCGCTTTCACTCCGATCCTGTCCAGGCACTGAGCTACGGCCTGGTACTGAGCCGCATCGCAGCACCGGCGCTGGCCGGACGCATCGAGCAGCAGTTGTCCGCGCTGGAGCGCAGCCTTACCGGAGATGCGCGCCGTGTTGCACACACTCGGGCCGACGCGCTGCAACGTGAGCGCTTCGCCGGAGCCGGGCTCGACGATCCGGCCGCCGCGCTCGTGAAACGCTACGCCGCGCAGGACTGCCGATAAATCGGGCGGACTCACGCATGGGAACCGTGCCTCGATCGGCTGCTTCCGCCGACGCCAGTAACGCTTGCACCTCCGCCTTGTGCCGCGCCTCGATCTTCTCGGCATGCCCATACGAGAGCGTGCCATGGCGCGGTGCGCTGACGTGAGTCTTGGTGCCGTCCAGACTCCCCGTCGCGAACCGCGAAAGCGGGTAGTCGCGCGCCACCTCCGGCACCTGCACAAAGGTCGCCGCAAACTGCGCGCTAAAGCCGCGCCGGAAATTCGACAGCGTGTCGTGGTCCGGATGCTGATCGCAGGCAATGAAGCGAAACGCCAACGAGTCATAGGTGGCGCGCACGATCTTGTGACTCGAATGCGTCCCCGGTGGCATGGCCGTAGATCAACAGCGACACCGGCGAGTACCAGATCACCACACCAGGGCCGGCGATCGCCTGCGCGGCGCAGCCGTCACCGTCGGTGAAGGATTCGATGGCAGTGTCATGCTGCGCAACGGCCTGTCGCTGCCATGGTGCCTACAGCGCTGCCTCACGTCAGCCTCAGGTGGGCACTTCTGCTTTGGGCCGACACATGGTTCAACAATTACGGTGCCTGTGCAGAATCATTCGGAGATCCGCTTCGGCACGCTTCGATCCATCATTCGTCAGTCAGGCATTGCCAAAAATGAGTTCGAGGTCTGACTGGCCATCGTATTGGCGGGTTGTGGCATCGCTCAGACAAACCACGCGGTTGGTTTGGGTATCGTGGCCCGAGGCGGTGTGGCTCGGGTGCTGCGGTTCGCCGGATGCTGGGGATGTCAGGGAGCGAATACCAATTCCGGTAGCACGGCCTCCCAGAATTCGCTGCGACAGGAATGCTGGTATTCCGGTTTGCTGTCGCGCTTGTGCCAGCGCACGAATGCGTGGACGCGGGCGGTTTGGCAGGTCAGCCCGACGGGTGGGACGAATTGCTTCGACAGGCGCCCAACGATGACGCCGGATGCGCATTCGATTCGCAGTCCTTTGCCATCGGCCACCAGGTGCAGCGGGTCGCCCACCCGCAGTGCGGCGATGCTCCGATGCACGCTACTGTCGGCGGAGTGTCGCCCGGCATAGCCGAGATCGACCTGTTTCAATCCAAGTTTGAAGTACCGGTACGCCATCGGGCCGGGTGCGGGCAGTGGCTTGGTCCAAGGCCGGCGGAACAGGGCCGGGTGGTCGGCGAGGCCGTCGATGATCCGGTTGCCGGTCGCCATTCGCATCAGCGTGAGGCTTGTGCGGGCGCGGGTCATGGCGACGTAGTACAGCCGGCGCACGGCGTCCTGGTCCTCGTCGTTGTCAGTGTGCCACTCGCCATCGAGCACCACCACATGATCGAACTCCAGGCCCTTGGCCCGGTGCGCGGTCAGCAGCATCACGCCGTGCTGGTCATTTCGGCTGGCGCGTCCCCACTCTGCGAGCCAGTCGAGGAAGCCAGGCAGCGAGAATTCCGCGTCATGCCTGTCTTCGGCAAATGCGGTGACTGCCTCGGCCAGGAAGGGCCACCAGTCGGAACCCGGCTGTTTGGCGAGCCAGGTTTGGATGACATCGGCGGTCAGCAGTCGATCGCCCGAGGTGCCTTGCCGCTGGTCCAGGAAGGTCAGCAGGGCCTGGGTTTCCCGCAGGCGCCACAGTGGTGGCGCCTGTTCATCGGCCATGACGACCGGGATGTCCGCAGCTTCGAGGGCGGCGCGCAGGGGGTCGAGGAACTTCCACTTGCGTGCGATCACGGCGGTCCGGCTCGGATCAAGGCCGAGTGCCTGCAAGCGCATGATCTCGGTGTAGGCTGCCAGTGCCTGTTCGGTTGCGCTCTCGCCTGCGGGCAGGATCTGTACCCGACCCTGTCCCACCCGATCGATGTTCTGCCACTCGCCACCGGGCAGGGCCTTCGCTCGTGCAGCGTTGATCCGGATCGGCTCGGCTTTCATCCGCTGGGAGACGCCGCTGATCACCGCATTGGCGATGTCGATGATGTGGCGGGTCGAGCGGAAGTTCTCGACCAGCAAGTGCCTTCTGGCCTGGTAGTCGTCCTCGAAGCGGTGGATGAATTCCACCGAGGCGCCGGCAAAGCTGTAGATGTTCTGGTCGTCGTCGCCGACCGCAAACAGGTTTAGCCGACCGTGTTCGTCGGCACGCCTGCGACCAGCGAGTGCCGAGATCAGTCGGTATTGACCTTCGTCGATGTCCTGGTACTCATCAACCAGGATCCAGCGAAAGCCAGCGAGCAGTTGCTCGCGCCGGATGTCGGCGTCTTCCGGTGGCAGGTCGTGACCGTCCAGCAAGGCGGTGGCTTCTGCCAGTACAGCACCGAAATCGGCATCCTCGCTGCGCTGCGCGAAGCTCGCGCCGACCAGACGCATGGCCAGTGCATGACAGGTCAATACGGTCACGCTGCGCGCCACGTCGCCGATCAATTCAGTCAGACGTCGTCGGATTTCCAGTGCGGCGTGCCGGTTGTAGGCCAAGGCCAGTACGGCGCGTGGATTCTCGCGGCGAACCTGCAGCAGGTAGGCGATGCGATGGACCAGCACGCGCGTCTTGCCGGAACCCGGACCGGCGAGAACCAGCACATTGGTGTTTTCTCGGTCGTCGGCGACGATGCTGCGCTGATGCGGACGGGACAGGGTCTCGACGATGGCCTCCCACGACTGCGGCGTGGTCTGTCGGGCCAGTTCGTTTTCGCGCCCTGGCAACCAGCGTCGGCAGAACTCATCACGTGGCAGGCGGAAGTAGTCCAGCGCCAGATTCAAGGCATCGGCCATTTTCTTCACACCCAACTGAGCGTACTCGGCCATGATGTGAATCTGTCGGGTCAGTTCTTCGTAGTGCAGCGCCAGCGGCTGGTAGTTGCTTTTCTCGAATTGCAGCTTCCAGTTGCTCTCCAGGTGTAGGGTCATCGCCGAGCGGAAAACGGTCAGCCCCTTGTTCAGGCGCAATACGTCCTGCTCGTGCAACCAGAGCAGCGCGCGTTCGGTCAGTTTGCGCATGTCGGTTGTACTGTTGACCAGGAGCGCGTCGCCCGCGACACAGTTGCAGAGTTTGCCGAAGGTGGTCTCGGCGAGTTGATCGTGGCCGCGCGCGCCCTTCGGCAAGCAGGCAAGCCAGTGGTCCAGCAGTCGCTCCGCCGCCGCTCGCCGTCGCTCGGCCATTTCCGCCACTGTGCTCCATGGGCGATTGAGTTCGATACGGATCGATTCCGGATCATGGCCGCGCTTCACGTTCAGGCTGCCCCTGCCGCCCGCGCCGTCGCGACCATCGCCGGCCAGCCCTGCGATGATCTGACGCAGGCGCTGCGGCAGTGCGGGGAATCCGTCCTCCTTGAGACGTTGGGACAGCACACGAAGATGCAGTGGCGTGCCTTTGCCTACCTCGAGATCGGGCGCTTCTTCTTGCAGGGCCGCGACCACCGCCCGCTCCAGCGTTGCCACTTCCTCGAAGCGTTTCCCTGAGGTGCGCTCCACGCCGACATGGACATAGGCGGTCATCACCATGTCGTTGCTGGCGATGCCGAGTTGATCGAGCAGATACAGTGCCTCGCGCAGGCCATCGGGGGTGAAACCCGTGCGGACCATCAACTCGTCAGTGGACAGGCCATCGTCGGCGTCGGCATTGAGCAGAAGCTGGATCAGATCGAGGTACTTCTTGCGATGGGTGATGCCGGCCCCTGACAGTCTTCGCTCGGCGTCGGCGAGACTGTTGATCCGCAGGGCCGACGGAAAGATCTGCACGGCGTTTTCCTCGCGTTGCACCAGGCCGGCTTCCTCCAGCCAGGCGATGGCGGTGCGCACGCGGGTGTCGTCGGTAGCGATGTCGCGCTTGAACGTGCCCTCATGTTCTTCGGTGAGGATCTCGCCGCTGGTGGCGACCAGTGGCCGGTTGCGATCCTTCTTCCCCTGAAGTTGGCGCAAGGCGCGCAACACACTCTGGATATCGCGCTGCGACAGCCGCGATGAGGCCGACATGCCATGTTGACGTTCGACATCCTCGGACGTGTAGAGCAACACGCAGTGTGCTTGGGTCTGGTCACGTCCGGCACGCCCGGCCTCTTGCAGGTAGTTCTCGAGCGACCCCGGAATGTCCGCGTGTACGACCAGGCGCACGTCTGATTTGTCGATGCCCATGCCGAAGGCATTGGTTGCGGTGATGACCCGCAGCCGCCCCTCGATGAATGCTTTCTGGGTTTCCTTCTTGGTTTCCGGCGGTAGTTTGGCGTGGTAGGGCGCGACGGCGAGGCCCTTCGCGCGCAGGAAGTCGGCCAGATCCTCGGTCTGTTTGCGGGTCGCGCAGTAGGCGATGGCGCCATCGCTGGCGCCCATTGAGAGATACTGCGTGATCAATCGTGCAACCTGGGAGAACTTCTCACCCGGCGATGTCTCGATGACATCGAATTCGAGGTTTTCCCGTTTCGATCCGCCATCGAGCAACCGTAGCTCGATACCCAGTCTGTCTCGGAAGTGGCCGGCGATATCGGCAATCACTTCGGGCTTGGCGGTTGCGGTCAAGCATTGAATCAGCGGCAACTCGCGCGTCGGGCTGGCTTCCGAATTCTCACGAATGAAGCGCGCGACATAGCGGTAGTCCGGCCGGAAATCCTGTCCCCATTTCGACAGGCAATGTGCTTCGTCGAAGATCCAGGCGCCGATCTCACGTTGCGCAAGCACCTTGCGCACGCTCCGATTGCGGAGTTGTTCCGGAGCGATCAGCAGAATGCCGATGTCGCCGAGCCGCACCCGATCGAGGACATCGGCCCGTTCGGGCATCGACAGCAGGCCACTGATCGCCGCGCATGACTCAATGCCGCGCTCGCGCAAGCCTTTGATCTGGTCTTCCATCAATGCGACCAGGGGTGAGATCACGATCGACAGCGCGCCGGTCCGGACGAAACGCGACAGTGCCGGAACCTGATAGCACAGCGACTTGCCGGTGCCGGTGGGCAGGATGCCCAGGGTGTACACGCCGCGCATGGCAGCTTCGACGATCAGCTTCTGCAACGGCTGCCCACTGGTGGCATCCCTCGGTTCGGGTCGGAACTGGTAACTCTGGCCGAACCAGTGCTGCAATTGGGTGAGTGCATCGTGCTCGCGCCGACACCAGCCGCAGTCGGGTGCGTCACAGGGGACATCGCGCAGACTGCGGATCAACCGACTGGCATCCGGAAACTGATGGCACACCCATGGCGGCATGATCGAATTGCCGCCGGCTACCGAGAGCCAGGCCAGTGCATAAGCCAGCGGCCATCCCACCCGCGTCGGTTCGACCGCCACCTGCTCGATCAATCGGGTACTGGCGGAATGGCAGGCCACGCCGGCCAGCAATCGGGCGATCGCGGCCTGCGCCTCGGCCAGACTCGGCACACGCGCTCGACGCACCGTCATGAACAGCCAGTCGAGGCCGGAGGCCGTGTCATCCCGGGTGGTCAGCCAATGCCAGGCGAGCAACCGATCTGGCGCCGCATCCTGCATCGCCTTCAGCGCGTCTTCCTGATCGCGGAATACGAGAAGTGCGAGTTCGGCATCGAGCAGCGGATTGTTGCGGCGATCGCCGAGTAGTTGCCCATCCTGGTAATGCTTGACCAGGTGGTGGTAAGGATTGCGCGGGAACGCCAGCGGACTGAGGCGCAGCGTGTCGATCACCGGCATGTTGAGCAGCCGGAGGTTGGGATCGACCGCGCGCAGGTGCGGCAGATCGAACGCGATCAGATTGTGTCCGATCACGAATGCCGCGCCGTCGCTCAGGGCATCCATCTTGCCCAGTGCGTCCTGCAGGGTGCCGGGCGGGAACACCACGGTATCGCCGGTATCTGCACGCAATGCGGCCAATTGCTCAATTCGGCCGGTGTTCCGCCCCACTTCCAGATCGATCGCCACGCACCAGGCTCCACTGCAACCAGGCGTGCGGGTCGAGCCATCCTGGGCGGTCACGCATCGGTCTCCGGATCAGGCCGCCACGCATCGGCCGGGCGTGCGGACGCCGTGCCGCGCCACCGATCACCGACCCAGGGTCGGCATGGGTCATGCCAGCGCCCTGGCGCCGGATCGGCGACGCTTGGAGCGATCGGGCTTCGATGCACACCACCATCGATCGCCATCACGACTGCGCCACGCACATGCAACTCCGCACCCTCGCGGTCGAGCGTCTCGCTGTCTTCGGAATGGGCCACGCCTATCCTCTCACCGTCCTGGTTGCCGGAAAGTCTATCCCGAAGTGTGGATGCGCTCACCGGGGTTGTGTCGGTGTCCCCGCCAGCCGTCGGCCATTCGCCCGTTCCGCCTGGCCTGTCAGGTTCGAGCCGTTGCCCGCCGCGTTGCGTCGGCTGATGGTCGGTACTGTCCCGTGCGCGGGTCGGTCGATGGGCGGCCTGTATCTCGAAGACGCTCAGCGTCTCGCCATGGCCTTGCCTTCGGTCGGATGCTACGGGCCAGCCAGCGCTGCGCGGGCGTGTTCCAGCACGGTTGTCGCGTCGACCCGGGTGGCGTAGCCCTTCACGAACACCTTGCCGACGATCCGACCCTGCCGGTCGATCACGAACATGCCAGGGTCGGGAATGCCGTAGTGTTCGTCGCCGGGGGCATAGTCGGCGTTCAGGATGCCGAGTGCCTTGACGCTGTAGGCGTCGTGATCGGCGAGCATGGCGAACTCGATGCCATGGCGGGTCATGAAGGCGCGGTGCTCGGCTGGCGGGTCGTAGGTCAGCCCGACCAGTGCGATGCCGGCGGCATCGAACGCGGCCTTGTGTTCCTGTAGCTGCACGAGTTGGCGCATGCAGTACGGGCACCAGGCCACCGAGCGATTGGCAACCAGCAGCACACCACGCTCGCCGAGCAGATCGCGGATGTCGGTCAGCACGGTGTCGTCACTGTCCTCGCCAGGTCGCAGCAGGGTCGCGCGGATCGCGGGAAACGGTTCGCCGATCGCCACGCCGGGGTGGTCGCCGTCGGGAATCGTGTCGATGAACATGTCGGCGGTGAGCCAGGCCGCCATCAGGTCGAACACCGGCGCGCGGAACAGGTAGAGCGCGCCGCCCAGCAACAGCACCAGACTCAGCGCGATGGTCGAAGGTTTCATGGGCGGTCCGATGTCCGGCTCTGGTGTCGGTCCGAGAGTATAGCCACGTCCGGCAAGGGCGCACCGTGCCGAGTCCGTGTGCGTCAAGCTGATGGCCGCTTGTAACAGACCGCTGATCGCCTGTTCGCGGTGCCTTCTCGTGATGCCTTTTCGCAGTGTCTTCCGATTGTGACCGCGTGGTGCGGTGGCGGGCAAGACGTACCGCGTGGAGTCGAGTTTGACCGGTCGTTTTGGCACACAGGCTCGCCCATGCGGCACGCCTGCGGAAGCCGACTCGTTCGCCACGAACTGGCTTGCCGCGCATGGATTGCTTCACTTCGTTGGCAATGACCAGGTGAGGGCGCTTCGCGGCGTTGGCTGCACGGTGGATCGGGCAGCCCTCCGTGGATATGCGGGCGGCTGTTCGCTGGGCGGACCGGTCGGGTGTGCTGCGCTGGCCGCTCTGGATGGCTTTTTGGGCTACGGCTGACTACAGTCGGTACAGCCATTCGGGGTGTGGCGGTTCGGGCGGCGGCCAGGTTGGGCATAAGGCTTCGACGACCGCCATCAGATCGAGCCAGTCGGCGATCGGGTCGGCGCTTGCCGACCGGGTGTGTGCGATGCCGGCATCGGCCACCAGGACCACCGGTGTGCGTGCATGACCGGGTTCGTCAGGTGTGTTCAATCAGTTGCTCCAGCAGGTCTTGTCGCTCGAACAGGGCAAAGTAGTGCCGCACCCGCACCATGTCGAGCGTATCCACGTTGGTTTTCAGCAAGGCCCGGATGTCGTCGAGGTCGCGCCCACGCGAGGGGTCGTTGACCAGGCTCTGGAGTTTGAATGCGATCAGACCCTCGGCACTGATCACCCGCAGGTGGCCGAAGGGTGTCGATCGTTCGGATGCTTCGGCCAGCAACCGGCGTGCCTCCGGACGTTGGGCGTACAGCACGTCGAAGCCTTCGTCGTCACGGACATAGTTGGCGGCATCGTCGCTGCGATGGATGCAGGTGTAGCCGAGGGTCAGCAGCAGTTCGTGCAGGCGGTCGGCATCCGCAGCATCGACGAGGAAATCGACACTGCGGGTTGCACGCACAACGCGATGCGATGCCAGGGCCAGACCACCGATCAGGGCCGGGGACATGCTCAGGCGGTCGAAGCCGGCCAGAGCTTCCTTGATCTGCTGGGCGAGTCGCGACATGCGGCCATGGTACGCCGATCCCGTTTGAACGATCGCCGATGCCGCACGCAGCCGCGTGGCGCAAGCCGGCGTGGCTGTCTCGGTGGGCAGGTGGATGTGCGGCGCCACGGTCGAACGCAGGGCTTGCGCTGTCCGGGTACGCTGTGCATACTGTATATAGTACACATGCACAGTAAGTCTGCCTGCCCGTGACCGCTCAGCTTTTCCTGTCCGCGACCGATCCGCGACCGATGTATCGACAGATCATCGATCAGATCACCGCGCGGGTGCTGGCCGGGGACTGGTCGCCGGGGCAGGGGCTGCCTTCGATTCGCGAGTTGGCGGCCAGCAGCGGGGTCAGTGTGATTACGGTCAAGCGCGCCTACGAGGAACTCGAACGCGCGGGGTTGATCGTGACCCGGCACGGCAAGGGTTCGGTGGTGGCCGATCAACCCGATCAAGCCCGTGGGCTGCTGGAGTCCGAGTTGGATCAGGCGCTGACGGCGACTGTCCAGCACGCTGCGCGGCTCGGACTCGGACGGGCTGCGTTGCATCGACGACTCGATGCCGTGTTCGACGATGCGTCTTTTCCCCATTCTGGCGAGGAAACTTCTTCATGACATCGGCTTTCACGGTTTCGGGCGCCTGCAAGCGCTATCCACAGTTCGCGTTGAACGAGGTCTCGCTCGATCTGCCGGAGGGGCAGGTGATGGGCCTGGTCGGCATCAATGG
>DIHI01000074.1:0-2832 GCA_002420085.1 Lysobacterales bacterium UBA5700 | reverse complement strand
CACCGACTGCCGCAGGCACAGGTGGCGGCGCGGCGCGAGATCGGTTTCGCCTCCGAGGACATGCGTCTGTACAAGGGGCGCAGCCTGGCTTGGCACATGGCGCTGATGCGCGGCATCTTTCCGGCCTGGGACGATGACTACGCGGCGACGCTGATCGGGCGCTTCGATCTGCGCGCCGAGCAGTCGGTCGGCAGCTATTCGCACGGTCAGCGGGTCAAGGCATTGTTGCTGCTGTGCCTGGCGCGACGGCCGCGTCTGTTGCTGCTCGATGAGCCGACCACCGGACTCGATCCGGTGGCACGCATGGAGGTGCTGGAGGCGCTGGCCGATGTGCTGCGTGAGCAGCACCGCAGTGTGCTGTTTTCCTCGCACAACACCCACGACATCGAACAACTGGCCGATCGCATCGTCTTTCTGCAGGGGGGGCGGGTGCTGGCCGAGGACGATCGCGAGTCGTTCATCGACCGCTGGCGGCGCGTGCTGTGCGTGGGGGTGGCACCCGACGCGCTGGATGGCTGGCCCGAGATCGCGCAGCGGCGCGCGGCCGGCAGCCAGGTCGAGTTGAAAATCCGCCGCTGGCGCGAGGATCTGCCCGAGCGTCTGGCAGCGCTCGGCTTGCACGTGCAGCGGGTCGATCCGATGGGCCTTGAGGACATTTTCGTGACCACCGTTCGCATGGGAGCCGGCACATGACCACCACCCTCAACCTGCCGCTGGTGCGGTTGCTGATCATCAAGGACTGGCAACTGTTCCAGACCCAACTGGCGGCTTACGTACTGGCCGGCATCGTTGCCCTGACGCTGATCGGCACGCCACACGCCTGGGCCTTCTACGTCGGTTCGTTATTGTTGATCGTGGTGCTGGTGGCGGTGGCGGCGTTCTCGATTTCCACCTCGCTGCTGGTCGAGCGCAAGGAGCAGACGCTGGCGTTCGTCATGAGCCTGCCAATCTCGCCGCTCGATTTCACCGTCGCCAAACTGGCCGGCAATCTGCTCACCTTCGGGGTGCCGTATCTGCTGATTCTGGTTGGCACGCTGGCAGTGATCTTGTACACGCCGTTGCCCGATGGCCTGCTGGTGTTCGCGGTGCTGCTGTTTGGCCACATTCTGCTGGCCTACAGCCTGTCGCTGGCGGTGGCGATGCAGGTGCAATCGGAGGGCTGGAACACCTTCGTGATGATCGCCAGCATGGTGCTGATCAATCCGTTCATCATGCTGCTCGGGCAGATCGAGTCGATCGCCACGGTGGCACGAGGGTCGGACATCGTGTGGAGCGTGACGGCACTGGCGATCCTGGCCGGGCAACTGCTCGGCAGCACGGCGCTGATCGGATTCACGGCCTGGTGGCAGGGCCGCAAGACGGCGTTCTACTGAGCGAGCATGATGATGCTGAACCCGCACGGCGGGGCGGGCGAGGCGCTGCCTGCCCCGCGTGAGCCGGCTTTCGATCAGTTGCGCGCACTGGCCATGCTGGTCGGGGTGCTGTTTCATGCCGCCCTGGCGTACAGCCCGCTGGCCAGCCCGGTCTGGCCGACCGCCGATCGTCAGCACTGGGTCGGCGTCGATGTGCTGATCTGGCTGCCGCATCTGGTACGGATGCCCCTGTTCTTCCTGGTGGCCGGGTATTTCACCGCAGCGCTGCTGGTTCGCCGGGGCATGGCCGGTCTGGCGCGTCAGCGGCTGCGCCGGGTGCTGCTGCCGTTCCTGCTGGCCTGGCCGCTGGTCCATTTCTGCCTGAGTGCCAGTACCGAATGGGCGCTGCTGCATGTCCAGCAGCCTTCGGAGTTTCTGCGCATGGTGCAGGCGTGGCTGGCCCAGGCCGATCGGCCGCACCTGCCACCCGGTACCGGGCATCTGTGGTTTCTACCCTATCTGCTGCTGTTCAGCCTGATGGTGTGGATCGGCCGCAGCCTGGCGTGGTCGGGTGTGCTCGATCGCTGGCTGGCCCTCGACCTGCGGGCCGTGGCACTCGGCTTGCCCTTGCTGCTGCTGCCGGGCTTCGCGCTGACCAGTGCGCCGCATCCGGCACCGGAAAGCCTGTTGCCGCAGCTCTGGGCGATCGCGCTGTATGGGCCGTTCTTCGCGTTGGGTTTCGGCCTGTACGGACGGCTGGAGCGACTGGCGCTGCTGCACGTCTGGCTGTGGCCGGGACTGGTGGCGTGCCTGCTGCTGTATCTGCTGTTTCTGAAGCAGCTCGGACTGCATCTGCGGGGGCTGGCTGAATTCGGATCATCGCCGGCGAGCCTGCATACGCCGATCCACCTCGCGCTGCTGCAAGCGATGATCGCGGCCTGGGCGACCCTGGCCTGTCTGCTGGCCGGGCTGCGCTGGTGCAATCGACCACGTGGCTGGCTGCGTTACCTCGCGGCCAGTGCCTACTGGACCTATCTGCTGCACCTGCCGGTGGTGGTTGCGGTGCAGTACGTGTTGATGGACGGCGCCTGGCCGTGGCCGGTCAAATGGGCAGCGACCGTGCTGATCACCCTGGCGCTGTGTCTGGTCAGTTACGAATTCATCGTTCGCCGAACCCGGCTGCGTGCCTGGGTCGGATGAGTCCGAGCCATCGTCGCCTGATCGTCGGGACACGTAGTGACGTTCGGGTGCATCTGTGAGAAAGTCTTGCGCTCACCCGAGGCGGTCGAGCCGATCGCAGTGTCATGCACTCTGCGAGTGGTGCGGATCACAACGGGGGGATCGAGAGGAATGACCCAGGCCGCTGCGTGCTCGAATCCGATCGAGCGGCGCGCGAAGGAGTACAGCCGATGCTGCTGATGATCGACAATTCAGACAGTTTCACCTACAACCTCGTGCAGTCCCTCCAGGAGTTGGGTGA
>DIHI01000111.1:38591-50699 GCA_002420085.1 Lysobacterales bacterium UBA5700 | reverse complement strand
TGCCGAATCTCGAATCCCGGCACACCAATCCCGGCTCCACCATTCCCCATTCCCTGCTCTCAGGACTCATTTCGATGGCGGTACCAGGGGTTGGTTATTGGGCGAGAACAGGTGGCTGGTGCCGGTGCTGGTCGAGGCGCTGTGACAGCCGAAGCAGCCCTGATCGCTCTGGCTGGTGCCCTGCTGGTGATAGGTTTCCATGGTCGAGTTGGCCAGCAGCAGTGAGCCGACCAGGTTGGGATCGGTCGGGCTGGACGGGATCGTGCCGTCACGGGTCCAGATCGCGCCGACCTGGAAGTAATTGGCACGCACATCGCTGACCAGGGTCAGCATGGCACGGATGTCGAGGTTCAGCGAGATCAATTCGCTGTTGTTCTCGGCGGACGCCGCAGTCGGTGCATTGCCCCAGGGGTTGACCCGGAACACGTCGTTCTGGCGGATGGTGTTGCCCGAGGTCGCCTTGATGTTGCCGGTTGAGCCATCCACGGTCATCTGGGCCACCAGGGCGCCGTTCTGGCTGCCACCATTGGTCATGAAGGTCCAGGTGCCGGTCGAGTCGTAGGGCACCTCCTGGGTCTGGTCAAAGATGTTGTTGAAATAGAAGCTGTTGTCCGGCGCGTTGCGATGATGCTCGAAGGTCGCCCAGACCATTTCCGGGTGGTTTTGCACCGGGCCGACCACATGCATGCCGACCAGGGCCAGGGTCTTCTGGATGGTCGGTGTCTTCGAGTCGATGGTCCAGAGCGTGCTGCTGGTCTTGACGTAGTTCGGTACGGTCGCCGAGATGGTCACGTATTCGCTCAGGTCACTGACCGTCGCGGCATCGACCCAGGCGGTCTTCAGTTCCAGGGTCAGGGCATTGGCGTCGGGCAGGACTGCGCCGTGCTGGGCGGCATACTGGACGATGCTGTTCAGCTCCGCTGGATTCGATGGGAAGGGTGCGCTGCTCGGCAGGGCGCCATTGCTGACGGCCGTGTTGAACCAGGCATAGACGTCGTTGGCATGGACGCCGAAATAGACCAGCGAGCCATTCAGCGAGAGCAGGGTGTCACTGCCACCGGCCTGGCCGCCGGGCTGGAAGTTCTGCGGTTTGGTGCCGCGCAGGGCGAAGGCATTGCCAGTGACGCCCAGCGTGTTGGGGATGTAGACGGCGCCAGTGTTGGTGAAGTTGACGTCGTAGAACACCGGCGAGTCGAGCACGATGCCGCCACCTGCCGGCGAGGTGATCCACAGGAACATCTGGTGTGCCCACTTGTAGAAATCGCACTTGCTGTTGTCGGTGGGGAAGCCGACGCTGTCGGCAAACTTGACCATGCCGTTGTCGTTCAGGCTTCCGGATGCGAACCAGGTGCTGAATTCGGTTGGCGAGATCGAGCAGCCGTTATCGACATAGTTCAGGGCGGCGGTCTCGGCGTGCAGTGGGCTGGAGTCGAGTGCCATGGCGAGGGTCATCGCGGCGGCGAGGCCGGTGTTGGTGATTCGGTTCATGTCTGTGCTCTCCGGTGATCGGTTGTTCGTGGGTGATGAAAATCGGTCGTTGTCGGCTGACCGGTCGCTGCGATGTCGGTTGACATCGAATCAATGGGGGCAGGTGCGAGGTCGATCATCGGCGTTCGGCTGGCCGGGGCATTGCCTGGCGCAACACCGGCTTGGAATCGCTGCCCGATGGAATCGGCTTGGCGCGCTCCGTTCGCAGCGCAGTCACGCCACTGGACGCGCGCCGACGGGCCTGCCAGAACGGCGCATCCGGCCAGCGCTGTTCGATCGCGTAGAAGCGTTTGCGCAGGAACACCATGGTCTGGAAGCGCGCCGCCAGCAGGCTGGCGTACTCTGCGGCCGGATCGCACTCGCCCTGCTGCAACCAGCGGGCGACCACCTGTGCTGCTTCCAGCCCGTCCTCCAGCGCCTTGGCGATGCCGCGCGCCAGCAGTGGGTCGAATGCGCCAGCGGCATCGCCGACCGCCAGCCAGCCGTCGCCGATCGCCGGTTCCAGGCGGAAGCTGGGTGCGGCCATGGTGGTCATGGCGTCCTTCAGGAACAGGCTGCCGGCGAGGCCGGTGGCGGCGTGTCGGGTCTGGGCGAGGTGATTCAGCCAGGGCTGCCAGCGGTCGAGGCGTTGCTCGCGCAGGGTTTGAAGCTCGCAGGCCAAGGCCAGGGCCAGGCGGCCGTCCGGCAGGGCGGCGCGATACCACCAGCCATCCGGTACGGCTTCCACCAGGGTCAGCCGGTTGACCGCCGTGTCGGGTGGTGGCACGAAATAGCCGTAGGTGAAGAACAGTCGGTCCAGCCATCGGCGATCGGCGCCGAGCAGGCGAGCGACTCGGGCATTGCTGCCGGTGGCATCGATGACGTGGCGTGCGTGCCGTTGCACCGGGCCGTTCGGGCCACGCAGGTCGAGTCGAAAGCCATGGTCGGTGCGGGTGATGGCGACCAGACGGGTGCCGAGTTCGACTCCGATTCCGGCCTGGGCGGTCTGGTCGAGCAGCCAGGATTCGAACCGCTGCCGGTCGAGATGCCAACCGGGTCCGAGCGGATGCATGACGTAGTCGCTGTAGCCGAGGCTGTCGCCGCCCCAGGCCGAGCAATTGCCGAGGCAGGGGGCGTGCCCCTGTTCGACGAACGAGTCCCAGACGCCCAGGCTGCGCAGCAGCGGTCGGGCGTCGGGGGGCAGGCTCTCGCCGAGCTTGCTGCGCGCGCTCGGGCTGGCCTCGAACAGTGCCACGCGCTCGATCCCGGCGCGGGCCAGGCCGAGGGCGGCCGCACAGCCGGCCGGGCCGCCGCCGATCACGGCGACGGCCAGCCTGTCATCGCCGGGCTTATTGGCCGACACCGGCGGCCACCGTGTTGGGCCAGGGTTGGACCGGATCGCCGCCGTCTTCGAGTTGGCTCTGCACTTCGAGATACCAGGCGGCGTTGAACGGGCCGCCCTCGCTGTCGGCCACGGCCGTGCCCTGCACGACCACGCCGAGCTTGTGCCAGGATTCGACCATTTCGATGCGCTGCTGGAAGCGACCCACCTCTGCGGGGTCGAACGGTACGGTCTGGGTACCCGGTCCGCGCACCGAGAAGCGCTGGGCCGGCAGTTGGTCGCCCTGGACATCCTTGGCGGCGTAGACCGCGACCGGCCGCTGCGCCGGCCAGGACCAGTACAGCAGGTTGTTGAATGGCACCGAGGGCGAGGGCGAATGGGTGGCGCAGGAGTTGTAGTCGGTGTGCCAGGGCAGGGCCATGAACTTGGAGGCATCGCCCGGCTCCAGGCCAGGACTGTCCGAATTGCTGTCGATCGGCTGTTTGTCGCCGAGCGGGTTGTTGACGATGTCCGGGGTGTAGCCGACGCCCAGGAATGGCTGCCCGGATGTGGCTGCGGCGTAGTTCAGCGGTTTCGGCTTGATCCGGAACGGGCCGGTTCCCGAGGTCTGCCAGTCCTGCACGTACAGCGCCGGGTCGCGGACGATGAAGGTGAGGTCGATGCCCGGACTGAACCGGCCACCCAGGCAGTTCACCAGGGAATTTCGGTCGAGTTGTTCGCCAGGACCGAGTTGCAGGGTGGCGCTGCCATCGGCCTTACCTGCGTTCCACTGTTGCAGGAAGAAATACTGGGTCTTGCGCAGGGACAGGAAGGGCTCGCCGGCATCGCCCAGGGCCAGTGGCATGCGCCGACCATCACTGGCTTGATTCGGGTCGTTCGGGTTGCGGATGAAGCCGAGCCCGCCGAGCAGGGTATTGGCCGGGTCGTCGCTGGCGGTGATGGTATCGACCGAGGCGTGCGAGACGCTGCCGGTGAGGTTGAGGTTGGTGTTCCACTGCTGCATCGCCGCCGAGCGAAAGATCGGAAAAATTTCGTCGTCGAACGAGGGCGCGTAACTGCTGTTGAAGCGACCGTCGGCGAACAGATCGGGTCGCAGGGCCATGTGCCGCACCCAGATGTCCTGAATGTCGTCCCACAGCGAGACCGAATTGAGCGTCTGCGGTGCGTAGGCGGGATCGGTGGCGGTGACCCAGGCATGGCCCTGGACGGTCTGGGTCGAGCCGTCGTCGAACACCAGGGTGGCGAACACCGGACCGTCGCTGGCATCGTCGAACCAGCCGTCGTTGTCGATGTCGCTGTCGAGCGGGAACGGCTGGCCGGTGCTGGCCTGGATCCGGCCACAGGCACGGCCGTAGCCGCCGATCACCAGCAGCCGGCCCTGGCCATCGGTTTGCAGTTCGCCCAGGGTGTCGATCGCTCCATCGGGGCATTCCATGTTCTGGAAGTGATCGCCAGGGAAGGATTTCGGGTAGTTCGGCAAGGGGGTCACTCCGACCCCGTCCTGCCAGTAGCTGGCTTCGGTGGCCTGGTCGAACGCGGTCGCGGCGGCATTGGCGCCGCGCACGGTGCGCGGACCCGGATCGATCACCAGGGTGGCCAGGCGCTGGCTGATCGCGAGGTCGGGACCGTCCTGGGGATTGCGCAACGGCGGCACGGCGCCATTGGTGTAGGCGCCGATGCCGTTGTTTTCGGGGATGGTGTACCAGTTGGCCTTCTTGTTGGCCAGGTGGACCATCCAGACGATGTCGGTCACGGTCCGGCCGTTGATCTGACTGCCGATGATGATCTCCGAGCCGGCCACCCCGAGTGGCCAGGTTTCGCTGGCCTGCTCGGGATAGGCGTAAATGCGGAACCGAGCGGCTTGACGCTTGAGCGCGCCGCTGGCATCACGCAGATCGCTGGAATCGATCGGCGTGTCCTCGGTGCCGGGCTTGACCGGCAGGCCGCCGGTCAGGCTGCTGCCGGGGACGGGCAGGGCGGCCGGGGTGACCGGCTCCAGGTAGAACTCGGGGCTGTTGCCGACCCGCGCGAAGCCGATCGCCGGATGGATGCGGAAGCTTGGTGTGCTCATGCGATTCCCCTTCACTCGCTGCCGGAAGCGGCTTGCTGGGCCGCCTGGTAGTTGACGATGAAATGCGACAGATCGAGGTGCTTGGCAGCAACGATCTGGCCGGATGGCGGTTGATTTCCACCGGTCACTGTCACGGTGTGGACTCCGCCGTTGTGGCAGGCGAAGCAGTTGGCGTCCTGGGTGAAGGTCTCCATCGTGGTGTTGGCCAGATCGAGCGAGCCGAGTTGCCGGTCGCCGGCCTGCATCGGGGCGCCGTTCGGGCCGGGAATGTCGTCATCACCGGTGGTCCAGACCGCGCCGATCAACTGATAGTTGGCCCAGACCGTGCCGGCCAGATGCGGTGCCACGCTGGCGTTCAGGTTCTGGATGTTGGCGATGTTCTGATCATCGCCGCCGCCCCAGGGCACCTGCCGACAGATGCTGACCACCGCCAGCGGGGTATTGCCGTCGAACTGGTTCTGGACAGTGACCGGGGTGTTCGGGGTGTAGAACGACCAGGGCAGGCCGGTGCCGGAATTGGTTGCCCCGGCCGGCAGCACCGCGCAGTCCGGTGCATTGGCCTTGTGCTCGAAGGTCGCCCAGATGAATTCCGGATGGTCCTTGACGACTCCGACCACATGCATGCCGACCATGGCCAGCAGGGCGTCCTGGGTCTTGCCGGTGTTGTCGGTGATCGTGCCATCGACCACCTCGACCACCGGGACGGTGGCGCGGGTGGTGTAGAACTGGCTGTCGGCGTTGGCGATGTAGGTGGTTTCGAGTGCGCCGGTGCTGTCGTAGGTGGCGGCAATGCGCCAGGACACCTTCAGCTCGATGGTGTTGACCGGAAAATCGGTGCCGCTGGCGATCGATTGCAGGGCGGACAGGTCATACAACTGGTTGTCCACCACGAAGTCCCAGAATGTCTGGTTCAGCAGACCGGTGTAATAGACGACATTGCCGGCCTGGTCGATCAGGATGCGATTGCCGGCGCCGGCCTGGAAGATGTCATCGGCATCCACCGTGCTCGCCGATTTCGCAGCCCTGGCCAGCATCTGGCTGCCCTGGTCGGCCGTCCGACCGGGGTAGGGGGTATCGCCTGGGCCACCGGGCCGCAGTACGGCATTCGGATTGGCGAAGGTCTCGAAGTTGAGCGCGCTGCCTGGTTCAGTACTGGCCGGTTCGCGCAGCCAGAGGAACATCTGCCAGGACCATTGGTGGAAATCGCAGTTGTTGCTGTTCGGGAAGGCATTGCCGTCCGGGAAGGCAGTCACCGGGAACCAGGCCGGGTCGGCGCTGCATGCGGTCGGGCTCGGGGTGGGAGCGGGTGTCGGAGCCGGTGCCGGAGCGGGTGACGGTTGCGGGTCATTACCGGGTGGCCGGTCGGTATCGGAGCCACACCCTGCGATCAGGGCGGCTGCGATGGCCAGAGCGATCGGTCGAAACATGTCTGAACCTCCTGGGGACGGCTGACGCGATCCGGGTGATCGCGGCGCGGCACAGGGGGTTCAGCAGGTTTCGTGCCAGCCTGTCGTCGATCGCCGATTCGCCTCCGCAACCTCACCGGATGGCCTGACAGTGGGGCCCGACCGCAGGTTTTGGTCGAGTCTGGCCGACCGGCCGTACCAGCCGACATGTCGGCATCGCTGCTCGGACATGTCGCCCGACATGTCGGGCGCCGGTCAGTGCCCCGGTGGTGCTGGGGGCGGAACCGCCGTGCCGGCCAGCATGCCGCCATCGAGGGTGAGCTCGCTACCGGTCATGTAGGCCGACTCATCGCCGGCCAGATAGACCGCCAGGGCGGCGACTTCATCGACTCGTCCGAACCGAGCGAGCGGCGTGTCGCGGGTGTACTCGCGCATGCGGGTTTCGCGATCCGGTCCGTCGCCGAGCAGGGGCTCCCACATCGGGGTCAGGATCGAGGCCGGCTGGATGACATTGCAGCGGATCGCCAGGCCCTGCTCGGCACAGTACAGGGCGACCGACCGGGTGTGGTTGCGAACCCCGGCCTTGCTGGCGGCATAGGCGCAGGCAGCGGGGATGCCGACCACGCCGGAGCGGGAGCCGATATTGACGATCGAGCCGCTGCCGTGTCGGCGCATCGCGGTGATCGCATGCTTGCAGCCGAGCATGACACCGTCGAGATTGGTGGCCAGCACGGCGTGCCAGTCGGCCAGGACGACATGCTCGGGATCCTGTGGCCGGATGCCGTCCTCGAAGCCGGTGATGCCGGCATTGTTGACCAGGATGTCGAGCCGCTGTTCGTGTTGCAGCACGTCGGCCATGGCCTGTCGCCAATCGTGGTCGTGGCGGACATCCAGCCGGCGATAGCGTGCGGCGCTGCCGAGTGCGGCGGCGGTCCGTTCGCCGTCCGAGTCGCGGATGTCGGTGAGCAGGACGCGCGCGCCCTCGGTGACGAAGGCGCGGGCGATGGCGGCACCGATGCCGCGCGCGGCACCGGTGATGAGGGCGATCTTTCCGGACAATCTGGACATGGCGGGTTCTGGCGGTGGTTGCGGTCGAAACGATCGGCATTGTCGCCAGCGGCCGTCACGGCAGCAACGGCCGGGCCAGGGGTCCATCGATGCCGGGAATCGGGTAGGCTTGCATCTGTTCCGGGCCGTCGGCGCGGATGTCGGAGAATCGAGATGACGCTGTGTCCTGTCGCCCTGGCCGTCGGCTGTCGCAAATGCCCGGTGTTCGCGGTCTGTCCCGCCAAGTCGATCATCGGTGACCATCGGTCTGCCGATGCGCCGCCCGCCGAGCCGACCCGCACGTCGGGCAAGAAGAAGTAGACTTGCCGCCGACCTGAACGGAGTTACTGCGTGAGTTGGATCGAAAGTATCGGCCTGGAGCAGGCTGAAGGACGACTGCGGACGATGTACGAGCGGTTGGCGGCAGCCGGTCCGTTGGACAACATCATCACGGTTCACGGTCTCCGACCGCACACGCTGGATGGCCATCTGGCGCTGTATCGGGCCGCTGTCCACCATGCCGGCAATGCCCTGCCCAAGGTCTACCTGGAGGCACTCGGTGTTCGGGTCAGTCGGATCAACGGCTGCGGCTACTGCGTGGCCCACCACAGCGCCGGTCTTCGTCGTGAGGCCGGCGATCCTGGCCTGGCCGAGGCGATGCTGGCGGCCCTGGCCGAGCCGCTGCCGATGGCGCCGTTCGATGCCGCCCAGCAGGCCGGGCTGCGCTATGCCGACCGCTTGACCCATGCTCCGGCAACGATTACCGAGGCCGACATCCAGGATCTGCGTGCCGCCGGCCTCGATGATGGTCGGATCCTGGAGATCAACCAGGTGGTCGGCTATTTCTGCTATGCCAATCGCGTCGTGCTCGGACTCGGGGTCGAACTCGAAGCCGACGGCCACGGCCACGCCCATCCGGCCTGAGGCCGGTCACCCACCTGCGATCACCATGTCCGACACAGCCTTCTTCAATCGCCGCGACCTCGATTTCCTGCTCTACGATGTGGTCGGTGCCACCGATCTGCTCGGCTACCCGCGCTATGGCGAGCACAGCCGGGAAACCTTCGATGCAGTGATCGATCTGGCCGAACAGCTTGCCCGCGAGACCTTCCTGCCGCACTACCGATTGGGCGACAGTCGGGAGCCGGAACTGGTCGATGGCCAGGTTCGATTGATCCCGGAACTGCATGCCGCGATGGCGGCCTACATCGAGGCCGGCTTCATGGCGGCCACCGCCGACAGCGAGCGCGGCGGCATGCAATTGCCCTATCTGATCGAAACCGCCTACGGCCTGCCATTCGCCTGCGCCAATCTGAGCTTCGCGGCCTATCCGGCCCTGGCCAAGGGGGTCGCCAATCTGCTCGACGCCCATGGCAGCGAGGCGCAGAAGCAGCGCTACATGCAGCCGATCCTTGAAGGTCGCTACTTCGGCACGATGTGCCTGAGCGAGCCGCAGGCCGGGTCGTCGCTGGCCGATCTGCGCACCCGCGCGCGGCCGGACGGGGCCGGCGGCTACCTGATCGAGGGCGCCAAGATGTGGATCTCGGCCGGTGACCACGACATGGGCGAAAACATCATCCACATGGTGCTGGCGCGCCTGCCCGATGCGCCGGCCGGGGTTCGCGGCATCAGTCTGTTCGCGGTGCCGCGCTATCGGATCACCGAGAATGGCGGGCGCGGCGGCGACAACGATGTCCAGGTCGCCGGTCTCAATCACAAGATGGGCTATCGGGCCTCGGCCAACTGCTTCCTCACGTTCGGTGAGCGCGGCGAGTGCCGGGGTGAACTGGTCGGCACGCCGAACCAGGGTCTGGCCCACATGTTCCACATGATGAACGAGGAGCGGATCGGGGTCGGCCTCGGTTCGATCGCGCTGGGTGTCGCCAGCTATCGGTATTCGCTCGGCTATGCCAGGGAACGCCTGCAAGGGCGTCATCCCGATCAGAAGGATGCCGAATCGGCGCCCATCGCGATCATCGAGCATGCCGATGTCCGGCGCATGCTGCTCCAGCAGAAGTGCTACGTCGAGGGCGCCCTGGCCCTGGCCCTGTTCACGTCGCGCCTGATCGACGAGCGGGCCGGCGAGTCGGATCCGGATGCCCGGCAGCGTGCCGACGCCCTGCTCGAACTGCTGACCCCGATCGTCAAGGCGTGGTCATCGGACTGGTGCCTGCGGGCCAACGAACTGGCCATGCAGGTGCTGGGCGGCTATGGTTACACCCGTGAGTATCCGGTCGAGCAGCACTACCGCGACAATCGTCTGAATGCCATCCATGAAGGCACCAATGGCATCCAGGCGCTCGACCTGCTGGGTCGCAAGGTGATCCAGGATCGCGGTGCGGCATTGCGCCTGTTGTCGGCGCGGATCGAAGCGACCGCTGCCGAGGCCGATGCCATCGAAGCCCTGGCCGAACATGCGGCCAGCCTGCGCCGGTATCTGGTGCTGGTCGGGGAAACCACGGCGGCCGTGGGTCGTCAGTTCATGGCGGGTCAGGTTCGTCTCGGACTGGCCAATGCCAGCCAGTACATGACCCTGGTCGGCCATGTCGCGATCGCCTGGACCTGGCTGAGTCAGGCGGTGGCGGCCCAGCGTCGCCTGGCCAGGGGGGTCGAGGGCGCCGAGGCCGATTTCCTGCGCGGCAAGCTGCATGCCTGCCGGTTCTTCTTCCGGCACGAACTGCCGGCGGTCGAACACTGTGCCCGGATCGTGGCGCAGTCCGAGGATTCGGCATTCACCATGGCGGCCGACTGGTTCTGAGGCCGTCGGCCGGCTCGGCCGCTCGACTCCGGCGGGCGGTCGGGTTCGATCAGTCGAGGACCGCCAGCACGGCGTCGGCTTCGACGAAATCGCCTTCGGCCACCCGGACTTCGGCGACCGTGCCGGGTCGGGTGGCGCGCAGGGCGAGTTCCATCTTCATGGCCTCCATCACCATCAGCTCCTGACCCGCCTCGACCTGATCGCCGACTGCGATGCGCACCAGCACGATTCGGCCAGGCATCGGTGCCAGCAGGCGGCGGTCGCTGTCGCCACTGGCCTCGCCCTCGAAACGAAACGCCGGGCTGCGCCGGAAACGCCAGCGCCGTTCGCCATCGTGCAGATGGACCTCGTCCGGGTCGGCCTCGGCGCGCAGGCGCCGCGCCTGGCCATCGAAGCGGGCCGACAGCCAGCCGTGTTGCAATCGGGCGCCGGTGACATCGACCGTGAAATCCTCACTGCGCACGGTATAGCGACCAGCACTGCCGGCGGCGTGCAGCAGGGTATGGCTGCCGTCGTGCTCGAATGCCAGCAGCCGTTCACCGGAATGACCGAGTCGCCAGCCATCGGCGATCGCCCAGGGTGAGTGTGGGTCGGACGAGCGCGCAGCCTGGGCGCGGGTTTCGGCCTCGTCGTGGAGCAGGGCTGCCGTGGCCGCCGCTGTCAGTTCGAGCGCGCCGGGCAGCGGGGGTGAGGACAGCACCTGATCGAGGTGACGATCGAGGTAGCCGGTGTCGATCCGGCCTTCGACCACTACCGGATGACGGATCAGCCGCTCCAGGAAGGCGACGTTCGATTTCGGGCCGGCGATCCGGGTTTCGGCCAATGCCTCGCGCAGGCGGGCCAGGGCGCTCGGACGGTCGTGGTCGTGAACGATCAGCTTGGCGATCATCGGATCGTAGAAGATGCTGACCGTGTCGCCTTCGATCACGCCGCCGTCCAGCCGGACATGTTCGCCGGTTTGCGGTAAGCGCAAGGTTTCCAGTCGCCCGGAGCCGGGCAGGAAGCCGGCATCCGGGTCTTCGGCATACAGCCGCACTTCGATGGCGTGGCCGTGGTGACGAATCGCCTGCTGAGTCAGAGGCAGCGGTTGCCCGGCGGCGACCCGAAGCTGCCATTCCACCAGATCGAGGCCGGTGACGCATTCAGTGACCGGGTGTTCGACCTGTAGCCGCGTGTTGATTTCCATGAAGTAGAAACCGCCATCGGCACCGACGATGAACTCGACCGTGCCGGCATTGCGGTAGTCGATGGCGTGACCGGCGGCGATCGCTGCCTCACCCATGCGTTCGCGCAGTTCCGGGGTCAGGAAGGGCGAGGGGGATTCTTCGATGATCTTCTGATAGCGGCGCTGGGCCGAGCATTCGCGCTCGCCCAGGTGGACGATGTTGCCATGACTGTCGGCGAAGATCTGGAATTCGATATGCCGGGGCGATTCGATGTAGCGTTCCAGCAGCACCCGATCACGGCCGAAGGCATTGGCCGATTCGCGCTGGCAGGACTCCAGGGCGGCGGCAAACTCGGTCGAGGCGCGCACGATTCGCATGCCCTTGCCGCCGCCGCCGTGGGCGGCCTTGATCATCAGCGGGTAGCCGATGCCATCGGCCTCCAGTTGCAGGCGTCCGGGATCCTGGTCGGTGCCGGTGTAGCCGGGCACGACCGGGACGCCATGGCTGGCCATCAGTTCCTTGGCGCCGGCCTTGGAGCCCATCTTGCGCATCGAGGCCGCTCGCGGGCCGATGAACACCAGTCCGGCCTGTTCGCAGGCGTCGGCGAAGTCGGCGTTCTCCGACAGGAAGCCGTAGCCGGGATGGATCGCCTGAGCGCCTCGGGCGCGGGCGACTTCGATCAGGGCGTCGGCGCGCAGGTAACTGTCGCGCGGCTGCGGGCCACCGATGGCGTGGGCCTCGTCGGCGAGCCGGGCGTGCTGGGCGTCGGCGTCGGCCTCGGAGTAGACCGCAACCGTGGCGATGCCGAGTCGGCGGCAGGTGCGGACGATCCGGCAGGCGATCTCGCCGCG